>NZ_JALEBG010000002.1:600000-886885 GCF_022758235.1 Pontibacter liquoris
GCTTTTTACGGCGCTCTATAATGGCCAGCAGTTTGGCTGTTTTCTCTGTCGTAAACGAACTTACCAAACTAGAGGCTAGGATCAGGGCTACCGCGCCGTTCAGCGCGCTTTCGCCGAGCAGGCCTACCTCATACCCTGCCAGCACTACCGCCAACGTGGCGGCCGCATGCGCGCTGCTCAAGCCAAAGATCAGGTGGCGCTGCAGTTTGCTATACCCAAATATGCGTTGTGTAATGTATGCTGCGGCATACTTACAGAGTGGCGCCAGAATAACAATGGTAGCCGCAATGATCAGGGCATTTGTATCGGTGAAGAGCTTTATGAGGTTCACCATCATGCCCACGTTTAGCAGGAAGAAAGGAATAAAAATATTATTCCCTACAAATTCTATCCTGTTCATCAGCGGCGAAGTATGCGGTATAAGCGGATTGAGGGCCAGCCCCGCCAGGAACGCTCCAATAATAGCATCCATCCCGGCCAGCTCAGCTATAAAACCTGACGCGAAGACAATGGCCAGCACAAAGATGAACTGCGCCCCTTTCTCGCTCTCCAGCTGCTTGAACATCCACTTGGCCAGCTTCGGAAATACGCCTATCACAATCACAACAAACATGCTCATCTGGATCAGCATCTTCAGCCAGAAACCGACACTCATTTCTCCTTCTGTCGAACCGGTGATAATGGCCAGCGTTAACAGCACGGCTGTATCCGTTATCAGCGTACCGCCAATGGTGATCGTAACTGCTTCGTTCCGGCTTAATCCCAGCCTGCTTACAATAGGATAGGCCAATAAGGTATGCGGGGCAAACATGCTGGCCAGTAGTATGGCTGGTTTTATGTTGTACCCGATCAAGTTATTAAACACCAGTGTTCCCACTACAATTGGGATCAGAAAGGTGAGAGCGCCGAATACAATGCTTCGAACTTTATACCTCTTGAAATCGATGATATCAATTTCGAGCCCTGCCTGGAACATGATATAGAGCAACCCCACCGTACCGAATAAAACGATACTGGCATCTCTTTCCAAGATATGCAGACCATGGGGTCCTATAATCACGCCGGCAAGTATCAGCACCACGATACTTGGCACCCGCAGCCTTCGCATTAGTATCGGAGCACCAAGTATAATCAGCAATACCAGCGTAAAGATCTGCACCGGCTCTTCGAGTGGTATATGTAGTTCCATCAGTAATTTCATAGTTTCATTTCAACGGCTTCCGACTAAAGTTAAGGCTTTTTTTTCTTATGCCTTTGTGTAACTGTCCTGCTTTCCTTACTCAAATTTTCGCTTTTCTATGAGCTTTCCACACATCTCCATCTCTAATAATTTTATTTAATTAAATTTTTAAAAGAATCTTTCTCTCATTATTGAGTGTGTTCATAAGTGCATAACTCTACCCATATTTGTGTAAGCGTAACAACTTGTTTACATACTCCAGGTTTTTCACCCGCTCTCCACATTCTCAAAATTTTTAGAAATATCTTTCTCAAGGGTTTAAAGCTGTTTTCCACTTTTTGCCCTTTTATGTGTATTTCTTTTTACACTATTCACACAGACGTGGACAACCCTAAAATTTGAGAGAAGTTGTGCACCTGTTTCCACTTTTCGGGTGTTCCACAGCCGTTTTGGGTAGCTCCGGACAAGGGGTGTGTAAATTGTTCTACGGTTTACCCACGTTTATCCACCGTTATACCCACAGCTTTGTGGATTTCTTTTATTTGTTTCTGATGTGCTTTAAACGCGCTCTTAAATACACGAATTAGTGCCTCTGATTTTATCTTACGGGTGAGAAGCAAAAAGCTTTTCACTTTCACAAACCGTGAAAACGAAACAGAATTTTACACGCGCCGGAATTTACCGGCCTGTATAAAGGAGCGAGCGGAAGGTGACATGTGTAACGTGTAGCTGCCAACGTGAAGCGGGAACGGGATTCAAGGAAAGGGAGTAGGCAGTACACAGGCTGAGACAGGCGTGCCGGAACAGCTTCGGCCTTTGAAAGCTTTCCGTTTGCCGATGTATAAACCTGGTAAGCAGAAGAGAATTGTAAAGGAAGAGAGCTGCGCTGTTGGGGATAGGATGTCCTGGTTTAGCAGGCACAAAAAAAGGGAGACCGACTAGGCCTCCCTTTTTTTGTGTTTTCTTCTAAATTAAAATTCGAGCTTGATCGCTTCCAGTTCCCAGTTCGCACGAATATCGATGGGATTCGGATAGAGATATACTTTCTCAAAGGCTTTTTCCAGCTTCGGATCCGGTTTATCCCAGCGGCCATTGTTGTTTTCATCTACCAGCACCCGTATATAATATTGCCCCGGCTCGAGGTTGGTGAAAATAAACGTTTTCATATTCCGGATCTCTTTTACCGGATTATACTTTGTATCGAGCAGCTGGATAATATAGGAAGGAGACTTGGTTTGGATAATTCCTTTCACGCTGCCCAACCCATTATTATCTGCTATCGGCAATGGAATAGCAGGGAATACTAACGGATTGCCCTGTAACGGGACGATGGCGGTGCTATCCAACACCAGGCTGAATTGTTTATTGCGGCCTTGCAGCGCTGGGAGCTGAAAGCGCAATTCGGTACCTGATGGATCCAGGGTAAGCTGCCCTGGATATTTCAGGGCCTGCAGTACTACCGAATCTGCCATAATGCGAACTGGCTCGTTCCCGGTAATCTTGACAGGCGTCTCGAGTTCGATGGTAACCGTTTGCCCGGATCTGTAAGCGGGCTTTGCATTGTTTGTAACCTGTAGTTGCGCGCCTTTCAGCAGCTGGGCACGCTTCCCTTCAAAAGCAATTTGAACAGTATCTACCGCTATATTGCCCGAGGAATCCACTGCAGAGAAGATTGCTTTTCCACCATTGAAAGTAGGCGTTTTGAACAGCTGGAATGCTTTGCCTCCGGTACCCTTTCTGAAGTATAATGTGTCGTTTGGCTGCTGCTGGCTCCTTGCGCTGAACCGCAGGATGCCTTCGTTATAAGTGCCTACAAACCGGTCACTATATCGGTCACGTTGGGTGAGAATAGGCTTCTTGGTATCGATTTTTACGGTCTGCAAAAGTACCGGTGCTGTGGTAGACGTAATATGAATAGGTGTGGAGAAATAGGCCACTTTCTCCGCCTCGTTATCGTAAATGGCATTTTTGTTTTTATCTATCAACGCGTAGATCCGGTAATCTCCCTCTTTGATATTCTCGAACGTATACTTGCCCGCGGCATCTGTCTGCGTCTGATAATAGGGTAGATCTTCTCTGATATTCAGCGTATCGTTTGCCGGGTAAAGTGCTACCACGGCATCTTTCTCCGGTAGCTGCGTCATCAGATCTACTACCGTACCAGCTACCTTGCTTGAGTCGATAAAGGTGCCGGTGCTGAAAGCCAGTTTTAAGTTCAGGGGTTTGTTACTTTCGGTAATATCCATCAGCCCTTCGCGGAAGTTGAAAGTATAGGTGGTATTCTTCAGCAGCGGTTTTTCAAACTCCAGCGTAATCGTTTCCTTATCCGTTTTCACCTTATAGGTGTTGTTGGTATTAGGCGTGATGAGCAGTTCGCGGGTAAGATTCTTAGCTTGGATCTCTTCGTCAAATGTCAGGCTAACAGTTTTGCCTTTCACGTTTAACTGCTGGTTTTTCGGAGTGCTGCTCTTCAGCGTTGGCGGCGTGGTATCTTTGGGGCCACCCTCCGGGCTACTGATGCTCGCGCACGAGCTCATACCCGTTATAAGTGCTGCTGCTACAAGTATGGCGTGTATCTTCATGTGTGTAGGTTCTTTAAAAACAAAGAGGCAAACTTACGCTTGCCTTCTCTGTTTTCAACTTATCAATAGTTTATTTCTTTTTAGCCACAAAGATGAGGCTGGAATAATCGTTCCCGTTCTTTTCGGCATGGCTGTTCGATTTGTATCCGTTCAGCACGCTTGCCAGCATTTTTGTTTTGCCATCCTTATGCTTTTCGCTTAGCATACTAACATAGTAGGCATCAAACTTCATGGGCAGCACTTCTTCCAGCACCATCCGATGCTTCTTCAAAAAGCGCTTCATGGTAGGCTGCGTGAAATGATACAAGTGGCGGGGCACGTCATAAGCAGCCCAATTCTCTCTGTACTCTTTGGCGTCGTGCGAGTCGGCGTTGGGCACGGCAATAATCAGGGTGCCATTATCCTGCAGGCTCGCGATCAGGGCATCTACCGTTTCGTTGAGCGTGTGCACATGCTCCAGCACATGCCAGAGCGTGATCACATCAAACTTTTCGCCTGAAAGATCTTCCAGTGATGCGGCAATGTTTTCGCCGGTTTCGGCTGTGGCTACCTGCCTGGCGCGCTCATTGGGCTCGATGCCTCTTACCTCCCAGCCATCTTTTTTACAAGCTGCCAGAAACACGCCCGTCCCGCAGCCATAGTCCAGCACGCTGCCTTTGCCCGCCGCATGCCTGTTGATAAGCTCTACTTTCTGCTTGGTTGTAATGGAGCGCACCACATGGTAGGCCCTGTTGATAATGCCGCTTTTGGTATTGCTGTGCGAGATGTAATCCTCCGATTCATAGTATGCTCCGATGCTCGCTGCATCCGGTCGCGGGTTGGTAAACTTAAAGCTGCAGTTCTCACATTCCACTAGCACAAAGCTCTCTTTTGATACAGAGTTGTCCGTTACTACTAAAAAGTTTTTGAACTCGTTTTTGCCGCAAACCGGGCAGTGTTCTAATCTTTCGTAGCTCATTTATTTTCCGAGGTATACCATTAACACCGAAATATCGGCCGGTGTCACGCCACTTATTCTGGAGGCCTGCCCTATCGTTTCAGGATTTATCTTCAATAATTTTTCTTTGGCTTCTGCCGATAGCGCCGGAATGTTTCTATAGTCGATCTTCTCTTTGATCGTATAGTTTTCCAGTTCGCTCATCTTGTTGGCCATCACATATTCTTTCTCGATGTAGCTTTCATACTTCACCGAAATACCGGCCTGCTCTACGCTGTCCTTTGCAAACTTGCTAAGGTAATCGCCTATAGCCGGTATAGCCGCTGCCAGGTGTTCTATCTCGATGTTCGGTCGCTTGATGAGCTGGCCGGCACGCTGCTTTTCTACGATCGGGGCAGAGCCCATCTCTTCCAGCATGCTGTTGATATCTCCGGGCTCAACAGGCTTGTTATTTAAATAGGCGATGATTTCAGCTGTTTCCGTGATCTTCTTATCCACAGCTTTCATACGCTGTTCATCGGCCAAACCAAGTTCGTAGCCAAGCTTTGTCAGGCGGATATCGGCATTGTCCTGGCGCAGCAGAATGCGGTGCTCTGCCCGGGAAGTAAACATGCGGTATGGCTCGTTAGTGCCTTTGTTTACCAGGTCATCAATCAGCACGCCAATGTACGCTTCGGATCGTTTAAGCATAAACGGTGCTTTGTCGTTTATCTTGTTATGTGCGTTAATGCCCGCCATCAATCCCTGGCAGGCAGCTTCCTCGTAACCGGTGGTGCCGTTTATCTGGCCGGCAAAGTATAAGTTCTCTACCAGCTTTGTTTCCAAGGTCAGGTTCAGTTGGGTAGGCGGAAAGAAATCATACTCGATGGCGTAGCCTGGGCGGAACATTTTGGCATTCTCGAAGCCCACTATTTTGCGGAGGGCTTTGAGCTGCACGTCTTCCGGCAATGAGCTGGAAAAACCATTCACGTATACTTCCACCGTGCTCCATCCTTCCGGCTCCACAAAAATCTGGTGGCGGTCGCGGTCAGCAAAGCGGTTGATCTTATCTTCTATACTTGGGCAGTAACGCGGGCCCAGGCCCTGGATGCGTCCCTGGAACATCGGCGATTTTTCAAAGCCGGTCTTCAGGATCTCGTGTACCTCCGAGTTGGTATAAGTGATATAGCAGCTGCGCTGTTTTTGCAACGGCTCAGTATCAGTGTAAGAAAATTTGGTGGGGTTCTCGTCGCCGAACTGCTCTTCCATCCGGCTATAGTCCAGGCTGCGGCCGTCTACGCGCGGCGGGGTTCCGGTCTTCATGCGGCCGGCTTCAAAGCCAAATTCCACCAGTTGTTCGGTTAGCCCTTTAGCTGATTTTTCAGCGGCTCTTCCGCCTCCCAGTTGCTTTTCGCCGATGTGGATAATACCATTCAAAAAGGTGCCATTGGTTAAAACAACGGCCTTTCCACGGATAGTTATCCCCAGGCTAGTGCGCACTCCGACAGCCTTCCCTCCTTCTACGGCAATGCCCGTTACCATCTCCTGCCAGAAGTCAACGTTCTCTGTTTGCTCCAGGCTCAGGCGCCAGGCTTCGGCAAACCGCATGCGGTCGCTTTGCGCGCGCGGGCTCCACATAGCCGGACCTTTGGACTTGTTGAGCATGCGGAACTGGATCATGGTCTGGTCGGTAATGATACCGCTCATCCCGCCGAGGGCATCTACCTCCCGAACGATCTGTCCTTTTGCTACGCCCCCCATGGCGGGGTTGCATGACATCTGGGCAATGGTGTTCATGTTCATGGTAGCAAGGAGCACCTTCGATCCCATTTTAGCGGCAGCGGCGGCAGCTTCACAGCCGGCATGTCCGGCGCCTACAACTATAATATCGTATTCTGGAAACATGTAATCTGATTTAAGAGATGTTTCACGTGAAACATCTGCAAGAGGTTGGGAATTCCTTTTGAGACTAAAACTTTCGCAAAGATAAGGAAGAATCCTCTTCTTTGCGCATCAGTGTCTCTTCCTCGTCAGACTTATCTTTGAAACCGAGCAGGTGGAGGATGCCGTGGATGACGACGCGGTGTAGCTCGTCGGTAAAGGAAGTGCCCAACTCCGCGGAGTTGTCGCGTACGCGGTCTATGCTTATAAAAACATCACCTTCAATAGTGCCTTCTTCGTCAGCATTATTGAAGGTGATGATGTCGGTGAGCGTGTCGTGATCGAGGTACTCGACGTTGATCTCGTGCAGGTACTCGTCGGAGCAGAAAATGTAAGTAAGCGGGCCTAGCTCCTGGCCGTGTTTCTCAATTACTGTGGCGATCCAATCAGATACTTGCTCCGGGTTATCCAGCGTAAAATCGACGTCCTCGCTGATAAACTCAATTGGATGATCCATTCTGTAAATTAGCAATGTTAAAGATGAGCTGAACCTTTTTTCCGTTATCGGCAAAGTTAACCTCATCGCAAAGGTTGCGCATCAGGAAAATGCCACGTCCGCCGGGGCTCTCCAGGTTTTCAGGAGCGGTGGGATCTGGCAGCTGCTCGTAATTAAAGCCAGGGCCTTCGTCTTCAATTTCAAAAAGCAACTTGTTGTCCTCGATCTGAAGCGTCAGGTATACGTTCTTGTCTTTGTCGAACTTGTTTCCGTGGCGGATAGCATTATTTACAGATTCCGTGACAGCAACCATGATGTTGCCATAAATGTCGTCTTCAAACTCGAATTCTTCCTTAGAATTGTCGATAAAGCTCTCTATTACGCGGATATTCTCGATAAGGGAAGGAATCTGAATTTTAACCTGATTCATATCAATCGTTAAGTGTAAAATTAGGTGCTTACTTATTGCTGATGTTCTGAAAATACTCGTTAACCTTCTGCTTGTAATACGGCGACAAGGCAGGCGGTATGGTTTTAAGCAGTTCTGTCTGCTTTTCTTTTGCTTTTAAATACTTCTCAAACGAGGGCGGAACTTTGCGGGCAATCTCTTTGGCCGAAGTAGCCTCGCGTTTATTGTCCAATTCCCGTTCCTTCACAGCCTTCTCCGCTTCCAGTAATCGGGTCAGGATTTCACGCTGCCGCAGGATGGTCTGTTCGGTCAAACGTTTATTAACGAGATCAGTCTCGCTTTGTTCCATCATCTTACTGATATTTCCCAACTGGCCGCTTTTGCCGTTTTCGCCTGGTTTTTGCCCCTGCTTCTCCAACTCCTGCATGGCATTTCGTAAAGCCTCCTGCTCCGCAGCCAATTTAGCTAATTCTTCAGAAAGTGCCTTACCCGATTGCCCACCTTTTTTCAAATCTTCGATTTTTTTGTTCAATTGTTGCTGCAATTCTCCTAAACCACCGGGTTTGGGCTTGGCGCCCTTCTGTTTGCCGGCCATACTTCCCTGCATTTGCTGCATGGCCTGCTGCATTTGCTTCAGCGCATCGTTGAGCATCAGCGCCAGGTTGTTCATACTTGTCATAGCCAGTTGCTGCTGCACATTGGCCTTGGGCACATTGCGGTCGCTGAGCTGCTTGAGGCTGTTGTCCATACTTTGGTTCATAGCCGCTACCTCGCGCGTTACGAAAGACTGGATCTGGAATACTTTTTTGGATAGGGCAAAGAGGCTGTCTTCAATTACCCGCGCATTGTCTTTCAGGGCCAGCTGCTTTTGCGATAGCGTGATGAAGCGCGGGTCGCTCTGGCTTACACTTCGGAACTGCTTCATCACATCTTCCTGGTCAAAGGAGAGCGTAATGAGGTTCTCCAGGATATCGCGCAGGTTGTCCAGGTTCTGCTCCATGCCGGCCATGCCCATGCTACTTTTCATCTCCTGCATTTTCTGGGCCATCTGCTGCATCTTCTCCCCTGCCTTCTGCTGCGACTCGCTGGCTTTTTTGTTTTGGTTCTTCTCTAGCTGCTCCTGACTCTGCTCCATCTGCTGCTCGATGCTTTGCTGCTCCTGCTGCTGTTGCTGCTCGTCTAGGCTGTTGGGGTTCTCCAACTGTTGGTTCAAATCTTTGAGCTCGTCGAGCTGTTTTTTCACGTCCTCAAAATCCTGTTGCAGTTCTTTCTGCTCCTGCTGCAACTGCTGGTTTTGTTGCTGTTTCTGCTCGGTTTTGTCGGCCAGCTGCTTTTCGTCTTTGGCCATTTCGGTGAGCTTCTCCGACACGTTGCCCAGTTTTTGCTCGAACTGCAGTTGCTTAAATAGCTCCAGGACACGCTCTATCTCACGCTCCAGGTTCTTTTCTCGGTTATCGAGCTTGCTGAGCAGTTTCTGCATCTCGGTGTCGTTGGGCTGCTGCTGCTGGAGTAATTTCTCCAATTCTTCGTAAAGCTTTTTGGTTTCAGGGTCCAGCAGATCGTTCATCATTTTCTGAAGTTGCTGCGCTTTTTCAGCCAGCTGCTTGTTAGGCTCGCTGAGCATGTTCTGCTTTTTGCTGAGCTGGTCAAACATATCCTTCATCGAAGACAGATCCTGCTCCAATTGCTTTTTCTTGGCCATCAAATCTTCCAGCTGCTTTTTGTCCTGCCAGTTCAGGTCGCGCTTGGTCTTCATCTTGTCTTCTGATTTGGCCAGTTCTTTCTGCAGCTCGTTGGCCTGGTTCAGCGTCTGGCTCAGTTGGCTGGATACCGACTGGGCATTGCTGTCAAGCTCTTTCTGCAGCTCGCGCTTGTCAGGTACTTTTAGTTCGAAGGTGCGCGTGCGCGCCGCTTTAGGGCCGTGTAGGCCATCGTTGTCCCATACCTGCACAAAGTACTCCAGCTTGTCGCCGGGCTGCATGTTCAGGGCGGCGGTGTTCCACTGATAATAATAGGTCTGGCTGAGTTGCTGCAGGTTTAGTGGAAGCGGCCGGCTTTTGTAAGTAGCCTGCGGGGTTTTGTCGTTGCTGATGCGGTAGTGCAGCGCCAGGCGGGTCAGCCCGTAATCGTCCGACACATCGCCGCCCAGTACCAGGTAAGTATAAAGTGCCGTATCCTGGAACTGCTCCATACTGATCTGCGGGTGCCGGTCCGGGATGGTGGTGATCTGGTAGCTGATCGGCTCCTTGTTGGTGCTGTAGGCGTTGCGGAGCCTGATGCTATAGTTGCGGCTCTGGTTAAACTGCTTGGAAGCGGTAAAGGTGTTTGCGTCCTTTACGGCTGTCAGCACCTGGGCCGGCGCCTCAAAGGCTAGTTTTACACTATCGGTTTCGGTGGCTGCAAAATGCCAGGTAAGGGTGCTGCCTTCGGGCACTACCGCGTTGCCGGTATTCTGGATCTCCTCAGGCTTTCGGTTTAAGTATGGCGGGTAGGCCACCTGCATCCGGAACTGCCGCAGGTTAGGGCGCGAAAGCAGTTGCAGCTGGTAGTGGTCAGAGAAAAAGCCGGAGCCCTCCAGCTGAAATTCCACAGGCTTCTGCAACTGCTTAAAAGTATAAGTATAAGTGCCCTTGCTGGCAGCAGTGAGCTGCTGGCGCCGGCCGTTATAGTTGAGGTATACTTCGTTTGGTACAGCATTGCCAGTGACAGCAACTTTCAGCTCAAAGTCTTCGCCGCGGAAGGCCTGCAGCGGCTTGCTCTGCACCACAAACTGAAAAGGCGCCTGCGGGGTATAATGGGTTTTATAGTGGATGATGCGCTCGGTGCCCTGCAGCAAAATGGTGGGATAAATAAGCGCAATGAGCACGGCAATAACTACCGGCAGCGCTACATACTTGAGCAGGGGTGTGTTTTCACGGTACGTCACGGCATCCGTAAACCGGAAGGTGACCAGCTGGTTGGTGCGCTGGGCGATACTGGCGGCGATCAGCTCGTTAGTGCGGTCCAGGTTCTTTAGCTGAATTGCATTGAGCAGCTTATCGCGGATATCGGGGTAATGGGAACCTATCCGCTGCGCGGCCTGCTCGTCTGTCAATACTTTTTTCAGGTTAGCCAGGGCCGAGAGAGGCAGCACGATCCAGCGGACCAACACGTACACCACCACTGCAACAAAAGAGAAGAGCAGAAACGCCCGCACATACTCCGGAAAGTAGAACATGTACTCCAGCAAACTATACATGATGTAAACAGAAAGCAGGAGCCCGACTGCAAAGATGCTCCCCCGCAAGAGCATGTTGCGGTAAAACTTTTGCTTGAACTCCTGCAACTGATGCAGCAACTGATCGAGTGCATCGGGATGTTTCATGTCTTTGCTCCTTCCTGTTTAGCGCATGGTGCCTGTCCGGGACTTTTACGTGTAAAATAAGCGCAGCTTTGCCGGGTTATACTTCAAGTGTTCAGCCTTCTAATATAAACTCAGGTGGTCTGCTCTTTCGTATGCCGCTCCCCTCCTATACCAGCTCCAGCAGTACGGGACAGTGGTCGGAGTGTTTGGCTTCCGTAAGTATAGCCGAGCGTTTGAGCCTGTCTTTCAGGTTTTCGGTGGCCATGTTATAATCAATACGCCAGCCCAGGTTTTTAGTGCGTGCGCCGGCCCGGTAACTCCACCAGGTATAGTTGTGCGGCTCGGCATTGAAGTGCCGGAACGAATCGATAAAGCCACTGCCCACAAACTGACACATCCAGTTGCGCTCTTCCGGCAAAAAACCAGAGCTTTTGGCGTTTGACTTCGGGTTATGGATGTCGATAGGATGATGGCAGATATTGTAATCCCCGCTGATCACCAGCCCCGGCAACGTGTGCCTGAGGTCCTGCACATACCCATGGAAATCATCGAGCCACTGCATTTTAAAGCGCTGGCGCAGATCGCCGCTGGAGCCCGAAGGCATGTAGACGCTCATCACCGAAAAATCGGCGTAGTCGGCGCGTAGCACGCGGCCTTCCACATCGTAGCATTCCATACCGCAACCGGTTTCTACGTGCCTGGGTTTTTCTTTGCTCAGGATGGCCACGCCGCTGTAGCCTTTTTTAACCGCCGGATGCAGGTATACGTGATAGCCCATGTCCTCGAACAGCACTTTATCAAATTTTGCTTCTTCAGCTTTGATCTCCTGCAGGCAGAGCACATCCGGGTTAGCGGCTTTCAGCCAGTCGGTAAAGCCTTTGGTAACAGCGGCACGGATGCCGTTCACGTTGTAGGTAATAATTTTCATGGGTAAATTTTGCGGCAAACGTATCAGGTAGCACGATTTTTCTTCTTATCCGAATCCTGGGTAAGAAATAAGAGTGATGACACAAGTATGAACCCGAGAACCGTGTACTTTTTCATAAGCTTATACTTTCAGGTTATATTTTGTTTAAAGTCGTGCTGCGAAATACGCGCTGCGATTTATACTTGGTCAGCCTGTTTAAAATATTCGATGATGTGCCACTTGAGCATGTTTTCCTGCTCGCGGAGGTTGGCAAACGGTATGGTTTTAACCGCCGTATAGTGTGGCCAGCCTTCTTCATCCAGCCCGTTGTAAGTATAATAGCCCGACAGGCTGAATACTTTGCAGGTGGCAATGTGCATCAGGTCCTGCTTTTCTTCTTTGGTAAACTCCCGGATGCCCCTGCCGAGTTCCTGTATGCCGATCAGAAAAAGGATGGCGTTCAGGTCCGGCTTTTTGCCAAACTGCTTCATGAGGGCAGCCCGCAGCTGGGTCCAGTTATGATCCAGGTTATCGGAATCTAAATCCATTTGATAGTTGGTTGGTGAATGTTAATTGTTGATCGTTGGTTGTTAATTGCTTTTCACGGCATGTAGGTTACATATGGCCTTCCTCAAATCAACAATTAACAACCAACAATCAATTTACTCGGCGCTTCCGCGGGCCTTTAGCTCTTCCCAGTATTCCACGGCACGGCGGAAGTGCGGGATCACAATAGAACCACCCACCAGGTTAGCAATGGAAAATACTTCCATGATCTGCTCGTCGGTTAAACCCTCTTCGTAGCATTTGCCCACGTGGTATTTGATGCAGTCGTCGCAGCGCAGCACCATAGAGGCCACCAGCCCCAGCATTTCCTTTGTTTTCACATCCAGGGCACCTTCCATGTAAGTGTTGGTATCCAGGTTAAAGAAACGCTTGATCACTTTATTATCATATGACATGATGCGCTCGTTCATGCGCGTGCGGTAGTCATTAAATTCTTCTACTAAGCTCATTGTTATGGGATGTGTGCTTGTTACGCTTTAAAAAATATACGTATAAAGTTACGCGAAATTAACCAATATACCTTAAACCTGCTTCGCTGCCCAATGTTCGAAGACCTGCTTACACTGCTGTTTCCGGAAAGCTGTTATGCCTGCAATGGGGCCATGGCCCGCGGCGAGCGGTATATCTGCACCTCCTGCAATGTAAAGCTGCCTTATACCAATTTTCATGTGCACGGCGCCACGGAGCTCAACCCGCTGCAGCGCCGGTTCTGGGGCAAGGTGCCCGTGCGGTTTGCATTCGCATACTTCTATTTTATACCTAAGGGGCGCGTGCAGCGGCTTTTGCACAAGCTAAAGTATAAAGGCGCGCAGGACCTGGGCGAGCACCTGGGGCAGCGTTACGGCACCCTCCTCTCCGACTACCACTACCAACAGCAGTTTGATTTGATCGTGCCGGTGCCGCTGCACAAGTATAAACTGCGCCGCCGCGGCTACAATCAATCCGATGCCTTTGCCAAGGGCTTAGCCAGTGCTATGCAGCTGGCGTGGAGCAGCAAAGTGTTAGTGCGTTTAGTTGATACGGCTACACAAACAAAGAAGAATCGCCTGGACCGCTGGGAGAACGTGGAACAGGTGTTTGGGGTAGCCCAGCCCGAGCAGGTACAGGGCAAGCGCATACTAGTGGTGGACGATGTGATGACCACCGGCGCAACGCTGGAAGCCTGTGCCGTAGAGCTGCTCAAAGCCGGCGCTACGGAGGTTAGCGTCGTCGCGATTGCGGCGGCATAAGGAGGTGTGTAGGTAGCGATTAGAAGCTTTATGCAATAGGGATATTCCTGTTATGCAGTTTACAGGTGCAACAAAGCTGATCGAAGCTAAACCAAGGGGTATGTATTCTAAAACTACTTTTGCATAAAGGTGCTGTTGTCGACCGTTATTTCACCTTCCTGCTTGCTGCTTACTGCATTTCGTTCACCAACTCCTTCAAATAGTCAAGGTGCCGGCCCACCTTCCTTTGTTTAATTTTTCTATTAAGAATGTATTGTAAGAGTAGAATTCCGGCATAGGCGCTGATCCTAACCATAAGCGGAAGGGAATGCCATTTGTCAAGCATGCGATAATGCTGAAAATAAGGCAGTACTTCGATTAATGCAATGAAAAAGAGCAACGTACATCTTAGAGCCACTATTTCCAGCTTCGCCCTTTTTTCAAGTAAGTTAATCTGATGCTCCAAATTGGTTCTTACCATGCCATCCATCACTTCCATCTTACTTGCAATACGATAATTATAGTAGGCAAAAATTATCATGCCTATACAGAAGGCCACATAACTCCAGAACAGGACACTGGTAAATACCTTATGCACATCCTGCAAGTTGGCCATTAGAAGCAGAAATGGAAGAAAAGCCATTAGTACGATTCGTTTCCTGAATGCCCTTTTCAATGCAGCTACAGGTCCGTAGCTTTTATGCTGTATGATTTCCATAATATCTTTGTTTATAGTGTTTCTTGCAGGAGTCTGTTGCCATATGTGTTTCAGATCATCAAGTTCCATAATCAATCGTTTTAGTCAACTGGCGTAATTTATCTTTGATGCGATTCATCTTCACCCGCAAAGTTCCCTGGCTGATACCAAGTATGGCTTCCATTTCCTCATAGGAGCGATCTTCTAAGTATAACATGACAATGGCTTTTTCCACTTGGCTCAATTGCTCAATGGCTTTATAGAGTTGTTGCGACTTTTCTTCTTCTATTTGACTAGATGCATCCTCAGTAAGGTGGAGCGGTAAATCGGAGGGCTTATACGAAGTAATAAAATCCTTTTTCTTCCGGAGTCCGCTAATAGCTGTATTGATAGCTACTCTATAGAGCCATGTACTGAATTTAGCATCACCTTTAAACTTTGGGTAAGCTTTCCAAAGCTGTATGACAATATCTTGAAACAAGTCCTGGCGGTCAGCATCAGTATAAGCATAGATGCGGCATACTTTGTGCAGCAGTAGCTTATGTTCGCTAATCTGCTTTTCAAACTGCTTTTCTGCTTCCTGCTTGTACAATGCTCTTACCTTTTATACTATTTGTCGCAAATCGGAATGGTTTGTTACAAGTCGGGAAAAATAATCTTGCTTTAACGTTTAATATGGCAGGCACTATTCATTAAATGCCGCTGTACACAGGCATGGCTTATACAACACACCACTACTCCCATCCAAATCAATAAACTGCCCGAAGCATAACACCGCTTTGTACGCCTTCAGGTCATCCAGAAGTGCCCGAAGCAAAACGCATTTGCGCTCAGGAAAGCCTTGTAAAAACAGCAACCCAAGCATTAGGAGGTAAATCAGAAAGACAGGGGGTAGAAAATAGCACAAGTATGATGCTGGAAGTATAGTATGGCAGCGCTGTAGCCTAAGTATAAAGTATAAAAACAAAAAGGCCCGGAATCTCTTCCGGGCCTTTGCTATAGCTAAAAGCTAAATACTTATTTGTTGGAGCCAGCGTTGATCATGGCGCAGCGGAAACCGATGGTGGCGGTGGCAGAGTCCTGAGCCATGAAGCGGCGTGTGCCTGGCGATAACCAGTAGGCCACATCTTTCCAGGAGCCTCCTTTATATACACGCACCTCGTCGTTTACAAGCGAGTGGAATCCTTCGCTGGAGTCATAGTTCTCTTTCTCATCCAGCATACCATCGCGGCGGAACGGGTTCAGGTCTTCTACGTCCTGGTAAGAAAGCGGGCGGTACAGGTCCTGCACCCACTCGTTTACGTTACCGGCCATGTTGTAGAGGCCATAGTCGTTTGGCGGGTAGCTGTAGATATAATCCGTGATCATGGCACCATCGTTCAAGGCACCGGCAATACCAGCGTAGTCACCACGGCCACGCTTAAAGTTAGCCATAAACTTACCCATCTGCTTGCCATATGGGTTACGTACCTGGTGGCCATCCCAAGGGTAAAGTCTTCTGTTGTTCTGGTTTTCGTCGTCCGTATACTGCGTACCGATCAGGGCTTGTGCGGCATACTCCCACTCGGCCTCTGTTGGGAGACGATAGTTCGGCAACACATAACCAGACTCGATAGAAGGTTTGTTTGCCTCGCCGCCTTCGCTGCTGCCACCTTTCTTTCTGCCGAACAGGCCGCGCTTACCGCCGCCTCCGCCAGCTTCCTGGGCCAGGTTTTCGTTTACTTTGGCTGTACGCCAGATGCAATAATCGTTAGCCTGCAGCCAGCTTACGCCCACAACCGGGAAAAAGCGGAAGCCAGGGTAACGCAGGTAATAGGTTACGTAAGGGTCGTTAAAGGAGAGTTGGGTAGACCACACCGTGGTATCCGGCAAAGCGGCCTGGTATACTTCCGGCAACGAGTCGGCCTTCAGGTAGTGCAGGTACTCCAGCCAGTGGATGTTAGCCACTTCAGTTTCATCCATATAGAAAGAGGCAACTGTAACCGTACGCTCAATGTTGTCGCGGGTCATGGCCACATCTTCTTCCATGGAGCCAAGTGTGGTGCGGCCGCCTTCAATGAACACCAATCCCGGGCCTTGCGGAAACTGGGCATAATCGGCTACCTGAAATGATTTCTCATCTTCATTATAAGCAATACCAGTGGCCGAGCTCACATTGCCCGGGTTTGTGCTGGTAGGTTGCCCTCCTTTATTACAGGCAGTCAGGCAAAGTCCACCCAAAACCGCAGCCGTCAGATACTTAATAAATTTCATAAAATAGCACCCAATTTAGATAAGGTTCTTGTAACGTAATTTAATGTGCAATTATAATTAAAATTAGAATGCCGGACAAACAATGTTCCTGTTATATTTGCTTCCTAAGCGGCTTCTAAACAAATTGTTAAGGTTGAGTCGTTCAAAAGTAAGTGAAATTTCATTGGCACCTCCCGCCTGTTTGCTAAAGCCCTGTAAGCCAACGTCATGGCTGAAGCCAATCTTAAACTGTTCCAGCTGCAGTCCTGCTATTACGCCAAGTACCTGATCTTGGTTGGCCTTACCGGCCAGCGGCACACCTTTGTATACTAATCCTAACGAAAGCGGCGTGAAGATAGTGTATAACCCAATGGCAGCACGACTAAAATTTTGTTGCTTTAAGTAAGAAACAGTTGGAGAAAAGCTTAACTCAAACTGCCGGCCCTGGGTTTCATAGCTGCGGGCATAAAATTTATACCCCACATTAGCCGTTAACCGGACAGGCAATTTTGTGTTTTGTCCAAAGCCGTAAGCAGGTTTGTTCAGGTTGGCCGCTGTTACGCCCACCCAGAACTGATCGGTAAAAGCCAAACCGCCGAGGGCAAAACTTACGTAATGTGCGGGGCTGAAGTTGTTCGCTTCGGCCGAGGTAACCGCCACCATGCCGTTATCAGCCAGCTGGTCGCCAAACACCAGGTTGTCATAGTTCACCCGCAGCGAGGTAATGCTCGCTTGCAGGCCGGCGGCCATGTCCCAGTTATCTGTCAGGCGGGTGTGGTAGGCATAGGCAAGGGCCGCCTGTAGTTTCTGCAAACCGCCAATACCGGCTTTGTCCTGCTGCAGCAGGGCTGAAAAGGCACTTTTCTGGTCGGGCAGCCGGTAGTCGCCGGCAAGCTGATTGGTAATAAAAGCGCCGTTCAACGCCGGCCACTGGTTGCGGTGTGCTGCCGTTATGCTCCAGCTGTGGTTTAGCCCGGCAAAGGCAGGGTTATCGTATAAGCGGTTGGCGTACTGTTGCGTAAACGTTGCCTCCTGTGCAAAGCCCGACAGGCTTGCAAGGCAACAGATACAGCATAAAACCAGGGCCTTGAGGTGCATACGAATACGGGTGTTAGTTTTGCGGAGCAGTAAAAGAGCGGCTTATGCAGCCCTACAGAAAAGCCAGTATAGGCAACCTTGTACTGCTGCGCTGATAAAACGTTGGCACGGTTTTTTTAGCACAGGCTTCTGGGTTATAGTTAGTTTAGTTTACGCATGGTTTTTGCCCTACCCGCTATACGGCCGCTTTTAAAGGATGAGGCTGTAAAGCGTAACCTGTTCCGGCAGGCAGCGGAATGCCAGCAGCCGGACAAAATTATCTGAAAAAATGAAGTATACTTGCTTATCAGGAAGTAGCCCTGGCAAGAATACGCATACTTATATATTCAAAGGAAACTCCAAACCTGTTCTATGAAGAAAGTAGTAATTGGCTTTTTTATCTTTCTGGCGCTGCTCTTTGCAGCGGCGGCCCTGGTGCCCCTTCTGTTCAAAGATAAAATTAAACAAGCCCTCGACAAAGAGATCGCAAAGAATATAAATGCGCAGGTGCTCTATCAGACCGATGATGTGAGCGTTTCGCTGTTTCGCCATTTCCCGAACCTGTCGCTGAACGTGGAAAACCTGGCGGTGATCGGCAAAGACTCGTTCCAGACGGACACTTTGGCCCAGGTACCGGCCTTTAACATGGGCCTGGATCTGGCAAGTGTGATCAGCGGCGATGAGTTGAAGGTGAATTCCATTACCCTCGACGAGCCCGTGATACGGCTGGTAGTGCTCAAGAGCGGCAAAGCCAACTGGGATATCTTTATCTCCGATACTGCGGCCACTACCCCTGCCGATACGGCTGCCTCCGACTTTAAAATGGCTATTAAGAAGTGGGAAATAAACAACGGTACGCTCTTTTATGATGATCTGAGCATTCCCTTCGGTATGGTGGGCCACCACGTGAACCACAGCGGCAGCGGCGATTTTGAAAAGAACGTGTTTGATATGGTGTCGAAGACCACCGCCGATCAGGTGACCATCACCTATGCCGGCGTCAACTATGTGGAAAATGCCCGGCTGAACGCGGACGTGACCATGGCCATGGACCTGGACAAGTCGCTTTATACCTTTAAAGACAACAACATCCGCCTCAACGAGCTGCCCTTTACCTTTAACGGTTCCATCCTGATGCCGCACGACGACATTGACCTGGACCTGGCCTTTAAAGCTACCGAGGCAGACTTTAAAAACGTGCTATCGGTGGTGCCGGGCATGTATACCGACAAGTTCAACGACATCAAGACTTCGGGCAAGCTCAGCTTCGACGGCTACATCAAAGGGCGCTACAACGAAACCTCGATGCCGGGCTTTGGCACCTCGCTGGTAATCGCAGATGGCATGTTCAAGTACCCCGACCTGCCTGAGGCGGCGCGCAACATTAACGTAAATATGCGCATCGATAACAAGGACGGCAACGTAGACAACACCGTGATCGACGTGCGCCAGCTGCACCTGGACCTGGGCAAGAACCCGGTAGATGCCAAGGTGCTGGTAGAAGGCCTGAAACCCATGAAGGTAAACGGCAACGTGAAGGCCAATGTAGACCTGGCCGAGCTGACCAAAGTATACCCGGTGGAAGGCATGACGCTGCGCGGCCTGCTGAAAGTGGATGCCGATGCCAAAGGCGTGTACAGCGAAAAGAGCATGCCGGTGATCGACGCCGACCTGAACCTGACCAACGGCTATGTGAAGTCTAAGGATTTCCCGGCCCCGATCCAGGGCCTGAACATGGTGACCAACGTCCGCAATACCACGGGCAACACGGACGATACCCGCATCAATGTGGAGCGGTTTAACATGAGCCTGGACGGCGAGCCGCTGGAAGGCCGCGTGCTGGTGCAGGGCATCGACAAGCCGGCTTTTGATGCCCGCATCAAAGGTATACTTGACCTGACGAAGCTGACCAAGATCTTCCCGCAGGAAGGTATGACGGTGTCCGGGCGCATCAATGCCGACGTTGCCGCCAAAGGAAAGCTCAGCGACATTGAAGCTGAGAAGTATAACAACGTTACAGCTAACGGTACAATGGCCATCAGCAACCTGCATTTTGTCAGCACCGATCTGCCGCAGGGTATAAAGATCACCAAGGCGGATGCCGTATTCAACAACGAGCGCATCAACCTGCAGAACATGAGCGGCTACCTGGGCAAAAGCGACATACAGGCCAGCGGCACGCTTTCTAATTACCTGGGCTATGCCTTGGAAGATAACCAGAACCTGCGCGGCAACTTTACGATCAATTCTAACCGCTTCGACGTGAACGAGTGGATGGTAGACGAGCAGGGGGAGCCTACCGACAAACAGGAAGCAGGCGTGGTGGAAGTGCCGGCCAACCTGGACGTAGCCCTGAATATGAATGCCAAACAGGTGCTGTATTCAGACTTTAAGCTAAACAATGTGGATGGCCGCGTGCTGGTAAAAGATAAGGTAGCGAAGCTGGAGCAGGTAACCTTTAACATGCTGGGGGCCTCTTTTGCGACCAGTGGCAGCTATAACACGCAAAACCTGTTGCACCCGCTCTTTGATATGAAGCTGGCCATCAAAGACCTCGATTTTAAACAGGCCTTCAATAATTTTAATACGATAAAGGCCCTAGCCCCTATTGCCGGCTTGCTGGAAGGCAAGTTTAATACCAGCTTTAACTTTGCCGGCGAGCTGGGCCAAGACATGGTACCGGTGTTCAGCACACTGGATGGCAGTGGGGTGATTGATGTGATCCGGGCGGCTCTGCGCGACGTGAAGATCGTGGATAAGATCAGCAGCCTGACCAACTTTGAGGAGCTGCGCAACTTTGTGGTGGAGAACAAAAAAATCGATGCTCAGATCGTGAACGGCAGCCTGGTGGTAAAGCCCTTCGACCTGAAAGTAGGCAATGTGGAAATGACAGTGGGCGGCGCCAACAACGTAAACGGCCAGATCGATTATACGACGGTGCTGAACCTGCCGGCCGGTAAAGTGGGCCGCGAGCTGAACACCCGTTTGACCAGTTTGCTGGGCAAAGAGCAGGTGCAGAACGCCGACCGCGTGAACGTAAAGCTCAACATTGGCGGCACGCTTGCAGCCCCAAAGGTAGGTCTGGCCGGCGGCTCTGTTAAAACGCAGGCAAAGGACCTGGTGAAGGAAGCTGTGCAGAACAAACTGGACAACGTGAAGCAACAGGCCCGCGACACGCTGCAGGCAGAGCTGACCAAAAGAAAAGCGGAAGCCGAGGAGAAAGCCCGCTTGGAACTGGAGAAAAAACGCACCGAAGCCGAAAAGCAGCTCAAGCAGAAAGCAGCCGACAAAGTAGGTGGTTTCCTGAAAGGCCTCTCCAAACCAGCTGCCAAACCCGACACGGCCAAAACAGGCAACTAAACCGCATCAACGTATAAGTTAACGTAAAGGCCGGCTGTTCAGAAGAACAGCCGGCCTTTATACTTTGGCGGGGTATTTCCCGCATAACCTGTTGCAGGGTGTACAATAAGAGGATGCAGTTTCGATTAATACTGTATATTCGTTATACTATATTATCCTCGCTGCATGAAACAACTTATACTCCCCTTCCTGTTTTGCCTCCTCTTTGCGCTGCTGCCCGGCCACACACTCTTCGCCCAGGACTGTGCCGGGCCGGCCATACCTGCTGCCGACAACGTAGAAACATGTGCCGGTTACTGGACCACACTCCTGGTAAAGCAGCCTGATGCCAGTCTTACCTATAGCTGGTATACTACAGCAACGGGTGGTATACCTTTGGCAAGCGGCGCGACTTATACGACACCAGAGCTCACGCAGACGGTTACCTTTTACGTGCAGGCCGAAAATGGCTGTGGCCCCAGTGAGCGGAAGGCTGTAAAAGTAACGGTGATATCTCCGGTGGCCAACAACAGCGTTGCCGGCGACCAGCAGGTATGCCCGGGGCAGGTGCCGCAACGTATAAGCGGTTCATTGCCAACCAGCGGTGGCGATGTGTATACCTATCTTTGGGTTAGCAGTACCGATGGGATCAATTTTAATGTTCCGGCAGCCGGCATCAATGATGCGCAGCACTATACCCCTGGAGTGTTATCACAGACCATGTGGTTCGAGCGGATTGTCTACGGCTCTTCCGCGTGCCAAAAGTCAATTAGCAACAGGGTTAAGATCACGGTAAGTGCAAGCATCACCAATAACACTGTCAGCGCCGACCAGACGGTTTGCAGCGGTACTGCTCCGGCAACGTTAGCGGGAGCTGCTCCTGCTGGCGGAGACGGCACTTATACTTATCAGTGGGAATCTAGCACCGATGGCACAAATTTCAGCCTCGTGCAGGGAGCCAGCACGAAGGATTTTACACCAGCTACCCAAACGGCCACAGCCTGGTACAGAAGAAAAGTACTTTCAGGCATGTGCGCCGAAAGTATAAGCAATACCATAAGTATAAGAGTCGGCACGCCCGCTACGCCGGTGGTAGAGAAAGCCGGGACGGCCTGTGCCGGAACCGTGATCACCCTGCGCATCCTGCAGCCGGTTGCCGGCCTTACCTACCAATGGTACCGTAATCTGGGGGCACTGCCTATTGCCGAGGGTGCTACTGTTACGACAACTGTACTGGCAACCGATTCTCTCTACAGTGTGCGGGCTGTTGGCGCCGGGGGCTGCACAAGTGACCGTGCTCATACCTGGATAACGGTCGTCCAACCAATTTCGGGCAACCAGATAGGCCAGCCGCAAACGATTTGCACCGGCGAGATCCCGCAAGCACTGGCAGGAGCCGTGCCGACGGGCGGCGGCGCAGAAATAACCTATCGCTGGGAGGTAAGCACCGACAGCCTGACTTATACTTCGGCGCCGGGCGCCAATGCCGCCCAAGCATATCATCCCGAAGCGCTTACCACCACGGCCTGGTTCCGGCGGTTAGCAACTGCCGGCACCTGCGCCGCCAACATCAGCGACCCGGTAAAAATAACCGTGGCCCCACTTCCGGCGCAACCCGCCATCACCCAGCAGGCAACAGAACTAACGGCCGGCGTAGTAGCAAGCCGGTATGAGTGGCTCCTGGACGGGGTGCTGCTGCCCAATGCAAGCACAGCCACCATTACAGTCCCGGCTTCGGGTACCTACCAGGTGAGGGCGCAGAGCGCGTCCGGCTGCTACTCCGGCTATTCCGAAGCATGGCCGGTTGTCCTTTTGCCCACCGGCATTGCCGAACCAGCCGGGGAAGCCGGTATTGTGGTGGCGCCAAATCCGTCGGCAGGCAAGGTACTGCTACACACGCAGCGGCCCTTTCGGCATGTGGTCATCTCCGTACAAAGTATGGCCGGCAAAGAGGTGCGCCGCTTTGAGCAGCAACAGCTGCAAGCCTGGCAGGAGCTTAACTTAACAGGTCTGGCCGACGGATTATACTTGCTTTACATTCAGGCAGATAGCCTGCGGGTAGTGCAAAAGCTGCAGCTCTCCCACTAAAAGAAAGTATAGCTATGGCTCAACAGGCCCTGCATCCAGCCATGGTTGCAGGGCCTGTTTTTTTAAATCCTTTCGGGCAACTTAAGCCATGCAATTTGCTCACTGTTAAATCGTTTACTAATTACCCCTTGTGAAAATTGTTAGCTACCGTGTAACCTTTTAAAGGAATTAGCAATAGAGGTAGTGGGTTATTATCTTTCCCTCCCTGGCACTGGTCGGCTAAAAACGATATTTTTGTATTTCGCAGCGTTGCTCCGAAGCCGGTCTGCCTCCGAGCTGCAGGAACTGGTGAAATTCTGTAAATTTGGAGATTAGTATATAGTAGCCGTTAAGCCTATAGTCCACCCTTAACCTATACCTGATGCGCCTGTTTTTACCTAAGCACTACACCTTGTTTCTGCTGTTGCTGTGCTTTATTGTGGGGAGGCCCCTGGTGGCACTAAGCCAGACCTGCACAGTGTCGATAGAATCGAACCGGGGCACCACGCTGTGTGAAGGAGAATCAATAGAACTGACCAGCCGGCCGGGTGCGGGCTTCACGCCCACTGCCTGGCAGTGGTACCGGGACAACCAGCCGCTGGCCGGCGCCACTTCCGCTACCTATACTACCAACGTGGGGGGCGTTTACCGGGTAGAAGCTTCCGGAGGAGCATGCGCCAAGGTGCCATCCGGCGACTTTTCGGTGACCGTAGTCCCAACGCCTGCCAAACCGATTTTCAGCATCAGCAACAACAATACCTGCGCCGGCACCGCGCTGGAGTTTACCGTGATCAACCCGCAGCCCGGTGTTGTTTATACCTGGGATTTTGGCGATGGCAGCATCTCCAATCAAAACCCCGTTACCCATACGTATGAGGCCAAAGGCACCGGCGTAGCTTCCTTCGATGTGTCGGTGTTCGGGGTGAGTCCGCAGGGCTGCTCCTCCGATACCCTCACCCAGTCGGTTTCTGTTAAAAAGGTGCCAGAGATAGCCTTCACCGAGAAGAACGATTTCCAGGTGTGCCTGCCCGACAGCGTGGAGCCGCAGGACACCGCCGTCTTTGCCGAGCTCACCAACGTTACGGCCGACAATTTTAAGAACGACATTAACACCTATTATATAGACTGGGGCGATGGCAAAGAAGTCCCTTATCCGGCTAAATCCACAACCTTCCCTTTAAAGGCTCCCAACGCTTTTCCTGACCTGGGGGATTATACGATCAAGGTTCGCGGCGAGAATACGAACCAGTGCAGCGCCTTGTTCGAGCAGGTATACAGCTACAGCAAAAAGCCCAAAGCCAACTTTACCCTCGATAAAAAGTCCTCGACAACGCCGGGCAACTGTACGCCTATCATCGTGTCGTTGGGCGACAGCTCGACGGGTGGTAACCTGACCTACCTCTGGGAGATAAAAGACCAGAACAACATCGGCGGCTACTCCATTGTTTTCGGGGGGCTGGACCAGGATACGCTCCAGATCGAATTTACCCTGCCCGGTGTTTTCCAGTTACAGCTGGTGGTGAGCAACGGCTGCGGCAGCGATACCACCGAGCAAAGCATTGTGGTAGGTTACCCGCAGGCCCAGTTGCCGGCGCCCGTTATTGCCTGTGGCGACACCACTATCAAGTATAACGCTCAGAATACCTTTATTGATGCCAACCTGGGGAAGATCACCAAGTATGAATGGTTTGTAGATGGCGCGTTGGTCTCGGGCGAGCAGTTTCCGGAGCTGACCTTTAACCGACCCGGCGTGTACAAGGTTTCGCTGCGCGTCACCAACGACTGTGGCACCAGCGACGACATCGGGCCGCCGCAGCCGCAGGAAATCACCATCAACCCCGTGCCTTCCAAGCCTATTGTGCAAGGCCAGACCACCTGCGCCGGCGATTCGGTTACGCTCCGGCCGCAGGCAGCCGGCACTTACGAATGGTATGACCAGCCTACGGGCGGTACATTGCTGGCTTCCGGTGCCTCTTTCACCACGCCCCTGCTGAACCAGACCACTACCTTTTATGTGCAGGCCAAAAGCGATTTAGGATGCAGCAGCGAGCGCGTGCCTGTGATCGTGACCGTAACGCCCGCCATTGATAATAACGTGATCAGCCCGGTAGCGCAGAGCATCTGCAAAGGCGGCACGGCCTCCCAGCTTACCGGCACTGCGCCAACAGGCGGGCCGGGCACCGGCTATACTTACACCTGGCAGGCCAGCACCACCGGCCCTGATGCAGGATTTGCCCTGGCCAACGGCACCAACAATGCCGCCGAGTACACCCCTGCCGCCCTCAGCCAGACCACCTGGTTCCGCCGCGTGGTGAGCTCTGGCACCTGTACCGCCGACACCAGCGATGCCGTGCAGGTAACCGTGGTGCCTGTGATCGAGAACAATACCATCAATGCTTCGCAGGAGATCTGCGCCCAGGAGCAGCCCGCCCCCCTGACCGGCACGCCCCCTACCGGAGGCGACGGCGTAACCTTTGCCATTAGCTGGGAGGTGAGCACCGACGGCCCAACCACCGGCTTTGTGCCTGCACCCGGTAACAACACAGGGGCAAATTATACACCCGGTGTGCTGACGCAGGATTCCTGGTTCCGGCGTGTGGTAGCATCCGGCGGTTGCCAGATGGCCTCCGAGCCCGTTAAGATCAGCGTACTGCCCGCTTTGGCAAACAACACCATCGCCCAGGACCAGAACGTTTGCCGGGGCACGGCACCGCAGTCGCTGCTGGGTTCGGCCCCGACAGGTGGTAATGGCAAGTATACGTACCTCTGGGAGAGCAGCACCAGCAGTGCCACCGGCGGCTTTACGGCTGCGGCAGGCACCAACAATGGGCAGAGTTATAACCCCGGGGGCCTTAGCCGCACTACCTGGTTCCGGCGCATCATAACAACCGGCTCCTGCAAAGCCGACACCAGCGCTGCTGTGCAGATCACCGTAAGCGAAGGCGTGACCAACAACAGCATCACCGCCAGCCAGACGGTTTGTGCCGGGCAAACACCCGCCACCCTGACAGGCTCTGCGCCTACCGGGGGCACCGGCACCTATACTTACCTGTGGCAGAGTAGTACCATCAGCCCTGATGCCGGGTTTGTGGATGCCGCAGGCGCCAACACGGGTACTACCTATTCGCCGCAGGCGCTGACGCAGAATACCTGGTTCCGGCGCCTGGTTACCTCGGCCGGTTGCGCCGATACTTCTGCCGCTATTGCCATCACGGTTACACCGGTGCCCAAGGCGCCAAGCCTGACCGTGCGCGATGCCGTGGCCTGCCAGGATAGCTCCGCGACCTTAACCGTGCAGGACCCGGGCAGCAGCACAACGTACGAATGGTATACTGCGCCTGCAGGCGGCAGGCCGGTGTTTATCGGACCTGTTTTCCAGACGCCCGCCCTATCGCAGCCGACCACTTTTTATGTGCAGGCGGTAAATACGAGCGGTTGCAGCAGTGCTACCCGCACACCGGTAGCCGTAAACGTGATCCGGGCTGAGGCGAATGCCGGGCCGGATGTGACCATCATCCAGCGCCGCACCACGGAGCTTCGGGCATCGGGCGGCGCCACCTATCATTGGGAGCCAGCCACCGGCCTCAGCAGTCCGGATGTTGCTAACCCGGTAGCCCGCCCCGACGTCACTACCACCTATACGGTAACCGTGACAACGGCCGAAGGCTGCCAGGCAACCGATGAAGTGACCGTGACTGTTATTCCGGCCATTACCATACCCAACGCCTTCTCGCCTAACCACGACGGCGTGAATGAAGTATGGGAGATCGAGAACATTCATAATTTCCCGGAAGCACGTGTGGAGATCTTTAACCGCTGGGGCAACCTACTTTATACTTCGAACGGGTATGGCACGCCCTGGGATGGCACCTACAATGGCCAGGAACTGCCGGTAGCCACCTACTACTACATCATATACCTCAACAGCACCGAGAAGCCCATCTCAGGCAACGTGACTATTATCCGATGATGCATATGAAAAAGCTGTTTATATTATTGGTTGCCTTTATGGGGGTTGCAATGCAGGGGGTGGCACAACAGCGCCCGCAGTACAGCCAGTATATGCTTAACAATTATCTGCTTAACCCTGCCATCACCGGTATCGAGGATTATGCCGATATCCGGGTAAGTAACCGCCGGCAATGGGTTGGGCTGGATGGCGCCCCGGTTACCTATTACCTGACGGCCCATACGCCCCTTAACAAAGGGGCTGCCAGCAACAAGTTCCACAAAGAGCTGGCGCACCACGGCGTTGGCATTGCCTTCCATACCGACAAGACAGGGCCATTGCGCCGTACCGGCCTGACCGGCTCTTACGCCTACCACCTGCCCCTTACACGGACCATTAACGTAGCCGCCGGCGCTGCAGTAGGCCTTATCCGGAACTCATTGAATGCAGGTGAACTGGCGTTTACAAATCCCAACGACCCGCTGGTAGGCGGCGGTAACCTGAACAACAACCAGCTGGACCTGAACCTGGGGTTGTGGCTCTATTCCAAAAACTTCTCGTTGGGTGTGTCGGGCGCGCAGCTGCTGGAGGGCACCGGCAGTTTCCGTTCGCCGGAAGAGAGCAGAGCCGCTTTTGGCCTGCAGCGGCACTATTTTGTAACCGGTGCATACCGCCTGCAGCCAACAGAAACGATAGACATTATACCGTCCGTTATGGTAAAGCTGGCCGATCCGAGTCCCGTCTCGATTGATGCCAGCGTGCGGGCCATTTACGATAACCGCTTCTGGGTGGGTGCCGCCTACCGCCACGAGGATGCAGTGGTTGGTATGGTGGGCGTATACATCAGCCCTTTGCTGGATGTCTCCTACTCGTATGATGCTACCATCTCGAACCTGAATAAAGTGAGCGCCGGTACCCACGAGATCGTGGTGGGCTTTAAGCTGCTCAACAATCACCGCATTATCTGCCCTGAATGGATCTGGTAAGCTAACACCTGAACAGGAATATACTGAGAGCCCCGCTGCCCCTAAGCAGCGGGGCTTTTTGTGCCTATACGATGCCTGAGGCACATTTTACTATATAGCATTACATATATTATAAGCAATGTCTTACTTTCGCTTAACCTGCCGTGGTGTACAAAATGTATACTTTCTTATAGTTTTCATTATATGCATTCAGTGCTTACTATATAGGTATGCGCTTTGTAAATGATAAAATTTAAATTTTTTAGTAAAATTAGGATTGCACTATAATTAATTGAAATTTAGGTAGTGGAAAGCGGCATCATGTAAAATATGGCTATGCGTTATTTTTATATATGATTATAAAGCCATAATATTGTGCCGAAAAAGAAATCAACAAGAGAAGTGAAGAGCGGAAGTAGTTGATTTTGTACAATGTAGCCATAGCGGACTATTCCAACGGTTCTACAAAGGAGGAAATTATAAAGTAAAATTTTATACAACTTTTAATGAGAAGCTTATTAGGAAAAGTTATACTTCTGATAGTATGCTTTTACACGGTATCCCTTCTGGCTTCCGCCCAGTGGGCAACAGCGCGTGCCGCAAAACCTGCTACTTCTGTCAATGCGCCAGGCCTACCAAAGAAATCTGTGAGCCTCCCTTTTGCTTTTGTAGCGGCCGATGCCTCTGCTGACCTGAGAATTACGTTACAGAAAAGCCCGGGAAGTATTGCGGTGGATGACTATAAACTGGGCGAGGAGATCACCTATACAATAACAGTAGACAACCTGGGGCCCGGTAATGAGACCGGCATAAAGGTGAATTTGGTTTTACCGGGACAGATCAAGAGCACCACGCCAAGCAATGGCGTGGCCATGCTTGCGGCAACGCCTGATAACAGCATCAGCAGCGGCTACTGGACGATCAGCAGTATGGTAAGTGGCAGCAGCGCCACGCTTAAGGTGGTTACCACCCTGCGGGTAGCCAGCAATGCGGGTGCCTCTGTTTCCGTGGCCGGTGCCGGCGTAGATAAAAATCAACCGAATAACTTTGCCAACCTGTTCTTCTGCGTCGTGCCCGCTGCGGCCGGGGAGATCCAGGGCCCCACTGCGGTCTGCACAGGGCAGGCTTATACGTATCAAATAGCCGCCGTACCGGGCGCTTCTTTTTATACCTGGACGTTTCCGGCCGACTGGGATGTAGTTGTCGATCCGGATAACCAGGAAATTGCTACTGTCCGTAAAGCAGGTAGTTCCGGTAAGGTTTCGGTGGCGGTAGGAAATACCTGCGGCGTGGGTCCGGCAAGAGTGCTGGATGTAACAGCAACTACCGGCAAGCCCATTATCACTTCGCCGGTGCAAGGCAAGCAATACCCTTGCGTTAACACCCTCATCACCTACGACATAACCCCTGTAAGCGGCGCAAGCGGCTACTCCTGGACAGTACCCGAAGGATGGGCTATTCAGGGTGCTTCCAATGGGAGCAGCATCTCGGTAAAAGTGGGCTCCGCAAATGGACAGGTTACCGTAAAGGCCGTTAATAACTGCGGCGAAGGCGACATAAAATCGCTGGATGTTTTCCCGCAGAGCGCAGCGCCGGCAGTACCGACTATAACCGGCGAAAGTAGCGTTTGCCAGGGTTCCGGCGGCCATAGCTACAGCATCCCGGCTGTGCCAGGCGCTACGTATAGTTGGGCCGTGCCGCAGGGATGGCAGATCACAGCCGGACAAGGGACCAACAACATCACCGTGAACGCAGGCAGCTTAGAAGGGAATGTCAGCGTAACGGTTAGCAACGACTGTAACCTGAGTGCCACAGCCAGCTTTGCTGTCAAGATGGTGCCATCCCCTCCTCCCACACCGAAAGAGATCCTCGGCCTCTCGGTGGTATGCGCCAATCAGACTAACATCACCTATACGATTGCCCCGGTGCCAGGCGCCACCTCCTACCGTTGGGAAGCGCCGGGCTGGAAGATCGTTTCCGGCGGAAGCACCACTACGGTAACGCTCGATGCCGGCACGACCGGCACCACCATTTCTGTGGTGGCCATTAATGCCTGCGGTGTAACAAGCGCGGTGCAGAAAGCCACCGTGGTGGCGCAGGCTGCTCCCCAAAAGCCAGGCCCAATTACTGGTAACGCGCTGCCTTGCGTGGGCAAGACCTATACGTATACTATTGCTGCGGTAGCAAACACGGCTACTTATACCTGGGGCGTGCCGCAGGGTTGGACGGTTGTGTCGCAGGAAGGAACCACGTTGAAAGTAGTAGCCGGCAGCCAGAACGGCGATATCAGTGTAACAGCTGCCAACGGCTGCGGTGCAGGCGCTACAACCACCTTGCCTGTAAAACCTGTTTCGGGCGCACCGGCCGGTTTAAAGATAAACGGGCCAGCCAATGTATGTGCCGGTTCTGTGGTTACCTATAGCCTGGAGCCGGGCGTCAGCGCTTCCGGGTATAGCTGGTCAGTGTCTGTAGACAAAGGCTGGGCGATTCAGGGAGCTGCTAATGGCACGTCCGTTACAGTAAAAGTGGGCACTGCCGATGGCACCGTAAGTATCACCGCCACCAACGATTGCGATGCAGCCACCAAGAGCCTGCCAGTGGCTGTTTCAACGGCAGCGCCAGTTCAGTTAGGCCCTATCAGCGGAAAAACGACGATGTGTGCCGGTGCTACCGAGACTTATACCATTCAGCCGGTAGCCGGCGCCGCCAGCTATGCCTGGACGCTGCCGCAAGGCTGGACGATCATTTCAGGCGACGGCACCACCTCCATTACTGTAAAAACAACAGCTACCGCAGGCCAGGTAGCAGTAGCCGGCGTGAACGCCTGCGGTGCCGGCGGAACGAAATCCGTGTTAGCGGTTGCGCCGCTGGCCGGACCACCTGCCGCGCCTACCAGCATCCGGCAGTCGGTTGCTTCGTTCTGCGGCGGCACCCCGGGCATTGTCTTTAACATCGATCCCATTGCAGGCGCTACAGCTTATACCTGGAGCGTGCCACAAGGCTGGCAGATCACGGCCGGACAGGGCACCACCAGCATTACCGTAACAGCAGGCACAGCAGCCGGTGATTTGAAAGTATACGCCACCAACACCTGTGGTCAGGGAAACAGCCAATCGCTTGCCCTGGCACCGCAGCAGCTACCGGCCGCGCCCAAACTTACAGCCGGCCCCGCAGAGCCCTGCAACGGAAGCAGCACCAGCTATAGCGTGGAGCCGCTGGCCAATGTAGATAGTTATACCTGGGAGCTGCCACAGGGCTGGACGATTCTTTCCGGTGCCGGCACTGCTTCTATTACCGTACTGCCTACTGCCACAGCCGGCACCCTGAAAGTAAGCGCCGTTACCGCCTGTGGTACCGGATCGGCCACAATGCTGGTGGTTACGCCTGTTACCGGCAAGCCAACAGCACCGGGCATGATCCGGGGCGAAGCCAGCGTATGTACCGGGCGTACCGTTACGTATACCGTGGATGCTGCCTTAAGAGCCTCTTCTTACGCCTGGACCCTACCCGAAGGCTGGACGATTGTGGAAGGCCAGGGCTCCACCACCATCACGGCAAAAGCCGGCAGCCAGGGTGGCACGCTAACAGTAGAAGCCGTGAATGGCTGCGGCAACAGCTTAAGCGCCACCATGGCGCTAAACGCACAACCGCTGGCCGAGCTGGGCGAGATCGTGGACCTGAGCACGCCATGTGCCGGGCTGAGCTACGAAGTAGCCCCTGTGGCCGGCGCCAGCAAGTATACCTGGAGCGTGCCGGATGGATGGGAGATCACCTCCGGGCAGGGCACAAATAAAGTTACGGTTAATCCGGGCACCACGACCGGCAACATCGGCGTGGTAGTAGACAATGGCATCTGCCAGAGCGAACCTTCCCTGCTTACGCCCAACACCAACCTGCGCAACAGCGAGATCATTGTGCCGAACGTGTTTTCGCCGAACGGCGATGGCAACAACGATACCTGGGTGATCCGGAACCTGGAAAACTACCCGGATAATGACTTGACTGTGATAAACCGCTGGGGCAACGAAGTATACAGAAGCAACGCTTACAAAAACAACTGGAACGGGAGTAACCTGAGCGAAGGCACTTATTACTATGTTGTGCGGGCAAAAATGTGTGACGGCACTTCAAAGTTGTTCAAAGGCTACGTGACGATAGTAAGGTAATGAAGAAGAAAGCAACCCTCATCCGCTGGTTTCTGCTGCTGCCTGCAGTGCTGCTGGCACAAACCGCAGCGGCACAACAGGCACCCCAGTATTCGCAGTACATCTTCAATGAGCTGGCCATTAACCCTGCCTATGCCGGCAGCAAGGAGATACTGAACATCAATGCCACCTACCGCAGCCAGTGGACGGGGCTGGAGGGTGCCCCTGTTACCCAAACCATCAGCGTGGACGGACTGACGGCTAACCCGAACCTGGGTTGGGGAGCGCACATCGTGAACGATGCCCTGGGCGCGCAACGGCAAACGGGCGTGTATGCGGATGTGGCCGTGCGCCTTGCCACCGACCATTATTCCAAACTGGCTTTGGGCATTTCGGCGGGCGCTGCCCAGTATGTGCTGGATGGCACCATGCTGCAGACAGGTAGCGGCCAGCCCGATGCGGCAGTGCCGGAAGGGAAAGAAGTAAAGATCCTGCCCGATGCCAAGATCGGCGTCTTTTTTAATACGCAGCGTTTTTATGCCGGCTTAACCGCGGCCAGCTTGGTGCCCTACAAAAGCGATAAGCTGCTGGTCGCTACCCCGCGGCGCCATTACTTTATCTCCACCGGCTACCTGCTGGACCTGGGCCCCAGCCTGCGCCTGAAGCCCAGCATCCTGCTGAAGGAGGATTTCAAAAGCCCGACCAACATCGACCTGAACACGTTCCTGCTGCTCAATAACCGGTTTTGGGTGGGCGCCTCTTACCGTACGGCAATGCCGCTTTTTACCAACCTGGAGATGAAGCAACTGGGCAAGCGGAACGCGGTGGCGGTCATGGCACAGCTCTATGCCACGCCGCGGCTGCGCGTAGGCTATTCCTACGATATTAGCCTTTCGAAGCTGAATAACTATGCCAGCCACGAGATATCGCTGGGCTACTCTTTTTATAAGAAAAGCCACGGCCGCATCATGACGCCGCGCAACCTGTAACAGGGAGGCAGGCCGAAAGGAAGTATAATTGCAGGAATATACAAGGGCGCTGTTTATTACTTCTGGTATATTGTCTATCTTTCATGCTTTGCCCGGCTTGCTTCGGGTGCTTGTACATTCTTTATTCTCGCCATGAAATTACGGTTAACACTTGCTTTTATCGTGCTGCTGGGTCTTCTGGGAACGCCTGCCGCCACCCATGCGCAGGACATGAAGCAGGCCGACAAATACTTCAACAACTTTGACTTTACGAAGGCTCTGGCCGCCTACAAAGCGATCCTGGAAAACGGCGAACCCAACCTGTTGGTGGTGCAGCGCATTGCCGACAGTTACCGCATCATGAACAACAGCCAGGAAGCTGAATTTTGGTATGCCCAGGCCACCACGTTCCCAAACGCCGATCCGGCCAATTTATACCTGTATGCCGAGTCGGCCAAGCGGAACGGCAGCTATGAAAAGGCAAAGCAGTTGTTTGAGCAGTATGGCCGCAAAGTGCCTGCCCAGGCAGCGCTGGCCCGCAAAATGGCCGCCTCCTGCGACACGGCCATGACCTGGATCCAAGAGGCCCGGCCTTTTGCCATCACTAAGATCAGTACATTAAATTCGGAGGGCGCCGACTTCAGCCCCATCAAACTAAAAGACGGGCTGCTGTTTGCCTCCGACCGCATGCGCACCGATCCGAAACAGCAAACAGAACGCTACGGCTGGACGGGCAATGGCTACATTCAGTTATACTTTACCAAAACCAAAACCGACAGCACCTGGGAGGCGCCCGTGCCCCTGCCCCCTTCTGTGAACACCACCTACCACAACGGCCCGGGCGCTTTCCTGGAAAAAGACCAGCTGCTATACTTTACCCGCACGCACGTGGTGAAGCGCAGCAACTCCAAAGCCAATCCTGATCCCACCAGCTGGTTTAAAGGCAGCGAAGCCGGTACCCACACCAATCGCCTGGGCATTTACACGGCCGAGCGCAAAGGCGATAAATGGGAGAACGTGAAGCCCTTTAAGTATAACAACACCACCGCCTATTCTATGGGCCACCCGGCTGTAACACCGGATGGCAACGTGCTATACTTTGTATCGGATATGCCCGGCGGCTTGGGCGAAACGGATATTTACTTTTGCGAAAAGCAAAAAGACGGCAGCTGGGGCAAACCCGTGAATGCCGGCAACGTGATCAACACCAGCGGCCGCGAGAGCTTCCCGAGCATTGGCCAGGACGGCGTTTTATACTTCTCCTCGGACGGCCACCTGGGCCTGGGCGGGCTGGATATCTTTAAGACCTTCGGCAGCCACAATGCCTGGACCCGCGTGGAGAACCTGAAGTACCCGGTAAACACCTCGCACGACGATTTCGGGGCGCTGCTAAACCCAGATGGCAAAAGCGGGCTGCTCTCTTCGGGGCGTCTGGGCCACAACGGCTTCGACGATATTTTCGCGTTTAAAGAAGTGAAGATCCCCTGCACGTTGACGGGCCGTACGGTAGAGCGCCTGGCACAGGGCAATGGCACAAAGCGAAAAGAGTTACCCGTGGAACATGTGCTGCTGCAGCTCTTTGAGGAAGGCTCCACCACCCCCGTGGAAGTATATTCTGACAAGAATGGCAGCTTTACATTTCCGGTGAAAGCTTCCACCAACTATACCATCAAAGGCAGCAAACCAAAATACCTGACCCAGACGCTGGACATGATGCCGGACTGCCGTTTCAATACTGATTCGGTGAAGGTGGAGATGGTGTTTAACCGCGATACGCCGGACAAACCGATTGTGCTGGAGAACATTTACTATGACCTGGATAAATCCGAAATTAAGCCCGCAGCAGCCAAAGAACTCGATAAGCTGGTGCAAACGCTGCGCGACAACCCGGCCATCCGCATCGAGCTGAGCTCCCACACCGACAGTCGCCAGGGCAACCGCTACAACGAGCTGCTCTCCCAGCTGCGCGCGCAGGCAGCCGTGGAATACATTATCTCCAAAGGCATTGCCCGCGACCGCTTAATTGCAAAAGGCTACGGCGAAACGCAGCTACTGAACCGCTGCACGGATGGCGTGAACTGCTCGGAAGCAGAGCACCAGGAAAACCGCCGAACCGAATTCAAGATCCTGCGCTAAGTATAACCGCGTCAGAGATAAAAAGGCCCGTCACAGCAAGTGTGATGGGCCTTTTTGTTTTTTCACAAGTATAGAAATACGGTGATTGCGAGCGCTAAAACTTCTCTTCGAGCCATAAAAAGCCACTGCTGAGCACAAACAGCACAAAGAACCAGAGGGGAGATATCGGTGCTTGCTGGTGAGCGAGGGCCGGTGCTGCCGGTTTTATACCTTGCTGCGCCACAAAGGCCTGCGTTGCCTGGCGGCGCTGGTAAATACCTTCGAATGGCCAGCTGGCGGCATCCTGCACATAAAAGAAGTAAGGCGGCGCACCGGCCGTGTGCACCTGATGCCAGCCGCTGTGGCGGGGCCAGAACGTGCCGCTGAACTGTGTGGGTTGCATGGGGTCTTGCGCCAGGGGCAGGCTGCTGTGCACTGAATCAGCCAGGCTGCTTACCGTAGGAGCCGGGGGCACTGTGCCGCCGGTAAGACAGTAATTAGTATAAGTAAGTATAACCGGCTTGTTAGGGAGTGGCACCTGGGGAGCGGTGCGCTGCCAGAATTTATCCGTTACTTCTTCGCGGGCGATGGCGGACAGCAAACCGGCCCAGTAGCTGGCGTATAATTCTTCTTTCCCTTCCAGCTGCCAGTTAAACGTCTGGGGCAAAAAGCTCAGGGCCACTTTCCCCCAGCCTGCCTGCCGGGCACCCGCCAGTAAATGACTGCCTTCTGCTCGTACCAAACCAGTTACCGTTGTTGATGAAAGCAAAGTATAAGGTGCCGCAGCTGCCGTTGTGCCGACGCCGGATGCCCACAAAGCGCGGGTGCTGTGCGCGGGCTGCTGCGGAAGGCGGCGGGTTTCGAAGCCAGTGAAGAAAGCGGTGGCGCGGCTGCCGGCAGGCGCAGTGGCAACCGTCAGCACGCCCAGGCCACCGTCGGTAACGGCGCGCTGCAGGGCGCCTCTTTCGGCAGCGCTCATACTTTGCAGGGCCTCTTGCTCGGTAATCACCACATCAAAGCCCTGCAATAGTTTTGGGGTGATGGCGCTCAAGTTCTGTTGGGGCATGTTCAGCCACTCGCTTTGGTTCATCCCTTTGCTGATAGTCGCCCGCAGAGCAACGCGGTGCTGCAGCTGCCCCAAGTGGTTTTTCAGAAACTTAAACTCAAAGGAAGGTGCCGCTGCCAGCAGAAGGATGCCCAGTTCCTTATCCGGGGTAACCTGCACAGGCACCAGCCCCAGCGTATCGGTTTGGGTATTCGATTTGGCCAGCAAAGTATAGGTAAAGCGGCCGGATAATTTGGGCGTGTAGCGCAGCCGGAAGGTATAGGTGCTGTCGCCTGGGGAGAGCTTGACAGAATCCTGCCGCTGGCCGGCTGCCTGCAGGTAAAGGGTTGAGGCAGTGCCGGCGGCAGTTTTATACTTGCCGCTGACAGTTACGTCCTCGCCTAACGTGGTTTGTTCGGGCCATTGCACTGCCGTAATGCCAGCGGGCAAGGCAGAAAGATGGGGAATGAGACGGATGTTTTGGAGCGCCGCCAGTTCCGTCGCATCCAGCCCTTGCCCGAGCACGTGCAGCGTGCTTAAAGCGGGGTGCTGCTGCCGCAAGGTATACAGGTCAGCAACAGGCGTGGCATCAGCTGCGGTGGCCTGATAAGTATAAACCGTTGCTTTTTTGTTTGCCTGCAGCAGTGCTTGCAAGGTATCGGGCGCATAGCCTTCGGTCAACAGGATTGCCGTTCCCGGATCAAGGGTTTGCCGGTAGGTAGGCGGGAACACCAGCAATACCAGGCTCAGGCCGGCTAGGGCACTGGCCAGTAGCCGCCAAGGCAGCCGTTGCCGGGCAGGCCGGCGCCAGGCCTGCCACAAAAGCAGCAATACCACCGGAATTGCTAAAAGCCAGGGCAGGTAAAGCATCATACTATAGAAGGTTGTTTCCTTATTCATCTTATACTTCGGTAGCTGGCAGGTACATCAGGCCGCTATTTTTCATGTAACCGCTTTTGATATTCTTTTGCCAGCGGGCTTCGGGTGGTGGTGTGTTGCTGCGGGGTGGGCGCTGCCGGTGGTAACAGTGCCACCCACGCCCGCTCTACCGCCATCAGGCACGAGGCACACAGCTTCCTGTTGTTTTGCATGTCGGAGATGATGGTGCGTACTTCCTGCAAGGTCCGCAGGTTGCTGCCCGCCTGCTGCAAGGCCTGGCTGGCCAGCTCCTGCCCTGCTTTTTCCAGTACCTGCGCATCCGTGGCTTTATACTTGCCAGTTTGTTTGTAGTGCGCCAGCCAGGCCAGGGCAGCACGCGTGTGCGGCAGCTGCTCGGTGGTTTTGATCGCCTGGTTATCAGCGAGCGGTGTGATCTTATCGAGCTCCCCGGTCAGGCGCAGCTCCGGCTCTTTAAAGGGAGGCACTTCAAAACCTGTTTTCGCTACATAGGCCCGCGTGCTTTGCTGCACGTCTTTGAGCATCCGCAGGGCTTTATACTCGTAAGGGAGCGCCTCGCGCGGTTTATACGTGCGCAGCCGCAACTCCGCTTCCCACATCTGGGCCAGGGCTCCTTTCAGTTTGGCTTTTACAGCAGGTTCAAATATGGTGGCTTCGTCCTCCTGGTCGTGTTTGTGGATGTAGGGGTCGAGCAGGGCGTCGGCACTGTTCGGGTTGCCGGCTGGTGCATGGTCGTGGCCGTCGTCTGCTGTGTGTGCCGCCTCTTCGGCCACCGGAATGCCGCCGCCCGGGCCAATGCCGGAAGCAGCTTCTTCGCCCAGAAACTTGCCGTAGCGTAGCCGGAGCAGCTTCTGGTCCACGCCAATGGTATTGGAGCGCTCCTCAAAGGCGGCAGCTGAAATGCTTTTCTGCTCCGCCAGCAGCTTTTCTGTATCGATGATGATCTGACGCTGGCTGCGGAAATAAGCCGGCACCGGGTTTACGCTCATGGCCATGTCGAAGTCAGCTACTGCCAGCGCCGTGTCTTCCAGCTGCACCAGGTAAGTTTCGGAGCGGGTATAGCCGCGGTGCTTGTCCCAGGCCTGCACGTAAAAGTAGAGCTCATCGCCATACGTCATTCCCAGCGCCTTCAGATCCACGGTTTTATTTGCCGTAAAGCTGCGACCTGAGCCGCTAAAACCAAGGGATAGCTTTTGCTCTTTAAACGTGACCGCCTCGCCGCTACCTTTGGCCACTGTCGCCACTATGTTGGCTTCCCGCAGACCATAATCATCGGAGAGCTGCGCCTGCAACGTAAACCGCTGCGGGTCGCCAAACCGGATATCGGTATACTGGGCGGGCTTGGTGATCCGGATGACAGGCGCTTCGTCGGGGATGATCTCCAACGTATAAAAAGCAGATCTGCGGCCGTTGAGCGTGATGGTATAAAGGCCGGGCGTACTGAAAGCGCGGGAGAAGGCATAGCCCTCGCCTACCTTGCGGAAGGCTACTGGCGGCTGGCCATTCAGTTCCCATTGCAGCCGGCGCGCAGGTTTGCTGGTTTGGATGCGCCAGCTCACGGTAGCGCCTTCCTCTATACGCAGGTTCAGGCCTTGAGCTTTGTAGGCCGGCTTGCCGGTATAAGCAGGCGGCGTAATGGTAATATCGGTCTGGTTGATCGTAACGGTGGTATCGGCCGTGGCGGGTGGCGCATCGGGGAATTGGACCTGCATTTTTTCGTGCGCAACTACGGAAGGCAACAGTGCAGCCGGCAAGTATAAAATGCCCGCTGAGACCACCAGTGCCAACCCAAGCGCAGCGTAGGTAGCCGTGCTGCGCAAGGTATAGCTCTTCTCTTTTTCGGGATGAAGCGCCAGTAAAACGGCCGCTGTCTTCTGTTGCTGCAGTTGCCCGAGCAGGTGCTGCGGTTCCTGCAGCAGTAGTTCGGTACTGTCTTCCAGCTGCGGATACCTGCGGTTAAGGTGCCGGGCCACCTGGAATAGATCGGTCTGGCGGAGCTGGCGCCATCGTAGGGCAAGGTATAAGGCTGCCGACACCAGTATAGCCCCGGCCGCAAAAGTAAGCGCTGGCACATCAAAGCGCCATTTGTACAGGATGGCCGCTCCGATAGCGGCTATTGCCAGCGCCTGCAAGCCATAAAGGCCCAGTTTGGCCTGCACATAGCGGCTCCGGATGCGCCGGAGAATAGAAATGCTTTGCTCAACTGCCATACGTGTCCCTTGCGCGCCGGCCGGCTATGAACCGTTCAGCAATGAATAATAAAAATGCGGCCAGTACCACCCAGCGCAGCAGCGGCTGGCTCCTGGGTGCGGGCACGGCAGCCGGGGTAACCGCTACGCGTTTAAGTGGGATCAACTGCGCTTCGTCCAGCGCCCGTGCATCGTAGGTTGGACCCTGCTGGCTGGGGAAGAGCAGCGGAAGCAGCCGTTCCGGTACCTGGCCGCTGCGGCCCAGTTCGCTCCAGGAAGGATCAAAGCCCGTCCGGAAAGTATAGAGGTTGCCCTGGCCCTGCGGCTGCACGGTGAGTAAGGGCGTCGCATCGGCCGCCGTCCAGACAGCTGTAGCTGCGGCAGCCAGGGTTTGCGCCGGCCGGCTGAGTTGGTACACTTTTATTGCAGTGCCGGCCGCACCGGGCAGTGTAGTAGTAACAGCCTGCGGCTTTGTGCCAGGCTGCACCCACACCTGCGCTCCTTTTGGCACGCGTTGTTTTAGTGCCTGGGGCAAGGGCTCGTTGCCCAGCCAGAAAACCCAGTTCGCCCCTGTTGTATCAGCTGTAATACGAATAGGAAACCCGGTATAGCTGCTGATGGCTTCAAGGGCAGCCTGTAGGTAACGTTTCTCGTTCTTTTGAGCGCTATTTGTCAGGATGGCTACCTGCAGGGGCTTTTGCTGCAATTGAACAAAACTAGTGTCGTGGCCAATGATTGCTCTCAGCGAATCCTGTACAAGCTGCAGGTGGAGTTGCCGCCCATCCTTTAAAACAAGCTGCGGCGTGTTTGTGGCAGTGCGATACTGGCTGTAGCTAATACTTTCGCGGGTGCTGTGGCCGATGAGCAGGAGCAGGCTGTCCGGTATTGGTTGTACGGCGGCCTGCAGCCAGGTGGCGGCTATTTCGATTGCTACAGGCAGCCAGTGTATATTTTCCGGCAGGGCATCCGGCCGTGTACCTGTAAAGTAGCGGCGCTGGTCGGAAGTAAACAGCCAGACGCTGTCCTGCGGCTGGTTATACTTTTGGGCCAGGGCAGGCAACAGGCGCCAGTAGCTGGTCGTGTTGGTTAACGTTGTATCAGTGGTGGTGCGGCGAATCTTTTGCCATTGTTCAGCGGTCAGCTGCCGGAACCCGGTGCTATACTCGTGCAAGGTATAACCCCGCTGCAGCAGCGCGTCGATGGAGGGCTGCAGGGCTTGCCGGGCAGCGGTGTACAGTAACTCGGGCGCTACCAAGACGGCCTTTTTGCCGGCACTCTTTCGGGCTGGGCGTACCCATACGGGTTGTGCCAGTGCTACGGCCAGCAGCACGAGTATGGCGCAGCGCAGCAACAGCAGGCCTACATCATGTAGCCGGATGCTGCTCCAGCGCTTGCTCGCCGAAGCTTCCAGCCAGCGCAAACTGCCCACTTTTACTGTTTTGCCCGGCCGTTTATTCCACAGGTGCAGGGCAATCGGCAGCAGGATTGCCGATGCCGCAAAAAGCCAGTATGGCGCGAGGAAGGTCAAAACAGTTAGATAGTTAGAAATTTATAAAGTTAGAAAGTTTGCATCAATAGTAAGCGTGTGAAAACAGCAGCTGGCCATTGCCATGTGCCGCAATTTAGCAATTAACCATAAGCCAGTCTGTTTTTCAGGAATGTGCGCAGCGCTTTATCCAGCGGTTCGTCGGTAATAAACCGCTCGTAGGCGATCTGGCGGCTGCGCATGTCGCGTTCTGTTTGCTGCAGCCACGCCTGAAGCCGCTCCAGGTAAAGATTCCGTTGCTCCGGGGTGCTGACCTGCATCGTTTGCCCGGTTTCCAGATCTTCAAACGTCAGGGTGCCGTTATAGGTAAATTCCAGCTCGTTGCGCGCTACCAGGTGGCAGAGCAGCAACTCGTGCCGTTGCGCGCCGAGTTTGTAGAGCAGGTCTGATATTTCATGCTCCTGCTCATACAGGTCCGTCACGAATACGGTCAGTTCCTTTTGTTTTTTGCTGGAGAACAGGTTAGCTGCCGTATGGGCATCCGGAAATTTGCCTTCTGGCTTTACCTCGGCTAGCTGGTGCCAGAAGCGCTGCAGGTGCATGTTGTCGGCCCGGGGCGTCAGGTTGATCAGCTGCTCCTCGTGCAGCACATACAGTCCCACAGCATCGCCCTGCAGGGTAGCCAGGTAGGCCAGCGAGGCGACCAGAAACCGGGTATAAGCCATTTTGCTGATGCCGTTTACGTCCTGGTGCGCCATCGAGCCGCTGGCATCTATAATAAAGCGCACCGTGATGTTGGTGTCTACCTCCGCTTCGCGGATATAATAGCGGTCAGAGCGGGCAAACATTTTCCAGTCGAGTTGCCGCAGGTCGTCGCCGGGCTGGTAGCTCCGGTACTGGCTGAACTCCAACCCGGCCCCGCGCCGCAGGCTTTGGTTCTGGCCCGCCAGGAAGCCTTCCACTACTGTTTTGGCCAGTAGCGGCAGGTCTTTGATGGTAGCCAGGACCTGCGGGTCGATGAATTTGGTGGCGTAGTTTGCCATAGTATGGTTTATGCTTTGAGCTATACTTGGTCGCTATCGTTCTATCTCAATTCTGTTTCTGCTATACTTGGTAGCGGCGGATCTTGATGTATAGTTTTCTAGCTATGTTTTGTAGCAGATGTCTTCCGCTGTCTTATACTTTGGCTATACTTACTAGCTGTCGTTTGATGCTCAGTTTTATACTTGCCTTGTTTCTTTTTTACTTTGGAGCGCTCCAAGCCCGCGGGGGCTCGTCCTGGGGGTGCAGGGGCCCTCGATAAGGGCATCGCGCTGCTTTCGTTTCCTGCCCTCGTGCCTCGGGCTACCTCACTATCGTTCGTCACCGGAAACTCTCGTGGCGCTCAACCCAAAGACTAGGATCAATTCGATAGCAACTGTTTATACTAAGGCTGAAGTATAAGTATAAACCTTCTCTCCTTGCCTCTTCCATTTTTGTCTTCCTGAAAGGATCTTGGAGGAAGGGAGGTTAAGCCTTTACTAAGCAGGCGCTCTTCTGCTCCTCCATCAGCCTAAAGTCCCCCTTTGAAGTCGAAGATCCCGAACATGTTTCGGGAGGTGTAGGGGGATGTTTATACTTGGCAAACGGCACAGGCTCTTTTGGATCTGCAATCCGCCTAGAAAAAGCCATAGCTCAAAGCACACAAGCGAATCGCAAATCCGTGGCAACCAACATTCCGGATAGCAAATCCGAAACAGCAGAGATCATGAAAGTATCTTAAACAGATCTCTCCTAACGTCAAGATGACAGCAGGGCAGTGTGTCTCTTTTCGCAACTGCATAGATCCTACACCGCTTATACTTCCCCAGCAGCAATTACGTGCTCCCCTCCTAAGTTAAGGGGTTAGGGGTGGTTCAACCCGGTTATGTAACAATCTTCCCTAAACCAGCATGGACTTCGGCAGCTGTATACTTTGCAGCAGCTCCTCTACTACTCTGTCGGGTGTGATGCGCTCGGCTTCGGCGGTGAAGTTTACCAGCACGCGGTGGCGCAGCACGGGGTACGCCATTGTGCGGATATCGGCTGCCGTAACTGCAAAGCGGCCGTGCAGCAGCGCCCGCGCTTTAGCAGTAAGTATGAGCGCCTGCCCGGCCCGCGGACCGGCTCCCCAGCGGCAGTAGGTTTTAATAAAATCCACAGTGGTGCTGTCGGGGCGGGTGGTGCGCACCAGCTGGTTTACGTAGGTCAGCAGTTCGTCATTTATACTTACCTCGCGTACCAGTTGCCGCAGCTGCAAAATCTCCTCTCCGCTTATACTTGGCTGCACCTGCGCCTGCCGGGTGCCCGTGGTGGCGTTCAGGATGTTGAGCTCCTCCTGCTCTGTCGGGTATTTGATCTTGATGAACAGCAGAAAACGGTCGAGCTGCGCCTCGGGCAAAGGGTACGTGCCCGACTGCTCGATGGGGTTCTGGGTAGCCAGCAGGAAAAAAGGGCGCGGCAGCTTATAGGTTTTGCCGGCATAAGTTACCTCGTGTTCCTGCATAGCCTCCAATAACGCCGCCTGTGTTTTAGGCGGCGTGCGGTTTATCTCGTCGGCCAGCACGATGTTGGAGAAGATGGGCCCTTCGTTAAACTTAAAAAAGCGCTTGCCGGTGGCGTGGTCTTCTTCCAGGACCTCGGTGCCCAGTATATCGGTCGGCATCAGGTCGGGTGTGAACTGGATGCGCCGGAAGCCCAGGTCCATGGCATCGGAGAGGGTGCGCACGAGCAGCGTTTTGGCCAGCCCTGGCACGCCTTCCAGCAAGCCGTGGCCACCGGCCAGCAACGTGATCAGCACTTCGTCCAGCACCTCCTCCTGCCCTACTATTACTTTCTGTATTTCCTGTTTTAGCCGCGGGAGCTTGGCCAGCAGGTGGTTTATGTCTTGTTCGGTCATTTTTATACTTGTTAATGACTGTAGCTGCGTTGTTGTTGAAGCTTGTTCTTGTGCAACTTACATTGTTTCATAGCTCGCCTCGCCGGCGGGGCCCTACTTTTCTCCTTGATGAGAAAAGTAGGCAAAAGAATCAAGACAATTTTGAACTCGCTGAACGCTCAAACAAAAAATCGTCAAAGGTGCACCTGGCAAGCTGTTTTGCTTTGTAGCTGAGCCGCTTTATTCTTGTCATCGCTTCGGCAGCTTAGGAGTCCCCCTTTGAAGGGGGTAGGGGGATGAAAATCGCTCATGTAACCATCCTGCCTCGCCGCAATTGTTGATGTTCTCTCCAACAAGCTATACTTCAGCTGCTGCACTTATTTTAACTCGTCAGCGCATACATGATGATGTTGACGCCGAATTTGGTGTTGTCTTCGGCCAGGAAGCGTTTGTTGCGGAAGTCGTAGTCCCACTCGCAGCCGTAGTCTTTGTTGCTGTACAGCACGGCAATGCGCCCGTTTATCTCAATGGCTTTCAGGTAATCGTGCACCAGGTCGTCGCCCCAGCCGTTGAGCTCGAACGAGGTGGGCGGCGGGCCATCGGCAAACGTAAAAAAGCTTTTATAGAGCTTGTGGCTGTTGGGGAGCTTCTTGAGCGCATTCTGCCCGAAGATCTGCCGCATCTGCTCCTCAAAAGAACGGGCAAACAGGCCGTCGATGTCGTGGTTGCAATCGTCTACCAGCACAAAGCCGCCGTTGCGCACATAGGTCTCAAAGTTCTGCCGTTCTTTTTTATTGAACTGCACCAGCTTGTGTCCGCTCAGGTAACTGAAAGGGTAGTTAAAGAGCTCCGCACTTTCCAGCGACACAACCTTCTCCTCCTCGTTTACCGGCACGGTGGTATACTTGATAAGCGAGTGCAGCAGGTTACTGGGCATCCGCGGATCGGTATCCCAGTTGCCGGAACGGTATTGCAGGCGTACGAAGGTAAAAGGAGGCACTTTGGGAGTTCTGAGTTATGAGTCTCGAGTTATTTTTAAAATGAATGCCGCATACAGGAGCTGTACGCGGCATTCAAAGTATACTTTAAAGAACTACACCGCGTCAGATAAGCTCGTGAAGGTAAAGTCACGGATGCGCATCGGGGGTACCAGGCTGCCGCTGATGCGCTGCGGTTTGCCCAGCGCGTCGAGGTTGTTGAGCATGATCACGGGGCTTTCGTTGAAGCGGAAGTTCTTCACCGGATACATGATCTTACCATTCTCGATGTAGAACGTCCCGTCGCGGGTGAGGCCGGTGTAAAGCAGCGTCTGCGGGTCTACGGCGCGGATGTACCACAGGCGCGTTACCAGGATGCCCCGCTTGGTGCCTTTGATCAGATCTTCCAGCGACTGGTTGCCGCCTTCCATGATCATGTTGCCCGGAGGAGGCGTAGATACGCTGCCTTTGCTGGAAGCCCAGAAACGGGTGTTGTACATGTTCTTTACCACGCCTTTGTCGATCCAGGTAACTTTCTGCTGCGGGCGGCCATCGCCGGAAAAAGGCGCAGAAGGCACTTCGGCATTGCTTGGGTCGGAGTAAATGGTGATACGCTCATCTACCAGCTGCTCGCCTAATTTGGTTTTGCCTCCTGCCTTGCTCAGGAAGCTGCGGCCTTCTTCGGCACTGCGCTGGTCCATGTTGCCGAACATGTTCTGCAGCAGGTCGATGGAAGCGGCGGGCTCCAGGATAACCGTATACTTGCCTGGCTCCAGCGCCCGGGCATTCTTGGAATTGGCCGCCTTTTCGGCAGCAATCTGCGAGGCTTTGCCGGTGTCGAGCTTGCTCACATCCGAGAAATCCTGCGTTACATAACCCGAGCCGGTGCCGTCGGCGGTGCGCATGGTTACCGAGAAATCAACCGTGGTAGAAGGGTGATAGGCAAACAGGCCTTTGGAGTTGAGCTTGGCTACAAAGTTGGCGTAGTGCTCCAGAAAGCCGGCCGCTGTGAGCCCTTTGGCTGAGGCGGCAGCGATACTTTTCGCGGCTGCATCGGCGCGGTAAGCGGGATCTATGGCTGCCGTCGTATCGAAATGCTCTTTGGTGGTGCTGTATTTCTGCGGGCCCAGCAGCTCGATGTACTCGGGGCTTTCGGGGGCCAGGCGCGCCACTTCTTCGGAGCGGCGGATCACCTTTTCCAGCGACTTATCGTCGAACTCGTTGATGGTGGCCACCCCGGAGCGTTTGCCAAAGCGCGACTCTACCGACATGGACACGTTCTCTTCGGCGCCGCTGGTAGACACTTCGTTTCGGGCATAACGGATGTTGCCGCCCGCATTGCCGCTGAGCGTTATCTCGCACTCATCGGCTTTGGAATAAGCCAGGGCCTTCTTCAGGATCGCCTGCGCTTCTTCTTTACTTAATATTGCCATTTTGATGTCTTTGCTAAATTTGAAACTGTATTACTTATGCAGTTCTGAGTCTTGAGTTCTGAGTTACAGGAGGAAATCATCGGGCAAGTAACACGGGCAAGTCCCCCTTTGAAGGGGGTAGGGGGATGATTACACCTGCGAACAATCATTTATGAAATTTTGTCACAAACCATTTTAGGCAGCGTCAGAACTTCCTGGCGTTTCACGGGCTTTCATCCCCCTGCCCCCTTCAAAGGGGGACTTTGTAAACCGTATACTTTCTAGCATTCAGAACTCGTGACTGAAAAATCGTCAGATTTTTCTGGCCGTATTGATCACGTTCACGCCGTTAAAGCGGGTGTGGGCCGAGCCGTGCGATACAGCACTGATCTGGCTGGGCTGGCCTTTGCCGTCGAAGAACGAACCGAACAGGCGGTAATCGCTTTCGTCGCAGGAGCCGGCGCAGGAGTTCCAGAATTCCTGGGTGTTGCTCTGGTAAGCCACATCCTCCAGCGGACCAACAATTTTCCCGCCTTTGATCTCGTGGAAGGTGGTGCCGCCGAACTGGAAGTTATAACGCTGCTGGTCGATGGAATACGAGCCACGGCCGGCAATATAAATGCCTTTATCCACGCCGGCGATAAGCTGATCGACGTTCATTTTTTCTTTGCCCGGCGCCAGCGAAACGTTCGGCATGCGCTGGAACTGCACCGAGCTCCAGCTGTCGGCGTAGCAGCAGCCATGCGACTCTTTCTCGCCGATGATGTGCGCCTGGTCGCGGATGGCTTCGTAGTTTACCAGCACGCCGTTCTTGATCAGGTCCCACTGCTTGGTCTTCACGCCTTCATCGTCCCAGCCTACCAGGCCCAGCGAGCCTTTCTGCGTCTTGTCGGCAATGATGTTCACTTTATCAGAGCCATACTTAAAGCTCTTTGTTTTCCACTTGTCCAGCGTGGCGAAGGAAGTACCGGCGTAGTTGGCTTCGTAGCCCAGCACACGGTCCAGTTCCAGCGGGTGGCCCACCGATTCGTGGATGGTGAGGCCCAGGTGGTTGGGGTCGAGCACCAGATCATACTTGCCGGCCACTACCGACTTGGCTGTGAGCTTTTCTTTGGCTTGTTTGGCTGCCAGGGCGGCATCTTCCAGCATGTCGTAGGCATAGCGGTAGCCAACCAGGCCGGTACCTTTCGGGCCGGCTATTTTCTCGGCAGCTTTGGGCTCCATGTACTCGTAGCCCATACCCATCGGCGCGCTCAGCGCCTCGCGGGTCTTAAACTTGCCGGATGCTTTATCCACCACTGTTACCGTAAAGTTTGGCCAGATACGGTGAATGTCCTGGTCTATATAGGAGCCGTCGGTTGAAGCGAAATATTTCTGTTCGTTTACCTGAAACAGGGCCGAGTTCACAAAGCTGGCGCCGTTGTCCATGGCTTTGGCGTTGGCAGCCAGCAGCAGCTCGGCTTTCTGGCCCACGGGCACTTCGAAGGCGTTCTTTTCCAGCGGTGTGCGCCAGCTTACCTCGCCATACCCTTTTACAGGCGCCAGTTGTACTGGCTCTTTCTGCAGCTTGGCATTGGCCTTGGCAATGGCTACGGCCTGCTCTGCGGCTTTGGCCACGCCCTTATCCGATACATCGGAAGTGGCGGCAAAACCCCAGGTGCCGTTGGCCAGCACGCGTACACCTACGCCAAACGATTCGGCATTCACAATGTTCTGCACCTGCTTTTCGCGGGTAAAGATGTACTGCTGCAGGTAGCGGCCAATGCGCACATCGGCGTAGTTGGCGCCTTTCGATTTAGCGGTATTCAGGGCCACATCAGCCAGGCGCTTTTTCAGTGCCGGGTCTATTGTTTCCAGCGCCCGCTCCGGTGCTATCATATTACCGAACACGGGGATGGAGGGCAGCATTAAGCCGCCAAAGCCCAGCGCCGATAACTCAAGGAAGTTCCGTCGTTTCAAGGTGTAGAAGTTTTATAGTTTGATAAGTTTAGTTTTAGGTAGCTAAGTATAGCAATACTATTTTGCTTATCAAAGTTTAAGGAGCCGCAATCTGCCGGGCAGCAGTATTTTATAGATGAACAGCGGCAGAGTTTCTACTAACCTACAGGGGTATAAATGCAAAAAGCGCAGCACCTGTGGCAGGCCTGCGCTTTTCGTGATGGGGTAAAGGGATGTCTTAAGCCTCTTTTACCAAACCTGATAATCCTTCTTCTTCCAGTAACTCGTTGAAGGCTTCGGCTTGCTGGCGGCTCTCGAAGCGGCCGGCGCGGATGCGGAGCACTTTGCGGCCGTTTACCTGCTCTTCGTCAAGTTCTACCGGCAGGTCTTTGTCAAAGGCTTTTAAGCGCTGGCTCAGTTGCTGGGCATTTTTAGCATTGCGGTAGGTGCCGGTCTGGATGGTGTAGAACCCTGCGTTGGCCGGGTCATAGTCGCCGGGCAGTTCGAGTACTTCTACTTTCACGTCGCCAATTCCCTGGCTGCGCATGTGGAGCTTGCGGGCGGCCGCTTCCGACACATCAATGATGCGCTCGCCTACATAGGGGCCCCTGTCGTTGATGCGCACTACAACTGATTCGTTGTTGGCCAGGTTGGTTACTTTAACTTTAGTTCCGAAGGGGAGCGTGTTGTGAGCGGCGGTCATGTCGTTTTTGTTATAGCGCTCGCCGCTGCTGGTTTTTTTGCCGTGGTATTGGCTTCCGTACCACGAAGCTTGACCTTTTTGGATGTCGTTGCTCTGTGCAAAAACCGGCTGGTTAAAACCGATGAATAAGATAAGCGTTACTGTTAAAATGAAGCACTTTCTATTAATTATCATATGGTTAATAGTTGGTGAAGCGACAAAGATACGCAAATATTCAAAAATAAGACCTTTTACGCTCTAACTGCCCGAAGGATGTGGAGGGGTACAGGCAAAAGTACTACCCATGCTATAAGGCATTATTTTGAAAAACGTCTGCGTATGGCACGTATGGCCATGTTTTCATATATTGGTAACAGAACGATAAAACTTTAAAAAATAATGTAAAAAAATTTGCAAAAGATCGCCGGCCCTCTCCTATTTTCGTGATTTCAGGTGCCGGTCACGTTGTATGCGGTAGCCTGCCGTGGCCTGCTGCTGCCTTCGCGGCGCCTGGCACGTATACGCAGTAGCTAAGTATAAACTATGGATTTCGGAAAGCTGCCAGACATCAGCCGTGTAGATTTTACGCTGCCCCCCGATCACCCCGATACGCTGCCGCTGCTGCAGCGCTCGGGCAGTTACCTGAAGCCCCGCGTGTATGTGGGGCTGCCTGTGTGGGTGAACAAAGCCTGGGTAGGCAGCTATTACCCGGCCCGGATGCCCGAAAAAGAATCGCTGTTGTGGTATGGCCGGCAGTTTAATACCATCGAGCTCAACAGTACGCATTATCATATTCCCAGCCCAACCACTATCGACCGCTGGCGCCAGGCGGTGCCGCAGGGCTTTACCTTTTGCCCTAAGTTTCCGCAGCTCATCAGCCACGAGGCTGCCCTGCGCAGCACGCAGGGGATAACGGCGGCCTTCTGCGAGGCTATCGCCGGGTTAGAAGACAAGCTGGGTGATGCACTTCTGCAGTTGCCGCCCTACTTTGTGCCGGGCCAGCTGCCCGACCTGGAAGCGTTCCTGCAGTTTGTACCCGAAAGTATACCCCTTACCGTAGAGTTGCGCCACCCGGACTGGTATGTAGACAATGTAGCCAGCCTGGCGCTGTTCGATGTACTGGAGAAGTATAAGGCCGGCACGGTGCTGACCGATGTGGCCGGACGACGCGATGTGCTGCACATGCGCCTGACCACGCCCTCGGCCATGATCCGCTTTGTCGGCAACGGCCTCCACCCTACTGATTACAGCCGCATTGATGCCTGGGTAGCGCGCCTAAAAGCATGGTTTGAAAACGGCTTGCAGCAGTTATACTTCTTTGTGCATGAGCCCGATAATACGGCCTCGCCTGAGCTGGCCACTTATCTGATCGACCAGCTCAATAAGGCCTGCGGCTTTGACCTGAAGCCTCCCCGAAAGCTGGTGCACCCGGTGCAGGGAGAGTTGTTTTAAAGGGGCAGAACGCGAAATCTTTCTTCATCGCTCCTAAAGCAGAAGCGACACGGCTATACTTGTGGAAGGTGTTTTCGGAGCCTACTTCTGTGCTTTAAAGGTATTGCTTTAACCATTCCTTCGCCGCTTTGTCGTCGGTAAAGCTTTTCATCGGAATAGGCGGCGATTTTAATTTGAAAAGGACATTCATGATGAGTTGCGAAAGCCCCGGTTTGGCAACCATCGCCATAGCCGTGTAAATGTGAGGCAGCTGTTCTGTCGAGAATCGGCGGGTTTCCTTGTCCGGAACAGGAGAGTTTTTGAGGTAGATGAGTAGCGGCACCGGTTTGTTACCCGTGATCTGTTTGACCAGGGCCACATTGCCTGAAATGTTTTCTACTGTCCGCCGGATGCTTTTGGAAAGGGAAACCAGCACGCCTTCATCGAACCAGTAGGTAGCAATTTCTCCTTCGTAGGTCTGTCTGTCGGTGGGAGCTGTCATGGGGCTGTCTATTAAGGAGCTATTAAACCGGATTACACCTTTAAAGCTATGAAATACAGGTATAGAAAAGAAGGCTTTCTGCTGCTGTGTTGCGGTGCTTTGTTTTACTCGGATATATAGTCACATACACCAGCCATCTCTCGTCTCACTCCCCCTGTATAAGCAGGTGTAACTTGACGCCTTTGGCTCCAGTGAAGTCTGAGGCTTCACATCATTTATAGGACACGCGTCAGAAGACTCGCGCCAGCGGGGTAAGTATAACCAGGCAAAGTATGGCCGGCAGCAAGTAGCGTCCTGCTATGCGGCGTGGCTTAGTACCTGGAAAGCCCGAGCACACATTACTTTTCATACAGCAGCGTGGCATACAACCCGATGCTCTTCACGTTGAGCAGTCCTGAGCGCACGATTTTCCAGGGGGTTTTATCTGATTCCCTGTAAAAGGTGATCTGCCCTTCGGGTTCCGTTGCAAAAGCGATGAGGGTGCTGCTGTTTAACCGGTTTGTTTCTGTTAGCCATTCAATTACCACGGCAAAGTCCTCCTTTAGCGTGATGTTGTATGGCGCCAGGTCCACTGATATCCAACCCGTATGATGTGGCGGCACGGTTATGAGCACGGGTTTCGGGAGCAGGTCGCGGTGCGGCAGATTGTCTTTAAGCGAATAGAGGTGTATGCCGAAGGCGGCTTTTTCACTGCCCGAACCGGCCAGCCCAAAGCTGACGCGCTGCACAAACGCTGGTCCGTTCTTTAAATAGATCTTGTTCCCGATCTCCTGCCCCGGCGTTACGGCCTTTAAGGTGTCTGACGGGCTGAATTCGTAATGAAAAGGCGAGCCTTCGTCTATGTGGTAGCCTGTTTTCTTTGTCTTCCATTTGCGGGCTTTTGCCTTTACTTCTACCTCGCTGAGCCTTTCGTGCTTTGGTACCAGCAAAAGCGTTAGGTTTGTAGCACCCATTTTCTCTTGCAACAATCCGGCTATACTTACGTCCTGCGGCATGTAACCAAGCGATGTAATCCGAATACTGCCCTGCAGGTGCTGTGGGTTTAGCGGCAAAGTAAACGCCCCTTTGCTGTTGGTTTGCGTGCTGGTTCTGTTGCTGCTTGCCGTTACGGCAGCATAAGGAACCGGCAGGCGCGTGGCCTTGTCCAGAACAACTCCGCTAACCGTTACCGCTTTAGGCACTGCTGCCAAAGAATCTGCAGCAGGTAGCGTTTGAAATGCTCGGGCGCCTGCCGGGCTGTAAAGGAGTAGTGCTGTCGCGCAATAACAGCACAACAGCATCTTCCTGCTTCTTCGCTTAAGAACCAAACCAAGTATGTGCGTCATCATCCGGTTGCTGTTACTAAAAAGAGTGGTGCCTTTAATCGGACCATTGCAAATGCTTTCATGCTCTTTCAGAATTTCGCAGGCCTGCAAAACGGAGGTAATCTATTAGCTTGAAATAAAGGCAAGATTACTGCCTCACAGTAACATAAGCCGAGAGCCTGCCACCTGCTGTTTGCCGCCACGCGCCCAAGCTAACATTACGGGCATATATGCTGCCGCCCAGTACAGCACCGTAAAAGAACAGGAACTTCTCTGTTTGCTGTTTATCGGGCAGGTACTCAAAGCCTATAAAGAAGTCGTCATCCACAAAAATGCCGTAGGGTTGCAGGTCTATTGTTACCCATCCTTTTGTTAAAGGTAGCCGTTGCACAATGCTTTTCTCGACGATGCGGGAGCCGGGTTGGCCACCGGCATTTTTATAAAAATTGATCCGGAAGGAGGCAGAGTCTGCTTTTGTGCTTTTGAGGTAAAGCGTTGTGGATAATAACTCTGCGCTTTTATCCTTAACGTCTATTAACAACGCTAATTCGGATATATCATCAGAGCTTTTGGTTTCTGCATTGCCAAACACAAAGGGCATTTTATAGGTTACCCCAAGTTTCCGGATTTTAGGCGCTTTGCTGAGTACCACGACTTCTTGCAGGGCAGTAGCTTTTTCTTTAAGTATGAATGAGTTTGATGTACTGGCTACGACAGCGCTAACGGGCACCGAAAGCTCCTGGTAGCCGATGGCAGAGAAGGTGATGGTGTCCTGCAAAAACTCCTCTCCAAGCTTCAGCATAAACTTTCCGTCAGCATCGGCTGCTGTGCCCACCCCTTTCTTTTTGATACCGATGTTTACAAAAGGGATTGCTTCTTTTGCTGTTTCGCTGGTTACCGTTCCCTGCACGATGGTGGCTTGGGCGTATACAAAGGAGATGGGTCCCAGCAGGGAAAGTATAAGCGCAGGTAGGGCTATAAGGGCTTTGAGCATAAGGCGGCATGTTATCAGGTCAGGGCTTTCGGAACCATGCCGGGGCGTGATGCCTGGGCACGATACTTTGAAGATACCTTTTCTAACAGGTGGGTTGCATGCCAGTGTTTTTATTCTGAGTAAAACAGGTTTGTGTAGATTTCACCGGCAAGTATGACGGCTAAAGTATAAGCAGGTGTAATTTGAAGCCTTTGGCTTCAGTGAAGGCGGAGACTTCACATAATTTTAAAGCACAAGTTTGAAAACTTGCGCCAGTAAAAACGCGCGTTACCGCAAATACAAAGTATAAGTACAAAAAAGAGGCTGTCCATTGCTGGCCAGCCTCCTCTCTTATCAAACAAAGTATAAGAAGTCTAATATCTAACGTCTAACATCTAAGAACTACAGCTTGAACGTGTCGTCGCTGAGGCCTTTGTTTACTTCAATGGTCTGCACTTCGGTTTTGATCTGCTGCGGGCCCATCGAGATTTCGACCAGGTAGGGGAATTTCACGCCGTTCACCTCTTTGTAGTTGCCGAAGTTTTTTGTCTGGGTGATCACCCCCTGTGGCGATTCAAGGCTGTTCACTTCTCTGAGCAGCAGGCCGGAGTCTTTGGCAAAATACTGCAGGGTTTTCTGGCCGTTAGGCATGGCTACTTCCACCACGTATACTTCTTTGCCCTCCACATTGTCCATGCCGGTTAGTTTGGACGTAATGCCCAGCTTGCCGTATTGCAGCACCGCGAACATGTTGGCGTCCAGTTTCTGCGCGGCCAGGTCGTCTTTGGTGATCTCTTTGTTGATGCCTTGCATCGGCGATTCTATTTTGCCTTTGTCGCCGTTAATGATCACGCGCTGCACCGGGCTGTTGTTCATCAGCACCTGCACGGCAAACTTATCGTTGCCCTTTTGCTGCTTGGTAAACACCAGCGCCATACCCTGTATGGTGGCGTTGCTGGTAACAGAAATGTCTTTCAGCTTCTCGATGTTGGCTTTGCCGCCCAGGGCTTTCACATAGTTGTCGAGCACCTGGTCTGCAGTAACACCAGCCGGAACACCCATGGCTGCGCGGTCTATTTTGTCGCCGGTGGGGCTGTAGTAGGCAATAGCGTGATCGTCCTTGTCGAAGGGAAGCAGCTTGCCGGCTACCTCGCCGGCATTGCCCACAGCCACCACATACATGGCATCCGGCGTGATGTACTTTTTAGCTACCTGCTGCACGTCCGTTGTGGTTACGGCATCCACTTTTTTGAGGTAGTTGGCATAGTAGTCTTCGGGCAGGTGGTAGCGGGCCGTGTTGATAGCGTAAACGGCTACGGTTGCCGGGTTCTCCAGGCCGCGCGCGAAACTGCCCGTCAGGTAGGCTTTGGCATTCTTCAGCTCTTTATCGCTCACCTGCTCGTTGCGGATCTTGGTGAGCTCGTTCATAAACTCCATGGCCGCGCTGTCGGTTACGGCGTTGCGCACGTTTGCAGAGGCATCAAAGCTGCCCAGGATCTTATCCGAAGAAATAGAAGAGTATGCGCCATAGGTATAACCGTGCGTTTCGCGCAGGTTCTTGAACAGGCGTGCGTCGCTGCTGCCACCCAGTATGTTGTTCATCAACTGCGAGGCCACGGCATCTTTGGCGCCGGGCTTCAGGTCAGCCGAATTGGTGAAGGTCAGCACCGTTTGCACCGCACTGGGCCTGTCCACCATCACCACCTGCGTTTGCTTGGGCTGCTGGGGCAGGTCATACTTTATCTCTTTCACATCGCCTTTCTTCCAGTTCTTAAACGCTTTTTTCAGAAGCTTCTTCACTTCCTTCGGCGTGGCGTCGCCCACCACGGCCAGGTAGCCGATGTTGGGCTTGTAGTAGCTGTTATAATAGTTCTGGATGTCTTCCAGCTTGATGTTGTCCACGGTTTGCTCGGTCATCAGCTCGCCGTAGGGATGGTTCTTGCCGAAAAGCAGCAGGTTGCTGGTGCGGCTGGCAATGGCATCGGGATTGTCTTTGGACTGCGCCAAACCGGACTGCAGCTGCTTTTTTACCTTATCCAGCTCTTCCTGCTTAAAGTCCGGGTGCAGCAGGGCATCGGCCGTCAGGTTCACCAGCGTGGGCAGGTGCTTTTTAAGAGCGGAGGCGCTGAAACCGGTGGACGTAAAGCTCAGGTCGGCGCCGATAAAGTCTACCTGCTCATCAAAGGCATCTTTGCTGCGGGTTTTGGTACCGGTGCGCATCATCTGGCCGGCGGCCTGCACGTACCCGGCTTTGTCGCCCTCCAGGATCGGGTCGCGGTCCAGCACCAGCTGCATCGAAACCACCGGTAGTTTGTGGTTTTCCACCACGTATACTTTCAGGCCGTTCTTCAGCGTAAAGCTTTCATATTTGCCCAGTTCAATTTTAGGGGCCGGGCCGGCCGGTGGTGGCGTGTTCAGCGATTGCGCCGGCGCCACGTATACCAGCGCTACAGCCAGAAATAAGGTGCTATATAGTTTCTTCATCATGATCGTTTTCTTTAAAAGGACACAAGTATCAAAGCACTGGATGCAAGACTTTTACTTACTAAGTGCGTCTGCTGTGTTCAATGCTTGATAGCTGCATCTGAAATCTTGTGTCTAACGTCTTATGTCTAAAATCTCTATTTCGGTTGGGCTGATTTGGGCAGGTAATGCAGCACCACGCGGTTGTCTTTGGTCAGGTACTGGTTGGCCACCCGCTTGATGTCGTCTTTGGTTACTTTCATGTAGCGCTGTAGCTCGGTGTTGATCAGGTTGGCATCGCCATAGTATACGTGGTAATCGGCCAGGCTTTCGGCGCGGCCCGCTACGGTGCTGTTCTGCTGCACAAAGTTGCTTTCTATCTGGTTGCGCAGTTTCTGGAACTCCCGGTCGCTGATGGGCTCTGTTTTCACGCGGTTGATCTCCTTGTCCATCGCCTGCTCCAGGGTGTCCACGTTCACGCCCATGTTAGCAATCGCAAAGGTCAGAAACAGGCCCGGGTCCTCGGTTGGGAACGGGATGGAAGAGGCGGCCACGGCTTTCTGCTGCTTATCTACCAGGGCTTTGGGCAGGCGCGCGCTCTCGCCACCCGAAAGCAGTGTGGTCAGCATCGACAAGGCATAATAATCTTCGGTGCCCTGCGCCGGAATATGGTAGGCCTGGATAACAGCCGGCAGCTGGATGTTGTCATACACCGTTTTGCGGCGCTCCTGGGTTTGCTTCGGTTCCACCACGGTTGGGCGAGGGATCGCTTTGGTGCCCTTCGGGATGCCGGCAAAGTACTTCTCTATCATTTGTTTGGTAGAGTCGATGTTGATGTCGCCGGCAATGGACAGGGTGGCGTTATTGGGCACGTAGAAGGTATGGTAGAAGTCGCGGAACTCAGCTATTTTGGCATTGTTCAGGTCCTCGAACGTACCGATAGGCATGTTGTGGTACGGGTGCTTGTCGAAAGCCAGTGCAAACACATTCTCGCCGATGGTACCGTAAGGCTGGTTATCGATGCGCTGGCGCTTCTCCTCCTGCACTACTTTGCGCTGTGTCTCCACGCCTGTTTCGTCTACTTTGGCGTGCTTCATGCGCTCAGCTTCCATCCACAACCCCAGGGCTACCTGGTTAGAGGGCAGCAGTTCATAATAATACGTGCGGTCAAAGGAAGTATTAGCATTCAGAGCGCCGCCGGCGTTCTCCACCATAGCCATGTACTGGCCGCGGGCAATGTTCTCGCTGCCCTCAAACATCAGGTGCTCAAAAAAGTGGGCAAAGCCGGTGCGGCCTTTCTCCTCGTTTTTAGAGCCTACATGGTACAGAACCGATACTGCCACATTGGGCGTGGTGTTGTCCTGGCTCAGGATCACGTGGAGCCCGTTGGGGAGGTCATACTCGGTAAATTCTATTTTGCTGCTTTTGGTTTGCGCCAGGGCCGTAAAGCTGGCCGCACATACCAGAAGGCCTGTTAAAAACTTGCGTTTCATGGGTTTGAGTGGTTAAGAAGAGAATGGGTGGTGTCGGGCTGCATCTTAACAGATGTGTCGTTATACCTTGTATAAAATTAATTCAAAAAGGGCAGTTTTGCCAATTCCGGGCAGGCCAGCAAGCGGTTATTCTGCTAACAAGGGGCGCATGCTGACTAAACCGCCTTTTTTGTAGATGAACAGCCCGTGTAAGAAACACCCATGCAGGGATAGCTGTTCCTGGAAAGGAAACAGCTGCCTTATACTTGTGGCAGCTGCTGGTTTATACTAGTGCTATTTTATACTTGCCTTAAGCGCCCTGCTAATACATGCGCGGCAGCTCTATGCCTTTTATTTTGCGGTACAGGTTAATGGCGGCCTGGTCGGTGAGCCCGGCTACAAAATCGGTGATGTGGATGATGCGCTCGTAATCCGTTGCTCCGTCGGGCAGTTTGATGAACTGCGGCGGAACAAGCGCGGCCAGCTTGCGGTGGTGCTTCGATTCGGGTTTAAAAACCGCTTTGATGCAGGCATCCAGCAAGCCGCCCAGCACTTCAAAACCCGCAGCCTCTATCTCCAGCACCGGGCGGTTCTGGTAAATAAGCCGAATCGACAGGTCTTTTATTTCATCCAGCACCGGCTTGCAGGCCAGTTCATTGATCAGCGGTTTGTCGTAGGTGCCGGCCAAAATGCCGGATTCGTGCTGCAGAAAGAGGGCGGTGGTTTCTTCGATCAGTTTGTTAATGATGCGGGCGCGCAGGTAGCCAATTTCTTCACGCCAGTCGAAGAACGTGAGGCTGGATTTGCGGCCCGGTGCATCGTTGAGGATCCGGCGGAAGAGGTCCATGCCTTGCTCCTGCGGAACCAGGCCCAGTTTCAGGCCATCTTCAAAATCGATAATACGGTAGCAAATATCGTCGGCGGCCTCTACCAGGAAAGCCAGTGGGTGGCGGTGATAAAATACCTCCCCTTCCGCTCCCTTTTTCAGTAGGCCCAGTTCCTGCGCAATGGTGTTGAACCAGGCTTTCTCTGTCTGCAGGAAGCCGTACTTCTTCTCGCTGGTATTTTTAGTACCGGCTATTTCCGGCAACGACTCTTTGGGGTATTTGGTAAAAGTGGCCAGCGTGGTATAAGTCAGGCTCAGGCCGCCGGTCATGCTGCAATGCGCCGGGTAAGTATAGGTGAGCACCCGGAAGCCTGCCGCGTTGCCTTCAAACCGCACCAGGTCGTTTAACTCGGCAGCGGTTAAAGCGGTTAAGTATGGTTGTGCCTCTTCGCTTTGGAAATAAGCCGAAATGGCATCTTCGCCGGAGTGGCCGAATGGCGGGTTGCCAATGTCGTGGGCCAGGCAGGCGGCGGCTACGATATCTCCGAAATCAGCTTCCTGAATCGTTTTTTCCTGTGCCAGTTCGGGATGGCGCTCCAGGATGCTTTTACCCACAATACGACCCAGCGAGCGGCCTACCACCGACGCCTCCAAACTATGCGTAAGCCGGTTGTGCACAAAGTCGCTCTCCGGCATTGGCATGACCTGTGTCTTGTTCTGCAGCCGCCGGAAAGCCGGCGAAAAGATAATCCGGTCGTAGTCGCGCTGAAACTCGCCCCGTACTGATTCGTCGGTGCTATACTTAGGATCGGTGGTTTCGAAGCGCTTTTTAGAGATCAGTTTGTCCCAGGTGGTAGTGGTGGTGGTTTGTGGCATAAGTGGTAAGTATGAGGGCGCTGCAGCGGCTGTTTAGTGGCTGGCCATAATGGCGCTAATGATCACGGCGCCTATCAAAAACACAGCTAAGGTGATACAATATATAAAACTTAGCGGAATCAGCTTAAACAGGGTGCGTTTGTTAGACTGCTTGTATACCCGCCGCAAAGCGAGGAAGGCATACCCGATCATGATCAAAAATACCCAGCCGGCCAGGTCCAGGGTCGGGAAAGCCATATCGGCCAGCAGCACGATCGTGAGCAGCAGGAAGTAAAACGTATGCAGGTGGATGGAGAACATGAGGTGCTCCACGTAGTTGTGGCGCTTCTTGTTGTAGAACAGGTATAGCAGGTATGCCACAAAGGGCATCAGCAGGAACATCATCAGCGAAATGTTCTTGAGCATCTTCTCCCGCACTTTTTCGCCGTTGTTTACAAAATCCTCTACTTTCTCTTTGATAAAAGTGGCCCGCGGATCTTTTATGGCGGTGGCTATAGCCAGCGAGTCCTGCGGAGTGGTGGCAACGCCCGGTGCCGCCAGCGCAGCGCTCACGTCTTTCTTGTCTTTGTTGTTCCCGATATTGATGACGTCATGATCCAGGGCCAATACAAAGAAGAAAACAAAGCTGATGAACACGTACAGCCGGAACGGCGGCACATAGGATACACGCTTGCCAATGTTGAACTTCTCGGTTAGATAACCTGGGCGGGTGATCAGGTATTGGAGCGTGCGGAACACCTTGGTGTCGAAATGAATCGTGCCTTCCAGAAACTCCCACAACAGGTGCTTTACCGGCACGTTCAGGTCGTGGTTTTCTTGGCCGCAGTTGGGGCAGTAGTTGTTTACCTCCTCAAAGGTGTACCCGCAGTTCGGGCATTGGGTATACTTGCGTCGTTTTTTTTCCATAGCGCCAGTCTTGCAAACAGTACGTTCGCTAGCCCAAATATAGCTTTCTAGCTATAACAATGCTAAAAATAGCAAGCTAAGATGACGCGGCAGCACAAAAGGGGTATTATATGCGCCTGCTTTTTAAAAACGATGTGTTTGGACGCGTTACCCAAGGCAGCAGGCAGGGAGCTTTGAGCAGAAAAACAAAGGCAGGTGAACCCACGGGACCACCTGCCTTTAGTATAAGTTGAAGCTGTAAGGAGTTAGAGTTTGATCAGTTTCCGTTCGCCCGTTCTGCCTCCGGCATCTTTCCATTTGATGATGTAGAGGCCGGCGGCCAGGTTTTTCAGGTCAAGTTTTACAGGCAAGTTGATATCCGTAAACCGCACATCAAAGTCGCGGACCACCTTGCCCGACGAAGTATAGAGCTGTATACTTACCTTGGTGCTGGACTGCACAATGTACTCCAGCATAACCTCGTTGCTTTCCGGGCCCACAGGATTGGGGTACACGCTGAGCTGGCGAATATCGGCCGGGTTGATGATCCGGAACCGTTCCGAGAAGCTCTCGGAGCCGTCGCTGTAAATTACCCGGATGCGGTAATAGCTAATGCGCGGGAGCGGCTCGGCGTCGGTAGCGGTATAATTAAGGTCGCCGGCGCTGGGCCCTTTTGCCGCGATCTGCCCCGACACATCCTCCCAGGTGCTGCCGTCGCCACTACGCTGAAGTATAAAAGAAGTAACCGACTTTTCATTCCGGGTAGCCCAGTCTGCCGTCACTTCTCCCTCCTGGAAAAAGACATCAAAGGTATAGATTTCGGGGGCTATGTTACATTCGGCGCCGCTGCTGGGCACCATGGGCTGCATGCCGCAGGGGTTGGCGGCTAGCGTTTTAGACATGACTAGGTTGGCGCCGGCTATGTCGGCGGCGCTCAGGTCGCGTACCTGCGCTGTTTCGGCAATGGCCCAGTGCATCACAGCGCGTGGCAAAATAACGTGGCCCAGCTGGTGAGCGTGGCCCAATTCGTGCAGCATAACTGTCTGAAAGTCGAACTGCCCGTTTTCCGGTCCGCCGGGGCCATACTGCCACGAAATGCTGTTGTTAATTTCCATGTCGAACTCGGCTACCCACCAGATCGTGTCGTTGCCGACCAGGCAGCCTTCGTAGCGGCTCAGCGTGCTGGCCAGCACCCCCTCGCCCACTACATCGTTGGAAACAAACCGAATAATGCTCATGTCGTCTTCATCAGTTTTTTCCACCGAGGTGGGCGCTCCTATTTTCCAGTTGATCTTTGAAGTGCATACCCAGGTGTTCATTGCCCTGCGGAAGCCTTCCTGGGCAGCATTGGAGTTTTGCATGCTCGGGGCAAACCGGATCGTATAGCCGCCTTCGCCGTCTTTGTCGGCCAGGGCCGGCTTAAAGGCTCGGCCGTTCACGTTGATGTTGGAGTAGGCAAAGTCCAACGTCAGCTTTACACTACCGGACGAGGTGGTCACGTCGCCGGCGGTGGTTACCCGAATCTCGCCGGAGCCCGCCGTGCCGCCATCGGCGCCTGCCGAAGGAATGCGCAGCTTTATCTCCGTGTTTGTCCACGAAATGTAGTCGCCGGCCAGGGGCGTTACAAAGGTTTTGCCGCCATCATCGGCGTTGCGGAACTCCACGGTGCCTTTGCCCCGGCTGCTGCCAAAGCCGCTGCCCCTGATGGTGAGCACCGTGTTGGTGCCGGCCGTGGCCACGGTGGGCGAAAAATCGGAGATGACAGGGGCCTGCGGTGCCAGCTGCCCGTTCTGGCCCTGTTGGGCGTTGCTTTGCTGTGTTTTGCGCAGCTGTTCGTTCTCTGTTATTGTGCGGTAAGCAGTGCCGGTGCGGGTGGTAATGGCTTTATACAGCGCCTGCACCGAGGGGTAAGCCGAGAAAACATCTGCCGCCGTATTCTGGGCGACGTTATACTTTACAAAGCCCTGCTGGTTGCCATAGGTGTGTGCCGTCAGGCCCAGGGTGGCAGCCGGCGTGCTGCGCAGGGCCTGTTCTTTTTTAAGAAAAAAGATGCCCTGCTCTCCTTTGCTTAGTTTCAGTGCCGACGAAGCCACGTGCACCTTCAGGCCGATGGCGCCTCCCTGCGTGATGATCTCCAGTTGCCGGGCCTGCACCTTTCCTTTAAACACTTTGTAGATGTTGATGACGTTCGAAGTATAGATGTTCTTCTGGCCGGCATCCCAGAAGGACTGCCGGGAGACAACTTCGCCTTCTACGATGATGTCGGATTGTTGCGCGCGTTCATCCAGCGAGAGGGGCACCAGTTGGGAGCCCTCGTTTGCAAAAGCCAGCGAGGAGAGGAATAACAGCAAAAAAGCCAGCAGCATCCGGGTCCTGGTACGTGCTGAGCCGGGCAGGTAAGCGTATAAAATAGTCATAGAAACTGGTGCAGATTTATCGATTCTCTGTGAATAACGCTGCTATCGGAATGCTTGTTGCCAGCGCCCCCTTACTTACGTTAAAAACCCAGTAAGCGGATATATAGTTTTACAAAGGTATTATAAAAACAAAACCCCGCCAGCCCTGGTGAGGCCGACGGGGTTTTGAGCGACGAATTGGGGATTAATTCTCGTTGTATTGCAGGTTAAACTTGCCTTTGGCATCCTGGTCAGGCTGCAGCAGCTTTTTATACTTGTCGTACACCTTGGCAGGTTGTTTTTTGCCATTCACATAAAAGCCGTCTTCATTCAGCTGGATGCTCAGGTTGCCGGTATCGTCCTTGATCAGGCCGTCTTTTACCAGCTCCTCTTTTACGGTTTGCATGCGGTCGGCGCGCTCGCGCGCAACCTCAGCATGTTGCCGCGCCATTTCCGCACGCTGCCTTGACAGGGCTACATGCTGCTGGGCAATTTCTACCCGCCGCTGGGAATTGGCCGCCTGTTGTTCTGCCTGGCGCGTAATGCGCTGCACATCCACATCTTTGTACAGGTTGCGCACTTCCGCCTCATAGGCTTTCAGTTCCTTTTCATACGCCTTCATGGCAGCATCGTGTTCTTTCTGCTCTTTCTTAGAGAGCTCCTTCCCCGCGTCCTGCCCTAATGCTGGCGGCATGGGTGGCATCGGCGGCATAGGTGGCATTGGGGGAGGCGGCGGCGCTATCTCAGGCATGGGCGGCACAGGCGGTACAGGGGGTAGCGGAGCCATGGCATCGCCATCAAAGCGGAAGTTATAGTTGTAGTTGAAATTCTCATTGCCACGACGGCGGACGTTTGCTGTGGCAGAACGGGCAATCTCTATACTTCTTTCCACTTCTTCTTTCCGGGCTTTGGGCGCATGGTCCACCGCCTGCAGGCGCTGGTTTATGAGATCATCAAACTTAGGGATGTCCTTTTTAGGAATACGCTTCCCGTTTACGTAGAGGTCTGTTACCTTTCCTTTCTTGTTTTTGATGATGATCACATCCTGCTGCCTGCCGGTTGGGCCCTGCACTTTGTACACGTAGGCGTTGGTTACTTCTTCGGCTGCGCTGTCCTTAACGGCTATTGTTGCTTCTTCGGCAGCTGGAGCAGGCGTAGCATCAAGGGACGTGATCACCTTTACGGGTTGCACCAGCAGCAATTCTTTTACCGCTGCCTGGGGTACTTTTGTGGTGGGGTTCAGCCCGGCCACAGCCCCGAAAGAGAGCCCCAGCAAACCGATAACGAGCACAATCGCGGCCAGAAAGCCTTCGGAGAAAGTAGGCCTGAGCGAGGGCTGCCCCACCAGGCGTTTGATGCGGCTCAGCAGGGAGCCTCTTTTGCCGGAGAACGCCAGGGCCAGGGCCGGCGCTGCCGGCAGGCGCATGGCCTCCAGCTCAGCCAGGGCGCGGGCGTACGTCATGGTGTCGCCGCACACGGCTACCGCCACATCATCGCAGCAGTTCTCGCGCTCGGCGCGCACCACATCCGAGATCCACCACATGGCCGGGTGGTAAAAGAAGAGCAGATCCACTACCGATTGCAGCAGGTTGAAGAGGTAATCCCGGCGCATAATGTGAGCCAGCTCGTGGGCAAGTATGGCTTCTACCTGCCCCGCCGACAGCCCCGTTACCGCTCCGATCGGCAGCAGAATAACCGGCTTTGCCAACCCGATGGCAACAGGCACCCGAACCAGCGCCGACTCTACCAGACGAACCTGCCGGGCCAGCCCGATACGCTGGCTAAGCGCCTGCAGTCTGTTTTGCCAGTCTGCAGAGAGCGGCCTTACTTTATAATGGCGCAGTCGCTGGGTATAAGCCATGCCGCCTATAAAGCGCACAGCCATCAGCAGCAAACCCAGCAGCCAGCAGGTTACCAGCAGCGGCAGGTGCCGGTCAAAGTATACCTGGGCCACGCCCAGCGGGTCCTGCCAGAAAGAAACAGCCGCTGCATCCGATGCTGCACCGCTAAGGCTTATACTTGCCGGGCTGCTGCCGGCTTCCAGGGTAACGGAAGTAGCCATGCGGCCATAATAGTAAGCAAAAGTACCGGCCGAGAGCAGCAGTTGTGCCAGCATGGCCCCGCCGGCCACCGCATAGCGCAGCTTGGAGGTATGATGGCGCAGCAACACCAGCAACAGCCCCAGGAATAGCGCCACAAAGGCCGTTTGCCACAACGAGTGCAGCAGTGTCCAGCCCAGGGCACGCACCAGGGCTTCAGGCAATATGTTCGGGATCAGGTTCATCGGTTACCTCCTTCCATTTTATTTAGTAAGTTTCGGATCTCGTTCAGTTCCTCGGGCGAGGTTTTGCTGTTGCCCAGCGCCTGCAGGACCAGCTTGGAAGCTGAGCCCCGGAAAGCTGCATCCAGAAAGCGATCCAGCAGGCGGCGCTGGGTGGCCTCCTCTTCCAGCAGCGGGCGGTATACATGGGAGCGGTTTGATTTGTCGGCATCCAGCATTTCTTTTTCTGCCATGATCTGCATCAGCTTTAAGGTAGTGGTGTAGCCCACTTCTTTTGTTTTGCTGAGCTCCTCGTGTACAAAGCGCACGGTGCTGGGGCCGTGCTGCCAGAGGACCTGCAGGATCTCGAGTTCCGACTCGGTGGGTTTGGCGTTTTTTTCTAAATCCATAGTGAAGAGATGATTAAGTGCGCGGTTAGTTGCATTACAAGTATATACGAATGATTTCGTAAAAGGAAATTTTATTTACGATTTATTTCGTACTTAGCTATAATGTTGCGTAAAATGCCCCGGAGAGTGAGCAAAGGCACGTTGGAAGCGGGTGGAAATGCCGGCTTAATGCACCAGTGCCGACTGCACAAGTATAAACTCGTTGATGTTATCGGAGTTGATGACGCCGGCCAGGCGGCCGTTCTCGAGCACGGGGTAGAGCGGAGCGCGGTTTTTCTGAAGCTCGCTGTAGGCGTCGGCAAGTTTGTCCTGCACGTTAAAGGTGGTAAACTCCGGCGACATGACCTCGGAGACGGCCGTGTGCAGCTGCTCGTTCTTGATGGCTTGTATCAATTGCGAGCGGGTCAGCACACCGACCACTTGCCCTTCCGTGGCTACAATAAACTCGTGTTCGGAGCCCATCAACAGCTTGTCCAGCGCGTCGCGCACGGTGTTTTCCGGCGCCAGTGTTACGTAGATCGTCATCATGCCCTCGCGCACGCTGTGGCCGCGCAAAAAGTTAATGTGCTGCACCATCATGTTCTCGGAGAAAGCGCTGAAGAAAACAAACGCCCCGATCAGGATAAGGAAAGGATTATAGAAAAAGCCGATGAACACGAACAGAACAGCCAGCAGCTGCCCTAGGTTGGCGGCGATCTGCGTGGCCCGCACCCGCCCCAGCTTAAAGGCCAGCAGCGCCCGCAGCACCCGTCCGCCATCCATCGGGAAAGCAGGAATAGCGTTAAAGACCACCAGCACCATGTTTACGTAGGTTAGCAGGTAAAAAAAGTTGGCCGGCGTAATGCGCAGAAAGAACTCCCCGGGAGGTATGTCCCGCAGCGGAGGCAACACCAGCCAGAGCAGCAGCGCGATGACCACGTTTACGGCAGGGCCCGCCACAGCAATGAGCAGCTCTTCGCGCGGGTTTTCAGGCATGCGCTCCAGGCTGGCCACGCCGCCGATGGGCAGCAGGGTGATGGCTTTGGTCTTCACGCCAAAGTGTTTTGCAGTGAGCGCGTGGCCCAGCTCGTGCAACACCACGCAAAAGAAAACGGCCAGCACAAAGCCTACCGCCAGCGCAATGGCCGTGGTGTCGCTGCCGCGTTGCGATTCGGTAAAGGCCACCCACGCCAGCAACAACACAAACGTCCAGTGCATTCGTATTCTGATGCCGGCAATGCGGCCTAATTTAAGCGCACATTTCATAAGAAGTATCCTGTTGTAAGTAAACCATGCTATGTTATCATCAGGGAGAGCAGGCGGGCCGGCAACGTAGAGCACCTGGCGAACCTGGCAGGAGTTGCTGCACATGCGTATACCTTCTGAATTAACGCATAAACAGGCTTATGGTTTGATAATGAGCTGCTTGCAGGTTGAGGTTCTTTGGCTGGGGCTATAATAGAAATAAGAATGCGGGGATGCCGTATACTTGGCAGTCGGGTGGCAGTTTTATAGCTTTGCGGGAAGCACGCAGCCTGGCAGGTCGTTTGCCTCGTGTGGCAGCTCAGGCGCACGATTAAAAAGAAACAGGCCAGCGTTATACTTACATGGACATACAGAACAGAGATTTTTTGAAGGAGCTGGTTTTCCAGACCTCGCGGAGCGGTGGCGCCGGCGGGCAGAACGTCAATAAAGTGGAAACCAAGGTGGAGCTCCGGTTTCAGGTGGATAACTCGGTACTGCTCACACAGGAGGAAAAAGAGGTGCTAAAGCAGAAACTGGCCAGCCGCATTACCTCCGACGGCTACCTGCAGCTGGTATGCCAGGACGAGCGAAGCCAGTTGCGCAACAAGGAACTGTGCGTGGCCCGTTTTTACGCACTGCTGCGGCAGGCTTTTACAAAACAGAAAAAGCGAACGGCCACCAAACCGACCAAAGCCGGCGTGCGGCGGCGACTGGAGAGCAAAAAGCGCCAATCCGAAAAGAAAGGAAACAGGGGCTATAAAGGAGATCAATAGCGCCCGGGTTTCTGGTTACCAGAAGCCCGGGCGCTTTTGTGTTAGCCTAAGAACAAGTGCCTAGTATACCTGGCCCATCAGTTCGCGCACGTAGGTTACGTAGTCGGTGTTGGGTGGCGTGTGGCCGCACTTGCGCAGGTCTGTGGCTACCTGTGCACGATGGTAGGTGGCGTGGTTAAACGCATGTGTCAGGATGTCGAGTACGCGGGTGCTATACTTGTGGCCCTGGCTGTTGGTATAATCGATCAGGCGGTTAAACTCCGCCTCGTCGGCGTTGGCCACCAGCTCGGCAATGCGGTACGAAGCCGTTTTATGGAGCGCGAAAAGCTCTTCGAGCGAGTGCTCCTGCCATACCTTCACCGGGCTCTCGGTGCCGGTGATGCGGGCGATCCAGATGGCCTGTGCGTTAAGCGCGTGGCTTTGCAGGCGCAGGGAGTTAGCCGGCACTTCGGGCAGCGTGCCGAATACATCCAGCATGGTTTGGTTGGCCCAGATATTATACTCCGAAAGGTTCTTCAGTACGTCGTTTCCAGTCATGTTAATTAGCGTTCTCGTTTATCTTCCCAAATTAAAATTTCATTTTTTCGTTCCGCCGCAAAGTTGGCGCAGCGGCCGTCGCCCTTGCCGGTTATGCCGCCGTCGGGCTCGCAGAGGATGTTGCCTTTCCGGTCGTATACTTTGCTGGGGATATCGCAGCAGCGGCTGGTGAGGTAGTATACTTCCTGGTTGTGGTAGGTATAGCGGTAGATTTTGGCAGGTGGGTTAGCAGGGGCTTCTTCCTGCAACTGCTGGATGAGCTGGCTTAGCCACGGGGCAGCCAGTGCGTTGGCGGTGGCGCCCGCCGGTATTTGGGGCGAGAGGCCCGGTTTGCAGGCGCCCAGCAGGCAGATCAGCAACAGGCATACTGCCCAAACGAGATTTTTTCTTGTAGCCATGGTGGCGGATCTATCGAATAGGAGCGCAAATGTACTAATCCCACGGGTTTAAAAGAAGCCCGCGGGTTTAACTGTTCAGGTAAGCCAGCCAGTAAGGCACAAACACCACCAGCCCTACGCCTGCCGCCGTAATGGCAGCCATCAGCACGGCACCCGCCGCCAGGTCTTTTGTTTTGCCTGCCAGCGCATGAAACTCCGGCGACACCAGGTTGGTCAGGGTCTCGATGGCGGTGTTCACGATCTCGGCCATCCATACCAGGCCGATACTCAGCAGCAAGAAGCACCACTCCGTGCGGGTCACGCCGAACCGGAAGCCCATCACCCCCACCACTACGCTGGCCAGCACATGCAGGCGCATGTTGGGCTCCGACCGGAACACGGCGGTTATTCCTTTCAGGGCATACTTAACACTGTTGTAGCGGGAGAGAAAGTAAGAAGGCTGGGGCATAGCAAAAACAGGTATGAGAGGGCGTATGAAGTGCTTTTACCGGGCCGGCAAGTATAAAGTTGTAGGCCTGCGGCAGGAACAATAAAAAAGCAGGCAGCCCTGTTTCCAGCGCTGCCTGCTATACTTTTATAGGATGATCACGCCAGCTCGTCTACCGGCACAAACGTCATCGAGAGGGAATTGACGCAATGGCGCACGTTCTTGGGAGTCAGGTACTCGCCTTCGAACACGTGGCCCAGGTGCGCGCCGCAGTTGGCGCATACAATCTCGGTGCGGCGACCGTCGGCGTCCGGCACCCGCTTTACGGCACCCGTTATCTCGTCGTCGAAGCTGGGCCAGCCGCAGTGTGATTCAAATTTATACTCGGAAGTATAAAGCGGGTTGTTGCAGCGCTTGCACAGGTATACGCCCTCTGCCTTGTTGTGCTCATACGCGCCGGTGCCGGGGTACTCGGTGCCTTTGTTTACAATGATGCGGGCCTCCTCCGGCGTCAGCACGTTATATTCCGATGGGTCTTTTGCTACTTTCATAGGTTAGGTTTTGTCTTTTTATACGTGTTCTGCCAGTAACAGACAAAAGGCCAAAAAGATTTGCAATGGTGGGCAGTTCTCTGCTAGGCCTTTTTAAGGAAGCTGGCTTTCAGTACCACCGTGCTTTTGCCGATGCGGCACTCCACTTCTTCCGGGCTGCCTGTCAGGCGGATATTTTTGATCACGTTGCCGCGCTTAAGCGTGGTAGGCATGCCTTTAACTTTCAGATCTTTGATCACGTGCACGCTGTCGCCATCGCTGAGGATGTTGCCGTTGCTGTCTTTTACTTCCATGGGTTTTGTTTATTGATCCCCAAAGGTACCAGAATTTTAGTTTTCCGCTGCGGTACGGGCGCCAAAATGCCGGCCGGGCATCTCCCGTTACAAAGTATAGCTGGTGCGCCTGTGCCAAAAGGCAGCATCAGATATACCATACGTCCTGGGACGATAAGGCCAGGTGCACCGCGTCGCCGGGCAGGTGGCGGCCGTTGGTTGTTTTTACCGAGATCACCTCGCCCGGCAGGGCCTCAGAGAGCACTTCCACGTCGTAGTAGCTGCCCAGGTAATGCACCGCTTTCACGCTGCCTTTAATTGTATGGCTGCCCGCTTCAGTTTCCAGGGTAAACGCCTCGGGGCGCACGAGCAGGTGCCTGCCTTTTGCGCCGGCACTTCTTACTCCCGGAAAAGCCGTTGCAAAGGCAGCTGGCAGCAGGTTATAGTTGCCGAACAGGGCGGCGGTATACTCATTTACCGGATGCCGGTACACCTGCGCGGGCGTGCCTTTCTGAATGATCCTGCCACTGTGCAGCACCAGGATCTCATCGGCCCAGGCAAGGGTGTCCAGCGGGTCGTGCGAGGTAAGGATGCAGGTAATGTCCAGCTGCTCGCCCATTTCCCGGATCACTTCTTTCAGGGTTCTTTTGTGGCTCATGTCCAGGTTAGAAAACGGCTCATCGAGCAGCAGCAGGCTGGGTGCCGTAACCAGCAGGCGGGCCAGGGCAATGCGCTGCTTCTCGCCCCCGGAAAGGTGGTCTGTGCGGCGCTTGAGCAAGTGGCTGATGCGGCAAACGGCGTAGATCGCTTCTGCTTCGTCCCTGGGCAGGGTGTTGGCATAGGTCAAAATCTGCTCTACCCGCAAAAACTTCTGCAGCTCAAAATGCTGCGAGAGGTAAGCGATGTGCGGATGCCCGGCCACCAGCTTTTCCTGCGGCCCCAGCACCCTCTCCTGTTCAAAGAGCACCTGCCCTGCCGTGGGCTGCACCAGACCGGCCAGGATCTTGAGCAGGGTACTTTTGCCCGAGCCCGTTTCGCCGGCAATGGCAATCTTCTGAAACTCCTGCTGGGTAAAGCTGATGTCCTGCAGGATCAGGCTTTCTTCTTCCTGCAACCCGATGCCTTCTACCTTTAAAAAACTCATATGTTTCGGTATGCTAGTAGCGGCTGGTTAGTCCGCCATCGTAAAGTATAACATGCTGCAGGTCCTAAAACAGGCAGATCAACAGAAAAGCAGCCCACAGGAGCTGCTTTTCTGCAAGTATAACCTCTTAAGTCTAAGCAATGAAATCTGGCCCCTACTTTTTCAGGTACCCGGGCCTATCCTTTTATCCCAAAAAGGTAGGCACAGCGGTAAATGCCCGGTAGTATAGCCGCCCGTTTTATACCTGCTTAAAGTATAGCTGCAATAAACGCCTGTTACAAACCGGCTTGAACGTATAACCCCGTTTACCGCTGCCCTCAAAATTGCTGCACGCTTAGGCATTGCCATAATAGTTAGACTCGCCGCCGTCGATGGCAATGGTCTGGCCATTTACATAGGAAGCCGCGTCGCTCAACAGAAAGGCTACTACTTTGGCTACTTCTTCGGGCAGGCCCAGGCGCCTGGTGGGGTTTCGTTGGGCATATTCGCTTTCAGCAGCTTTGGGGTTATCGGGGTTTACTTCTCTAAAGGCCTCGGCCACCATGGGCGTAAGTATGGCGCCCGGCGCAATGGCATTCGTTATGATACCATCTTTGCCATATTCCAGGGCCGCGTTCTTGGTCATGCCCGAAACAGCGTGCTTGCTTGCCACATACGCTACCTGGTTCAGTACGCCCCGTATGCCTCCTACCGAGGCCACATTAACGATGCGGCCATACTTCTGCTTTTGCATAACCGGAATAACATAGCGCATGCCGTAATAAACGCCCATCAGGTTAATGTCGATCACCTTTTTAAACACCTTAATGTCATACTCGGTCATCGGTGCCTGGCGGCCTTCGATCCCTGCGTTGTTGTAGAGGCCGTCGATGCGGCCGAATGCTTTCAGGGTTTCGGAAACATACTTTTTAACGTCTTCCTCGTTGGATGCATCGCCCACCACCGTGGTGATCTTTATACCTTGAAACTCTTTGGTCAGGTCGTTGGCGGCATCAGAGAGCTGGGCTTCGTTGTAATCCATCAAAGTAAGATTTGCTCCCTGGCTTGCCAGCTCTTTTGCGGCCGCCAGCCCCAGGCCCATGGCAGCGCCCGTGATAATAATAGCTTTTTGATCGAATGCTTTCATAGTAGCTTAATGATTTAGTGTAGAACTCGGTAAGTATAAGCGGCTCCTGCTGCACGTTGGAATGGCAGCGTCAGAGCAAAAACTGGCGGGTGATGGGGTGCGGGTAAACGTGGCGGGAAAGAAACTATTTGGTTATACGATGGCGGAAATTTTCCGGTAAAGCCGACGGCTTTGCGCCTGGTGGATGGAGTAATACGCAGTTATACAAGTAAAGCAGCTCTTGCTGGCGCGAGCTTGTAACTCGTGCCGTCTCTTTTATGATGGAAAGGGAAGTACGAGCTACAAGCTCGAACTAGCGGGGATAGTATGATGAAGTGATACGCTGTTATAAGATGAAATTCGCGATGGCCGTGTACCACTACAAAACAAGAAAGCAGCCCCTTCCGGAGCTGCTTTCTTTTGCTTAAAGCAGGGCGTAATCATTATCACATCCCCTGCCCGTTTATTTTATTGTCCCTTCTGGTTTTGATAAAGGACAGCACAATACTAGCTGTCAGGATCAAGGCAATGACTAGCAGGGAGATGAACGTAGGAATCTTGAAGATATCGACCATGACCATTTTCATACCTACAAATACAAGTATGATGGCCAGGCCGTAGGAGAGATAAACGAAGCGGTCCACGACATGGGCCAGGGCAAAATACATGGAGCGCAGGCCCAGAATTGCGAAAACGTTTGAAGTATAGACGATAAACTGATCCTGCGTGATGGCAAGTATGGCCGGAATGCTATCTACCGCAAAGATCAGGTCGGTACTTTCGATCAGGATAAGCACAAGAAACAGCGGAGTTACATATTTTTTGCCGTTTTGCTTTACAAAGAACTTATCGCCATGCAACTGGTTTGTAACCGGCATTATTTTTCTGGCAAACTTGATAACGGGGTTGTTTTCCGGATCGATCTGTGTGCCTTTCTCCGTAAACATTTTGTAGCCGGTATAGATCAGGAAGAAGCCGAAAATGTAAATGCTCCAGTGAAATTTCTCGATCAGAGCGACGCCGGCAAAAATAAAGATCACCCGCATGACGAGTGCCCCCAAAATACCCCAGAACAGGATCTTGTGCTGGTAAATGGCAGGGATCTGGAAATAACCGAAAACAAGTACAAACACGAATATATTGTCTATACTCAATGATTTCTCGATCAGGTAACCGGTCAGAAACTCGACGGCTTTAGCCTCCCCAAACCAGTAATAAATAAGGGCATTAAAGACTAAGGAAAGGCTGATCCAGACACCCGTCCAGGTCAGTGCTTCTTTCACAGATACAACATGCGCCTTCCGGTTAAAAACGCCTAAGTCGAGGGCGAGCATGAGTAGTACAAATACATTAAATCCTATCCAGAATGTGGCATTTACTTCCATCAGTGTTTAGTCAAGTTAAGTAAGTTACAGTTCCTGTAAGGCATTTGTTGTAAGCAGGACCCGTTTTGTTTACAAATTTAACCAGATCGGGTTCTAAGCACATGCTGCCTTTTAACGATTGGCCTTAAACTAAGACGGAAAACACGAAAAGCAGCCCATACAGCAGTTGCCTTCCTTTAACTGTTACCCTATAAATCTTACTTCTTCAACATACCGCTCCTATCCCCTGACTTTTCTTTGCCGGAAAGCGCTTGCTATTTTTCTACAGAAGGTAAATTTGGTTGCGGATGAACGAAAGTATGGTTTGGCTATAGTTTAGGCCGTAAGTTGAGTGTAGCGGTAAAGGCGCGGAAGTATGGCCGCACGTTTGATGCCTGCGATAGGATGGACATGAAAAAAGCCTTTATAAACTGGCTGCAACGTATAACCACATTTGCGCAGCCGCTATACTCGCGGAAAGCTGAGGTTCTATTTTACCGTGTTCATTTAGCAGACAGTGCTTTTATTGCTTCTGACTGAGAAGTAACAAAGTTGATTTGCTTGCCTTTATTGCTTTCGGAAATGAAGGCATGCACACTCTTGCTTTCATACTTTGAAAAATCGCCAACGATAGCCAGACGAACCCGGTAATTGGAAAATTTTTGAAGGATCTCGCCAGCCATTCCATTTTTCAGATCAAAGAAATCAGGTGTAATGTTGGTCTCGTGAATGATTATTTTATCAAAATCCTGATAGTATAAACTGCCTACTAAGTCGGATCCGTCTTCAATGCTATTTATAACATTATCAGACGAAATCACTTCGGCAATTTTTGTGTCGTTTATAGTATGGGTTACAATTTTCATCCTGACTATTGTACTTGCTGTGGCCGTTACAGTGTCTCTTGCTGGCGCGAGCTTGTAGCTCGTGCCGTTTCTTTTATGATGGAAAGGGAAGTACGAGCTACAAGCTCGCACTAGCGGGGCGTTAGATTTGCGGGATGGTAAGTGCTATTTTCGTTTTAACTCATCAAGTGTAACTCCATTCTTGTTTTTCCAACTTGTCCAGCCGTTTGTTGCTCTGCCTAGTACAACACCGCCCGCTGTACTTGGAGAATTGAAGACATAATCTTCCATGAATTTATACTTACCATCAACGTTCATCACTATCTGTTCTTCTACTAACTTTTTTCTTAAGTTTATTAAGTAGTCATGGCAAGAAGCAGTGGTATTTGGCTTTAGCCCTGATCCTTTAAAAACGACAAAACCATCGTCAATCAAATCCCCTTCCGCATAAAGATTGTCACCTTTGAGCGTTAGAAGTTCTTTTTTAGTAATGGACTCTTTGCTGATCTTATCAAACACAGGAAAACCTAAAGTGGAAAGCAGAATCTTAACGGTATCAAAGCTATCCAATAAATCAGCTTCCATAGACTCTGTTACAAATGGTTTATTCGGCACAACTGAATTTTCAGTATCAAACCTGTTCGCGTCCTTGGCTTCGGCAACTGCAATATGCTCTAAGTATTTAGCATGGGATTTAGTAAAAGCATTGATTTTAGATACCATCACAACTGCGTAGTTCCAAAACTCCTTCGATCGGTTATGTTGCTTAATACGTTCCAGGCAATCCTCAGCTTCGCCTATGTATACCATTGGCTTCGCTTTATCAGCACTTTCACCAAACAGAAAGTATACGCCAACATTCTTCAACTCATCTCTGCCAGTGATGTACTCTAACTTATTTCTAGGAACAAGAACTGTCTTCACAACCCTATTAGTTATTTCTGCGATTTTCACACTACGTGGAGATCCATCTGGTAAGAAAATCTGAATTGTCTGCGGTCTGTTCATAGCAATAGGATTAGTGTTATACTGTAGAACTATAAATATAGCAAAAGCTACATAAAGTTGTGTCTAACAAAAAAGCAGCCCCAAACGGAGCTGCTTTTCCTTTATCTACACAAGTATATATCTTATGTCTAACGTCTAAAATCTAACGTCTAACTACTTCTTCAAGCTGCCGATCATATCTTCCGGACGCACCCACTCGTCGTACTGCTCGCTGGTGAGCAGGTCAAGGGCAATGGCGGCCTGGCGCAGCGTAGTACCTTCTTTGTGCGCTTTCTTCGCAATTTTGGCGGCGTTGTCGTAGCCGATGTGCGGGTTCAGGGCCGTTACCAGCATCAGCGAGTTCTCCAGGTTCTCTTTGATCTTCGGGTAATTAGGCTCGATACCTACCGCGCAGTGCTTGTCGAACGAGTCACAGGCGTCGCCGATCAGCTGGGCGCTCATCAGCAGGTTGTAGATCATCACGGGCTTAAACACGTTCAGCTCGAAATGGCCGTTCATGCCACCTACCGAAATCGCCACATCGTTACCAATCACCTGCGCGCATACCATCGTCATGGCCTCGGCCTGCGTAGGGTTCACTTTGCCCGGCATAATCGAAGAACCCGGCTCATTTTCCGGGATCAGGATCTCAGCGATACCGGAACGTGGACCGGAAGCTAGCAAACGAATATCGTTGGCGATCTTCATCAGGCTTACGGCCAGCTGCTTCAGCGCGCCGGAAGTTTCCACGATGGCGTCGTGCGCAGCCAGAGACTCGAATTTGTTAGGAGCTGTGATGAACGAATGGCCGGCGTACTCTGATATTTTCTCAGCAACCAGCACGTCGTATCCTGCCGGCGTGTTCAGGCCGGTGCCCACGGCAGAGCCGCCCAGCGCCAGGGTGCTCAGGTGCGCCAGCGTGTTGCGCAACGCCTGCATGCCATACTCCAGCTGAGCCACATAACCCGAAAGCTCCTGGCCCAGGGTCAGCGGTGTGGCGTCCATCAGGTGGGTGCGGCCAATTTTTACCACATTCATAAACTCCTCCGACTTGGCCTGCAGCGTGTCGCGCAGCTTTTGCACCATCGGCAAGGTATGCTCTACCACTTTCTTATAAGCGGCAATGTGCATGGCTGTCGGGAAGGTGTCGTTCGACGACTGCGACTTGTTCACGTCATCGTTCGGGTGGATCTTCTTTTTCTCGTCCATCAGGCTGCCGCCCAGTAGTACGTGCGCGCGGTTGGCTACTACTTCGTTCACGTTCATGTTCGATTGCGTGCCCGAGCCCGTCTGCCATACTACCAGCGGAAACTGATCGGCCAGTTGGCCATCCAGAATCTCATCGCATACTTCCGAGATAATATCGGCTTTGTCCTGGGGCAGTACACCCAGCTGGGCATTGGCCTGCGCCGCCGCTTTCTTCAGTATGGCAAAGGCCGCTATAATTTCGCGGGGCATAGTCTGGCCGCCGATGGTAAAGTTTTCTTTGGAGCGCTGCGTTTGCGCACCCCAGTATTTGTCTGCAGGCACCTCTACAGGGCCCATGGTATCTTTCTCTACGCGAACTTGCATATCGATTTATGGTTAGTTAAAGGATTATCTGATTGTGGCAAAACTACAAAAAATTACGTGTGCCCGCTATCCTCTAACGGCAGGCACCAGGCCGTGTTTTTAGCTGCCGTTTATACCTATACTTAGTGTATCACGTGCTTGCCCGATTTCTGCGAGAGCAGCGCAATGGTTTCAGGCTGCACAGGCTTCAGGTAAGCGGTATTCAGGATATAGGCATCGTTAAAGCGGATGAGGTATTCCCCCTCCTCGCCCAGCGACTGTATGCTGCTGATATCTTCCATCGCATACGTACGATCATTGAGCAGGAAGTTGGTGATACGGATCTTATCCTGATTAATAGCGACATGCCACCGCATAGAAGTCCAGCCCAGCGCTACCGAGAGCGCCAGCATCAAGCCAAAGATCAGGCGATATACTTTCAGGGAATTATGGCCTTCCTGGTGCTGCATATAGGTCTTGTACAGTTCATAGTCGTGGCCCAGCAGAGCCCGCTGTACCAGGCGCAATGGCAGCATCGCCAGGGTAAGGCCCAGGAGCAGTCCGGGTGCAAAAAGTGCCCGGAAGTTAGGCGTAAGCACATACATGTGCACGTTGGAGGCGTTGATAATGCTGGAAATAATGGCCAGCATGCCCGCTGCCACCACCGAAAGCACGCAGGCAAAAACAAGGTAGGCGATCATCAGCCGCCACTCCTGCCTTTGGATATACTTCAGCTCGCTGGGGCTCAGGGCCGCCTCCTGCCCGGCAGGCGATAATCTGCGCAGCGCAAAACGAACCACCGGCAGCAGCACCGCTATAGCGCAAAGACCTATTAAAAGACTTCTGATTATTTCCAGCATAAGGCAAGGGTTAACACCGCAAAGTTAATACGGTATCCCTAATTTCCGGTAAATAAAACCAAGTAACCAGGCCGGGCCGATCAGTAGGAACTGCAGGTCTTTGAAAAAGGAAGGTTTTTTGCCCTCTACCTTGTGCCCGTAGAACTGCCCAATCCAGGCCAGCGCAAAAATAACCAGGCACAGCAGCCACAGCGGGGTCGTGGTGGCCGCATCCAGGGCATGCACCGCCCCCAGCATCAACCCGCATACCAAGGCCATGCCCAGAAACATGGCCACCGACAGGCGCAGGTAAAACAGCAGGCCCAGCAACAGCAGCAGGGTGCCAAAATGCACGTAGGGCTGCACCGCCGGCGGGAAAGGCGCTTTCAGGGCATTGCTCGGGATGCTGGCCAGCAGCCCCACAATGCTAAAGAAGATGAGCGGGACGCAGACCCAGTGGATCAGCTTGTTGGTGTGGTTCTGGTGGCTCTGGCCATACTCATCGAACCATTGCTGCATGTTTTTCATAACGTTACGCCGTGTTTTGTCTGTCCCTGAAGCGGGTGCCGGGGCAATGATAGTATTAATTTACCCTGTTCCGATCACAAATCCAAGATACTGCGGGAGTACAAAAATCAGGGCAGGAGCATACTTTGAGAATGCGGGCTTTTCTAGTATATTTGAATTATCAGCAACAGGTGTAACGTTGTCTTTTGCTGTGAAAGAATACCTTCGTCCTAACCAGTAGCATATGAATTTTACAAGGCTGTCTTCCTTTATCAGGGACTACTTCATTGCTATCTTCTCTTTCCTGCTCATCTTTCTTTTAACGCTTTTCATTTACTCTGAAACTAAAAAGAAGGCCGAGGAGCGGAGCGCCAAGCTGTTCCATGTGCGGGCCGCCCAGGTAACCGAATCCATTAATGCCCGGGTGCAGGATTATGTGCAGATACTGGTGGGAGCCCGTGCGCTCTTTATTTCATCCGACACCGTAGAACGCCGGGATTGGCAGGCCTACTATAAAGGGCTGAACCTGGAGCAGAACTACCCCGGCATACAAGGCATTGGCTATACTTACTTTGTGCAGCCCAAGGAACTGAAGTCGTTTGAGCAGCGGATGCGGGCCGATGGCCTGGCCAATTTCAGTATTTATCCTGCCGACCCACGCAGCATTTACTCCGCCATTATTTACCTGGAGCCGCAGGACAGCCGCAACCAGAAAGCCATCGGGTACGACATGTTCAGCGAGCCCGTACGCCAGTCGGCCATGCGCATGGCCCGCGACACCCGGCAGCCGACGATGTCTAACAAAGTGCGCCTGGTGCAGGAAAATGGCAAAAACGAGCAGGCCGGGTTTCTGATCTACCTGCCGGTGTATAAGCATAAAAGTGAACCGGAGTCCATACAGCAGCGGCAGCAGCTTATAAAAGGCTTTGTATACAGCCCGTTCCGGGCCAAAGACCTGTTTGAATCCATTCTGGGGGATGATTACAACGACCTGGATATAGAGCTATACGACGGCAACAACTTAGGGAAAGAAAACCTGCTATTTAGTACCAGCTCCACGCTTTATGCCCTGCAGGCCCGCAAGCGGCAATATTACGAACTCAGCACCATCTCGATCGGCAATAATAACTGGCGCGTGTTTGTATCGAGCAAGCAGGCCTTCATCAGCTCGGCTGATGCCGACCTGCCTTATTTTATACTTTGGGGCGGCAGCATTATCAGCTTGCTGATGTTCTTTATTGTCTGGTCGCTGTCCAACTCGCGGCGCTCCAACCGCCTGAAGCAAACCATTACAGACAATGCCACGGCCGCCCTGTTTATGATGGATGCGGACGGCTACTGTACCTTTATGAACCCGGCAGCCGAGGAAATGACGGGCTATCTGTTTGAGGAGATCCGGGCAAAGCCGCTGCACGAGATGATCCACCACCACCACCCGGATGGGAGGCCTTACCCTACGGAGGAATGCCCGATTGACAGAGCCTTGCCTACCAACAACAGCATGCGCGCGCACGAAGATGTGTTTATCCGCAAAGATGGTACTTTCTTTAACGTAACCGTAGCCGCCCGACCGATTATGGAGAATGGCGTGCCGACAGCTACCATTATTGAGGCGCGCGACATTACGGACGAGAAACGAGCCCAGCTGGCCATTATCGAAAGCGAGGCCCGCTTCCGGACCATGGCCGATAATGCTCCTGTTATGATCTGGGTGGGCGATACCTGGGGCGAATGCCTGTATGTGAACAGGCAATGGACAGAATTCTCCGGCTGTACGTTTGAAGAAAGCTTAAGCCTGGGCTGGCGGGCTGTGGTATCGGTAGAGGAAATGCAAAGCTATTCCGATGCCTTTAAGAACGCGATTGCGCATAAAGCACCCTTTAAAATAGAAATGCTCATGCGCCGCCATGATGGCGAGTGGCGCTGGGTGATGAATTCGGCCATGCCGCGCTTTGGCGGCGACGGCGAATTCTTAGGCTATATCGGCTCTGTGCTGGATATTACAGAGATCAAACAGGCAGAGCAGAAAGTGAAGCAGAATGCAGAGCTGTTGCAGAAGCTATTCCTGGAAGTGCCGGCGCTGGTGGGCCTGGTGCGGGCATCGGATTACAAGTATGTGCTGGCCAACCCGGTTTACCGGCAGCTTTATGGCAACCGCCCGCTGGTGGGCAAAACCATTTACGAGGCCCATACGGAGATTGAAGGCGCAGGCTTTTTTGAAAAGCTCAATGAGGTATTTAAAACCGGGGTGCCTTTTAGCGGCCAGGAAGTGCATACCACCATCGATCGTTTGAGCACCGGCGAGCATACCGAAGCATATTTTAACTTGGTATACCAGCCTTTGCTGGATGCCAGCCAGAAAGTGGAGGCCGTGCTGGTGTTTGCCGTGGAGGTAACCGAGCTGGTAGCCGCCCGCCGAAAGCTGCTGCGCGCTAACGATGAGCTGAGCGAGAAAAACACGGAACTGCAGCGCATCAACAACGACCTGGATAACTTCGTCTACACCGCCTCGCACGATCTGAAGTCGCCAATAGCCAACATGGAAGGGCTGATAACGCTGCTGCGCGACATACTGGAAGATAAGCTGGGTGCCGAAGACGGGCAGATCCTGCGGATGGTCGGCAGCTCGATCGATAAGCTGAAGCAGACCATTGCCGACCTGACCGAAATTACCAAAGTGCAGAAAGATCTGCAGTCGGAAGTGGAGCCGCTCTCGTTTGGAATGGTGCTCACAGACGTAAAAACCGATGTGGAGCGGATGGTGCAGGAGTCCGGCGCCCGTATTATCACCGATTTCCAGGTAGATACCATCCTGTATACGCGCAAGAACTTGCGCAGCATCCTTTATAACCTGGTCTCCAACGCCATCAAGTATAAATCGCCGGAGCGCACGCCCGAAGTATACCTGCGCACTTACCAGCAGGATAACTACGTGGTGCTGGAAGTGGCCGACAACGGCCTGGGCATTAAAAAGCAGCAGCAGCACAAGCTCTTCAGCATGTTTAAGCGCCTGCACACCCACGTAGAAGGTACCGGCATCGGTCTCTACATTGTAAAGCGCATCATCGAGAACAACGGCGGCCGCATTGAGGTGGAAAGCGAACTGGGCAAAGGCACCACGTTTAAAACATACTTTAAACAGCAGCCCGAACCGGTGCAGGTATAAACTCCCGGGTATAAGCCCGGCGGGTTTTAAAGCCTGACGAGCATGCTCTCTGGTCCCGCCAAATTATCAAGCATCCGTATAAAAACTGACCTTTTCACGCCCGTTTTTTGTTCTGATTAGCTGCACTTACCCTATTCTGAAAGGCGCAGTTTTTCCTTTATTTTACCCAAACAACGCCTAACAAAAAACGACCAACGACAACGAATGGCCAAGATAAAAACATCCTATTTCTGCCAGAACTGCGGCGCGCAATCCGCCAAATGGATCGGCAAATGCCCTGCCTGCGGCGAGTGGAACACCTATGTGGAAGAAGTAGTGCAGCGCGAGGAGGTAACCCCGACAACGGCCTGGAAAGTAGGCAGTAGCTCGGCGCAGGTGTCCAGCAAACCCAAGCCTATTGCCGATATTACTTACCGCGAAGAGCAGCGCATCCAGACCCAGGACCAGGAACTTAACCGCGTGCTGGGCGGCGGCATTGTGCCAGGCTCCATGGTGCTAATCGGCGGTGAGCCCGGCATTGGCAAAAGTACGCTGATGCTGCAGATTGCCCTGAGCCTGACCAGCCTGCGCGTGCTCTATGTGAGCGGCGAGGAAAGCGAGCAGCAGATTAAAATGCGGGCCGAGCGCCTGGTGGCCCAAACCTCCGACTGCTTTATCCTGACGGAGACCGGTACCCAGAACATTTTCAAGCAGATAGAGCAGCTGCGCCCGCAGGTGCTGGTTATCGACTCGATCCAGACGCTGCACTCCTCTTTTATAGAGGCTGGCGCGGGCAGTGTGAGCCAGGTGCGCGAGTGTACCGCCGAGCTGCTCAAGTTTGCCAAAGAGAGCGGCACGCCGGTATTCCTGATCGGCCACATCACCAAAGAGGGCAACCTGGCGGGCCCCAAGATCTTGGAGCACATGGTCGATACGGTACTCACCTTCGAAGGCGACCGCCACATGACCTACCGCATCCTGCGCACCACTAAAAACCGCTTTGGCTCCACCTCGGAGCTGGGTATTTACGAAATGCTGGGCTCCGGCCTGCGCGAGGTGAGCAACCCTTCGGAGATCCTGATCTCGCAACGAGAAGATGCGTTTAGCGGCATAGCCATTGGCGGCACGCTGGAGGGCAACCGGCCGCTCCTGATCGAGGTGCAGAGCCTCGTAAGCCCGGCCACCTACGGCACCCCGCAGCGCACCAGCACCGGTTTTGATGCCAAGCGCCTGAACATGCTGCTGGCTGTGCTCGAAAAACGGGGCGGCTACCGCCTGGGCACGCAGGACGTGTTTCTGAACATTGCCGGCGGCCTGAAAGTGGAGGACCCCGCCCTGGACCTGGCCGTATGCGCCTCTATCCTTTCCTCGTTCGAGGAAATGCCGATCCCGTCTACGGCCTGTTTTGCAGCCGAAGTAGGCCTGGGAGGTGAGGTGCGCGCCGTAAACCGTGTAGAGAACCGCATCACCGAAGCCGAAAAGCTGGGCTTCACTGATATCTATATTTCCAAGTATAACAAGAAAGGGATGGACCTGAGCAAGTTCTCCATCAACATACACGCGTTTGGCCGGTTAGAGGAGGTATTTACCAGCCTGTTCGGGTAAGCCCCCGGGGGCCGGGCAAAGCGCTCTGTACCGCCTTTGTACTAAGGTTTATAAACCAGTAAGTATAAAAAAAGACACCTGCAGGCGGGTGTCTTTTTTTATGCCTGCCTTGGGCGTAATGTTTCCTGCTTAATAACCGTGGCCTGTTTTGCTGCGTATTTAAAATCTCCCCCCTCCGTATTTCTGCGGAGCGGGAAAGCAGGATTTTTTTAAGTGTTACATACCTTCTTTAACCAGCAAACTTATGGCATTGATTCACAAAAAAGACATTGAGAAGCTTCTTCATGTACAGAACAGTACACAGAATGCCTTGTGTATCTCTATTTTCATCCCTACTCACCGCGCCGGCAAAGAAACCCTGAACGGCCAGGACCACATTCTGTTTAAGAACAAGGTACGGGAGGCAAAAGCCCTGCTGGAACGGCACGATGTGCCGGAAACCGAAATAGAGCAATACCTGAAGCCTGCCGAAGAGCTGCTCAACGATACCAACTTCTGGCGCCACCAGGCCGAAGGACTGGCCGTGTTTATCACCAAAGGATTTGCTGCCCATTATACTCTGCCGTTCACGATGCCCGACGTCGTGTATGTGCTGAACCAGTTTTATTTTACGCCGCTGCTGCCGCTGCTGAGCCAGAACGGCCGCTTTTTTGTCCTATGCCTCAACCGCGACAAGGTCGGCTTTTATGAGGCTACGCTGGAGAAAATGCGCCCCATCGATATCAGTGGCTTTGCACCGGAGAGCCTGAGCAAGGCGCTTAGATTCGATGTGCGCGGCAACGATCAGGACTTTACCACCAGCACCACCACTGTAAACGGTACGAATATTGTGCATGGGCCGGGCTCTACTAAAGGAGACGAAGAGCACGAGCGCGTGCGGGAGTTTGTGAACGAGCTGGACAATGGCTTGCAAACTATTCTGCATGATGCGCACGAGCCGCTGGTGCTGGCCGGGGTAGACCACTACTGCGCTCTTTACCGCAAGTTTAGCAAGTATAAGAACATTGTGCCGCAGAACGTGCCCGTAGATGAGAATGCCGACCTGAATAACACGCAGGCCCTACATGAAAAGGCCCTGGCCCTGGTAAAGCCGCTGATGCAGCAGAACCATATCGACTCGTTGGATCGCTACCAGAACGTGGCCGGCACCGGGGTGACTTCCGAAGATATTGCTACCGTGGCTGCCGAGGCTGTGCATGGCCGGGTCGATACCTTGTTCATTGCGCCGGGCCAGCCGGTGTGGGGTACCTACAACAGCGTCGCTGCCGTGGCCGAGATTCATGACGAGTACCAGCGCGGCGATGATGATCTGGTAAACCTGGCAGCCGTGAAAACGCTTTCGCAGGGAGGGAAGGTGTTTGTCAGCAACTACAACGGCATGGGCGAAGTAAGCGACAACGGCACCAACGTAAAGGCGCTTTTCAGGTACTAAACCGGTAGGGTTTTGCCCTTTTATACTTAAACATGTACATTAGTGGAGGCAGCCTGTGTGGCTGCCTCTTTGCTTTCCGGTTAGAGAGCTCTTTAGCCGCGTTTGTTCCCTATACTTCATGCCGCACCTCACTGACGGGCTTAACTTTATTTCGAAACTCACGCCCCTGCGGGTGCTCAATGCGCTGCAGGTGGTGGGCAGTTATGTGCTCTCCAAGACAACGGGTAGGGCCAGGCACTGGGGGCATCCCATTAGTATCTCGCTGGAACCCACCACCTCCTGCAACCTGCGCTGCCCCGAGTGCCCTAGTGGCCTTCGATCCTTTACCCGCCCCACGGGCATGCTGGAGGCAGCGCTTTTCCGCCAGACAATCGATCAGTTGCACCGCCGTCTGCTATACCTCATATTTTACTTCCAGGGCGAGCCTTACCTGCACCGGCATTTTCTGGAGCTGGTTGCCTATGCCTCGGCAAAAGGCCTTTATACAGCCACTTCCACCAATGCCCATTACCTGGATGATGACACAGCCCGCCGCACGGTGGTCTCCGGCCTGGATCGCCTGATCATCTCCATCGACGGCACCACGCAGGAAACGTACGCGGCTTACCGGGTGGGCGGCAAGCTGGCGAAAGTGCTGGAGGGTACCCGCAATGTGGTGAAATGGAAAAAAATGCTGAAATCGAAAACACCGCACATCATGTTTCAGTTTTTGGTAGTGCGGCCTAACGAGCACCAGTTGGATGACGTACAGCAACTGGCACAGGAGTTGGGTGTGGATGAGGTAGTATTTAAAACGGCACAGATCTATGATTATGCCCAAGGTTCTCCGCTTATCCCCACCATCGACTATTATTCGCGGTACCGCAACGAGGGCAATGGCCGCTACTCGGTTAAGAATAAGCTGCTCAACCACTGCTGGAAAATGTGGCACTCCTGCGTGGTTACCTGGGACGGCCTGGTAGTGCCCTGCTGCTTTGACAAGGATGCCGAATACCGGCAGGGCGACCTGAAGCAGCAAACCTTTGCGCAGGTATGGCGCGGCCCTGCTTACAGGCAGTTCCGCCAAAGTTTGCTGCGCGGGCGCGCTGAGATTGAAATGTGCAGAAATTGCACTGAAGGTACCAAAGTATGGGCCTAAGTAAGTAAAATGAAGTATACGGTATGACAGATATAAATAAGTCCCTGGGGCTGCTGCTGGACAAGCTCCAGAACTGGGGGCAGCACATTTTTTTAATGCTGCCCAACATCTTTGTGGCTCTGCTGGTGCTGATCGCCACGTTTGTTGTAGCCCGGCTCGTGCGCAATACCATGGACCGGGTTTTCCGGCGTTTTTCACACAGCGCGGCGCTTATCAATCTGTTCACCACCCTGGTCTATATTGCCGTTTTGATCGTAGGCTTCTTTTTTGTGCTCAGCGTGCTGCAGCTCGACAAAGTGGTGCTCTCGCTGCTTGCCGGAGTTGGTATTATCGGGCTGGCCCTGGGCTTTGCCTTTCAGGATATTGCCGCTAACTTTATCTCCGGTGTGATCATTGCCGTGCAAAAGCCTTTTAAAGTAGGCGACATGATCGAGACAAACGATTATTTCGGGGTGATCGAGCGCATTACCCTGCGCACTATCGACATCCGGCAGACAACGGGCGAGCTGGTGCTGCTGCCCAACAAAATGGTGTTCGAGAACCCGCTGACCAATTTCTCGGCTAGTGGCACCCGTAGGATCGATCTGGAAGTGGGCGTCTCGTATGCTGAAGACCTGGAACAGGTGCAGCAGGTGGTGATAGAGGCGCTGGAGGACGTGAAGAACCGCGTGAAGACGAAAGACGTGGAAGTGATGTTTGATGCCTTTGGCGACAGCGCCATCAATTTTAAAGCCCGCTTCTGGGTAAGTTACCACCGGCAGGCAGATTATGTGCTTGCTAAAAGCGATGCCATCATCCGCATCAAGAAAGCCTTCGATGCCCGCGATATACTTATCCCCTTCCCGATCCGTACGCTGGACTTTGCCATAAAGGGCGGCGATAAACTAAGCGATCAGCTACAGGCTGCATCGGTAAACGGAAAGAAAGGACAGCAAACAGGCGAAAACAACCACTAAGCATATAAAAACAGCCAGGCCGGGGCTATCCTATAGCTCCGGCCTGGCTGCTTTCAAAGGTCTTTGTGCTTATTTGTCTTTCTTATCCAGGTTTTTGCCCAGGTCTTCTACCTGCTTTAAGTAGGCGTCTACCTTCGCGTCGGCATAGGGGCCATAGGAGTTGGAGATAGTGCCTTTCCGACCTGTGTTGGTTTCGATGGCATATAGTATCGACATATCGTCCGGATTGCTTTCGCCTTCAAACCGGTAGTGGTCCACAATGCGCACCTGATCCGGCGAAAAAGTTTCCTTATCGGTCATGTTGCAAAGCTTTCCTTCATCCGACACTTGGAAGTCGGTCTTAAAGCCATCTTTGAACAGGCGGTTCTGCACGTTTACCAGAGATCTTTCTTCTACTTTATCTTGCATAGCATATTAGTTTAGGGTTCTAACTTCAGGTATAGAACTATACGCAAAACCAGGCTTAAGATATACAAAGTAAGAAATTAATAGCGCCTTTGCGCATCTCCGGGGCAGGCGTTCAGGCGCGCTTGCTGCAGTTAGCGGAGCTGCGCTTTCTTCTCCAGGTCCTTTTGTATTTTGTTGAAATCGATGGTGGCACAGCCACTGCAGCCGCTCACGCAGTTGCCTTTCAGGGAAAAGCTGCGGTACACCAGGCGCCCCATATAAACCAATGCGGCGAGAAAGAGAAGGAGAATGAAAATGTGCTGTGCCATATATTTTACAACTATAGCGAAGTATAAAAAGTTTACTTAAGCGTCTTTGTTCCAGTGTTCGGCAATGGTGGCGAGCATTTCGGCATGGATGGCGCCATTGCTGGCTACCACTTCGCGGCCGAAAACATAATCGCCCCCTTCGGTAAATTTGGACACATGGCCTCCCGCCTCCTGCACGATCAGCACGCCCGCAGCCACATCCCAGGAATTCAGGTTATACTCAAAAAAGCCCTCTACGCGGCCGCAGGCCACATACACCAGGTCCAGGGCAGCGGAGCCCAGCCGGCGCACGCCATGCGAGTTGTTCATAAAGCCGGCCATTATCTGCAGGTATTGCTGCATCAGGTTAAAGTCGTAATACGGAAAGCCGGTGGCAATCAGGGCATCTTTCAGCGCCGTGGCCGCCGATACATGGATCGGGTTGTCGTTTAAGAACGCGCCGCCACCTTTAAAAGCCGAAAAGCATTCGTCGCGATTCGGGTCGTATACTACGCCCAGCACCACCTCGGCACCATCTGTCAGGCCCACGCTTACGCAGTAAACAGGCAGGCCGTGGGTGAAGTTGGTCGTGCCGTCCAGCGGGTCGATGATCCAGTTATAGCGCTCGCCCAGGGTAGAAGCGGTTTCTTCTTCGGTAACAAAGCCTGCTTCGGGCAGCAGCTTCCGGAGTCCTTCCACCAACTTCTCTTCTGCCTGCTTGTCCACGTACGATACCAGATCGTTAAAGCCCTTCTTCTCCACTTTGGAGCGGTCAAAATTACGGGCTTCATTCAAAATAAAGGAGCCTGTGCTGCGGGCAAGTATGTTCAGGTTCTGCGAAAGCTGGCTGAGGTTCATAGGGAAGGTTTATACTTGTTTTTTATCGAAGACAATGGATGCAGGATAAAAGAATGCTGGACAAAAGACAAAGGACTTTTTGAAGTATAAATCCAAGCCGGCCGAAGCCAATGGCTTTAAAGTATAACGCAGGCCAGGTTCAATTTACTCTTCTCTGTTTTAAAATCCTTTGTCCTTCGTCACCCTGTCTTTTGTCTGGCGTTATTTGCCCTGCTGTTTGTTGTGCGCTTGTACCTACGCAAACGCGCGACACGGCGCCGGGTTTAATCGCTGTTTTTAGCCGGCACGCCTCTGCGCGCAAACGCCATGATTACGGCAGAGCCAAAGAGCAGCAGGGTGGCCCATAAGGCGCTGTGCCCAATGTACTCGCCTGTGCGGCTGTAAAACGTCATCTGCTGGTTCGAGCGAATCGTATCGCGCAGGGATGCCTGCACCCACCAGCCGGAGCGCTTTACGATCTCGCCTTTCTGGTTGATAAAGGCCGAGATGCCGGTATTGGCCGAGCGGGCTACGCTACGGCGCGTTTCGATGGCTCGCAAAGTGGCATACTGCAGATGCTGCTTATAACCCGGCGAGTCGCTCCACCAGCCATCATTGGTAAACACAAAGATCATACTGGCGCCGTTGCGCACATACTCCGACACATAGTCGCCATAGATGGACTCGTAGCAGATAACGGGCGCCGCGCTTATACTTGGCTGCGGTTTGTAGGTAAACACGTCGCGCGTGTCCTGGCTGCCGACCGACCCTACCGTGCCGCCCAGGTCGATGGCCAGCGGCCCCAGGAACTTGAAGAACTGCGGATAAGGCAGCTTCTCCACGCCGGGCACTAGCTTAGACTTATGATACAGGTCTATCCGGCCGGCCGTGTTGATGTGGATGCCTGCATTAAAGGAGTCGTAGTAGCCAAAGCCTTCCAGGTGGCGCACCGTGGGGCTGGCATCTTTGTTATCGCCGTAAAAAGTATAGGTGTCGATGCCGGCTACCAGCTCCAGGCCCGGGTGGCGCTGCAGGAATTGCTTTAATTGCTGAATGGCCGGGTACGAGTCCATGCGTTCCTCCCAGAAACCCTCGTCGATGCGCAGCGAAGTTTCGGGCCATACCACGAATTTGGTGTTGGGCGTAAGCTGCTTTTCTGACAGGCTGATAAGGCGCGCCATCTGCTCGGGGTAGGGAATAAAGTTATCGAGGCTGGTGTATTTTTCGTGATACGGGTCGATGTTGGGCTGCACCACCACTACTTCCACCTCCTGCCCCTGCTCCTTGTAGTTAGCAAGTATGGCGTAAGAGATCGCAATCGGGACAAGTATAAGCAAGAGCGGCAGCACCATTTTTTTCCAGGCCACAGGCTGTTGCGGATATTGCCGCACAGCCTGAAAAAAGAGCACGTTTACTGCCAGCACCCACACCGAGCCGCCCAGAAAACCGGTATACTCATACCACTGTACCCATTGGTTTAGCGTGGCAAAGCCATTGCCCAGCGTGAGCCAGGGCCACGAAAGGTCCCAGCTGAGGTGAAACTGCTCAAAAGCCACCCAGTAAACGATAAACGAAAGATAGCCGATGGTGCGCCCCAGGTACTTCTTGGTAAAATAAAAAGCCATCACAGGGGCGCTCTGGAAAAGGGCGTTAAACACCACGGCCGCAATGCCGCCGGGCAAAGTGGAGTGCATTACCCACCAGGTGGTAAACAGGTTCCAGAACAGCAGCGCCAGGTAGCTATACTTAAAAAAAGTAAAGCCAGGCGATTTGTGCTTCTGCTGCGCCACGATCAGGTGCTCCATGTACAGCAGCGGCACCAGCCCGAAGAACAGGAAAAAAGCCAGCGGCTTTACCGGCCAGCCCAGCCAGAGGATCACCCCGGTAGCCAGGGCCAGCAGCGGAAGTATAAAGCGGCTATTTACAACCCTGAACCACCACGACGAATTCGCCCTTGATTGCTTTGGTTGTGAAGAGATGGATAAGTTCATCTAGGGTACCGTTTAGGGTTTCTTCAAACATTTTAGAGATTTCACGTGAAACAGAGGCGTAGCGCTCCCCGCCGAAATACTCTTTAAACTGGGTCAGTGTTTTGAGCAGGCGGTGCGGCGACTCATAAAAGATCATGGTGCGCTCCTCTGCGGCCAGGCTTTGCAGGCGCGTCTGGCGGCCTTTTTTAACAGGCAGAAACCCCTCGAAGGTAAAACGGTCGGTGCTGAAGCCGGATTTTACCAGCGCCGGCACAAAGGCCGTTGCTCCCGGCAGGCACTCAATTTTGAGGTCGTGCTTGAGGCACTCGCGCACCAGGTAAAAACCCGGGTCTGAAATGCCGGGCGTGCCCGCATCCGAGATCAGGGCCATCACCTCGCCTGCCTTCAGCCTGTCCACCAAATGGGCGGTAGCTTTGTGCTCGTTGTGGAGGTGGTGGCTGTGCATGCGCTTTTCAATGCCCAGGTGGTGCAGCAGCTTGCCGCTGGTGCGCGTGTCCTCGGCCAGTATCACATCCACTTCTTTGAGCACGCGGATGGCGCGCAACGTGATATCCTCCAGGTTGCCGATGGGCGTGGGCACCAAGTATAAGTTTGTCTTTTCCTGTTCCTGCATAAGACAAAGATACTATAAAATGAGTTCTGAGTCGCGCGTTCGGAGTTAAAGAGGAGAAGTAACCCGGAAGCCAGAACTTATGATTCGGAACTCTTCATGTTGTCGTAGATCGCATCGATGCGCTGGGCCAGTTGGCGGTCTTTTGCTGTTACCGTGTTGCCGGCATCATGGGTGGTAAGTTCTATTTCGACCTTGTTGTACACGTTGCTCCACCACGGGTGATGGTTGAGGGTTTCGGCCTCGTCGGCCACCTGGTTCATAAACGCCATGGCCTGCCTGAAATCCTTGAAGGTGAGGCTGCGTGTTAACTTGTTCTCTTTTTCCTGCCACATAGTGCCGTTTGTTTTGGGTGATTTATACGTGCCGGCCAATGAAACTATAAAACCAGGTGCCCGGGCCGGCGTATGAATAAGACTGCTTTTACGGGCAGCCACGAACTATAAAGCTACAAAACCCATGGAAAACAAACCAGAATCTTTGCCTGCACAGGAGCAGGAAAAACAGCCGGGCGATCAGTACAAGATGAAGCCGGAGCCGGAAGTGATCCGCAAATCCTATAAAGGAAGCGAGAAGTTACAGAACAAAGTAGCCCTGATTACGGGGGGCGATAGCGGCATAGGACGCTCGGTGGCCGTGCATTTTGCCCGCGAAGGCGCCGATGTGGCTATTGTGTACCTCAACGAAAACAAAGATGCCCAGGACACGAAAAAGCTGGTGGAAAAAGAAGGCCGCAAATGCCTGATTATCGCCGGCGATGTGGGCGACGAGGCGTTTTGCCAGCAGGCGGTGCAACAGGCCGTCAGCGAATTGGGCAAGCTGGACATCCTGGTGAATAATGCCGCCGAGCAGCATGAGCAGCAGGACCTGAAAGATATCACCAAAGAACAGCTGCAGCGCACGTTCCAGACGAATATTTTCGGGATGTTTTACGTGACAAAAGCGGCCCTGGAACACCTGCCCGAAGGCAGCTGCATTATCAATACCACCTCCATTACCTCGTATCGCGGCAGTGAACACCTGATGGATTATGCCTCTACCAAAGGAGCCATTACGGCCTTTACGCGCTCGCTTTCAGGTAACCTGGCCGAAAAGAAGATCCGCGTCAACGCGGTGGCACCGGGCCCGATCTGGACACCCCTCATTCCGGCCTCTTTTGATGCCAAAAAGGTGAAGGAATTCGGTCAGGATACGCCCATGAAGCGCCCGGGACAACCCTCCGAAGTAGCGCCCGCTTATGTGTTCCTGGCCTCAGAAGATGCCTCCTATATTACGGGCCAGGTGATCCATATAAACGGCGGCTCGCAGATCGGATCTTAAGGGCAGGGCTGAACCCAAAAGGCAAAAAAGAAGTAAAACCATACTACAAGCATCCGTTTGAGGGTGCACTTAAATAAAACGATAACGTTATGGCTGAAGATAAAAACCAGGAAAACAAAGCCTCTTTAAAGGGGCAGTCGCCGCAGGAGCGGCCCGTACGCGTGATAGAAGACGACACCAGCGAGGAGGAAATGCGCATGGGCCATATTATACCCGGCGCCGATCCGCCGAAGAACGAACACCAGCGCGGCGGCTTTGGTAACCGCGACGGCAAAGAGGGCTTCGGCAGCGACACCGCCTCCGAAGGACCATCTGCCACCGGCGTAAACGACTACGCCGACGACGGCACGCCCCCGCCGGACAACATGCGCACCGATACAGAAGGCCGCGGCACCTGAGCTAAAGTATAAAGCAAGGCCGAAACTCCCGTTAAAGGCTGCTTCGGCAATTTTTTCATTTAAAGAAGGAGGATATCATGCCATCATATAAGCACACCAAACCTAGCGGTGAAAACCACGGAAGCCCCTCGCAGACAGGGCAGGACAAGGCCGCAGGCGGCAAGCCTGTTGATGCCGGCCAGAGCCGCAAGGAAAACGAGAAGCTGAAGGACAAGTATACCGAAGGGCCGGATACACCGGCAGCAAATGTAAAGACCAACAACCCGAACCGTAACCTCGACAAGCCCGGGCTGGATGACAACAAGTATAACTAGTTACCAGGAAATCAAAACAGATTTATAGAAAATAGCACCTGCCCTTGCAGGTGCTATTTTTATACTACCTTTGGCAATCGCCCGCTGCGGCAACCCAATGAAAGTATAACCGAACGTATGGCTCGTTACGCCTTAACCGATATTCACGGCTGCGCCCGTACCCTGAAAGCAATGGTGGAGGAGCAGCTAAAGCTCCAGAAAACGGATGAGCTTTATATTCTGGGAGACCTTGTGAACAAAGGCCCCGATAGCAAAGGCGTCATCGACTTCATCCTGCATCTCCAGGCGCAGCGCTACCAGGTATTGTGCCTGCGCGGCAACCACGACCAGATGTTGCTGAAAGCCGCCAAAAATGGCCCCAAAGACCTGCGGCTTACCCAAACAGAAAAAGAACTGGTGTTGCAGAGCTTTGCTATTGCAGATTTTGAGCACCTGCCCAAAAAGTATGTCCGGTTCTTAAAAGAGCTCCCCTACTACTTCGAGCTGCCGGATTACTACCTGGTGCATGCCGGTTTTGACTTTAAGCAGGACGATATCTTCCGGGATAAAGATGCCATGCTCAACATACGGGGCTATGAGGTGGACTGGAGCAAGATCAGTAACAAGAAACTCCTGCACGGCCACACGCCTACCGCTCTGCATAGTATAAAAAAAGGCATCAGCCACAAAGATGGCCGCCTGAACCTCGACGCTGGCTGCGTATACTACCGCAATGCCGCCTACGGCAACCTGGTAGCCCTGGACCTGGACACGCAGGCGCTCTACGTGCAGCCCAATGTGGACCGACCTTACGCTGTCGCTCGCAAAAGTTAATTTCCATAGCCGCAGAATTCATCCTTTCAGCCTCAAACAAAGCCAGGGACTGCTCACTCAAGGTATAGCCTGAAGTAGCCCCTGGCTTTGCTGTTTTTATACTTTCTGCTGCCTGTGGCGGCTACATAAATCCGGCACCACGTGGCGGCCCGTATATAAACTCCCCAAACGTTGGTTTATTTAGCCACATACGTTAATTTTGAGGGCTTTATCTAAACCTTAGAACTGATGCAAAAAGACACTGCTATATTTGACCTGATCGCCCAGGAAAAAGCTCGCCAGACGCATGGTATTGAGCTGATTGCCTCTGAAAACTTTGTTTCGGAACAGGTTATGCGCGCCATGGGCAGCGAAATGACAAACAAGTATGCCGAAGGCCTGCCGGGCAAGCGGTATTATGGCGGTTGTGAGATCGTGGATCAGGCCGAGCAGCTGGCCATCGACCGTGCCAAAGAACTCTTCGGGGTAGAATGGGTGAACGTGCAGCCGCACTCCGGTGCGCAGGCCAATGCCGCCGTGATGCTGGCTGTGCTGCAGCCAGGCGATAAGATTCTGGGTTTTGACCTGTCGCATGGCGGCCACCTGACACACGGCTCGCCGGTTAACTTTTCTGGTAAACTGTACAGCCCTTCGTTTTATGGCGTAGAAAAAGAGACCGGCCTCATCGACTGGGATAAAGTTGCCGAAGCAGCCCGCCGCGAGCAGCCGAAGCTCATCATTTGCGGTGCCTCGGCTTACAGCCGCGACTGGAACTATAAAAAACTGCGCGAGGCTGCCGACGAAGTAGGCGCCCTGCTGCTGGCCGACATTTCGCACCCTTCCGGCCTTATCGCCCGCGGGTTGCTCAACAATCCTTTTGAGTATTGCCATATTGTTACCACCACCACGCATAAAACCCTGCGCGGCCCACGTGGCGGCATGATTATGATGGGCAAGGACTTTGAAAATCCTTTCGGTTTGAAAACGCCCAAAGGCGAAACCCGCATGATGTCGTCTGTACTGGATGGCGCCGTTTTCCCGGGTACACAGGGCGGGCCGCTGGAGCACGTGATCGCTGCTAAAGCTGTCTCTTTCTTCGAAGCTCTTTCTGACGAGTACCTGGCCTATGTAAAGCAGGTGCAGCAAAATGCGCAGGCCATGGCCAAAGCATTTTTAGACCGCGGCTACGATATTATTTCTGGCGGTACAGACAACCACATGATGCTCATCGACCTGCGCTCCAAGGGCCTTACAGGCAAGTTGGCCGAGAACACGCTGGTAAAAGCCGACATCACCATCAACAAGAACATGGTGCCTTTCGACGATAAATCGCCGTTTGTGACCTCGGGTATGCGCGTAGGCACAGCTGCCATTACCACGCGTGGCCTGAAAGAAAGCGACATGGTGCGCATAGTGGAGTTGATTGATACAGTGCTGATGAACCACGACAACGAGGAGAAGATCAGTGCCGTGCGCCAGGAAGTAAACAACTGGATGCAGCAGTATCCTTTATTTGCAGAGTAATTAAACAGCTTTAGAGCCCTTATGATGGATCAGGTGGATCAACGGTATATCGGAGAAAAAGAGGAAGAAGTGCACAAAGAGATGTCTTTTGTAGACCATCTCGAAGAGTTGCGCTGGCATATCATCAGGGCAGTAGGATCTATTGTGGTGTTTGCAACGGCCGCTTTTCTGGCCAAGGGGTTTGTGTTCCATGATATCATCCTAGGCCCTTCGCGGCCTGATTTCCTGAGCTACCGGCTGCTGTGCCGGTTAGGCCAGCAGATCGGCTCTTCGGCCCTGTGCATCGATAAGCTGGGCTTTACGATCCAGAGCCGCGAAATGAGCGGCCAGCTGACCATGCACATCATGGCCTCGCTCATCATCGGCCTGGCCTGTGCCTTTCCGTATGCATTCTGGGAGATCTGGCGCTTTATCCGGCCTGGCCTTTACTCTCAGGAACGTAAAAGCTCGGAGGGCGCCGTGTTCTTCGTGTCCATCCTGTTTGCCATGGGCCTGTGCTTTGGCTACTTTCTGGTGGCGCCGATTTCCATTAACTTCCTGGCAGGTTACCAGGTCGATCCGTCTATTACCAACCAGTTCGACCTTTCGTCCTACGTATCCACGCTCACGACTCTTTGCCTTGCCTGCGCCTTTATGTTCGAGATGCCGGTTGTCGTGTTTTTCCTGACAAAGGCTGGCCTGGTTACGCCGGAGTTCATGAAACTATACCGCCGCCATGCCATCATCGTGATCCTGGTTATTGCCGCCATTATCACACCGCCGGACGTGATCAGCCAAATGATGGTGGGCTTGCCGCTGTTGCTGCTCTACGAGGTAAGTATCGGCGTATCGAGCCACATCCGCAAGAGTGATATCAAACGCTTAAACAAAGAAAATACAACCAATAATGGCCTATAAAATCGCAATCGGAGGAGACCACGCCGGTTATACATACAAAGGGATGCTGAAAGAGGTGCTGGCCCAGCTGGGGCACCAGGTACAGGATTTCGGACCGAATTCCGATGCTTCAGTGGATTACCCGGACCATGTGCACCCGCTGGCTAAAGCCGTTGTTAACAAAGAAGTCGATTTCGGCATCCTGATCTGTGGCAGCGGCAATGGCGTGGCTATTACGGCAAACAAGTATGCGCAAATACGTGCAGCCCTGTGCTGGAAAACAGAGCTGGCCAAATTGGCCCGCGAGCATAACGATGCCAACGTGCTCTGCATTCCGGCCCGTTTTGTATCTGAGCAGGAAGCAGCCGACATGGTCCGCATCTTTCTGAGCACCGCTTTTGAAGGCGGCCGCCATCAGACCCGCGTGGATAAGATCGCCAACTGCTAACAAGAAACAGGGTGCCGGCGCGGTAAAACATGTGTGGCGCCCACCTATACTATAAAAACCAGAAGTGCGCAGTTCCGGTAGCAATGGTTATACCTTGCCCGGGGCTGCGCACTTTTTTATACTTGTGCAGGAGGTGTTTCAGGCAAGTATAGCGGGTTAAGCTGCGACTGCCTGCAGGAAGTTTATCGCAGGCCTTTTAGCGCGTTAAGCGGTAAATGCCTTCGTGATCAGTGGTGGGTTTATACTTGCCGAAAACAGCCGGTAGTTTATACTGCAGCTCCGGCATCAGGCCCGCTTTATCCACAATATAAGCCGGGGTTTCGCTCCGGAAATTCTTCAGAATATCAAACACAGCCTGGTACTCCGACAGGTTGCCAAAGTGGCCTTGCGCAATTTGCCAGTTCAGGTATGGCGTAACGGGTTTGTTATGGATATAATAGCCGATGTCGTTACCCAGCACCAGCACCGTGGTATTTTGTATGGCCGTAGCAGGCGCCTGGGGCAGCAGCAGAGCCGATTCGTCTATTTTGATAAAGCGGTTGAGGTGCAGCAGTTCCCGGTAGCGCAGCACCAGCACCCCGGCCAGCACCAGCACAAAGACTAGGTTCAGCAGCCAGGCTTTGCGGCCCGATACGAAAAAGTACTCGCTGAAATAAGCGATCGGAGGCAGCACCACCACAAACGTACCTGTCGAGATCTCGGGTCTTGTAAAAACCAGGAGCAGGCTTGTAAACAGCCACACCCACATAACCTGCTGAAATTTAACCTGAAACACGAGCCGCTGCGGCAGCGAAAGCATGCTCATAAAGGAGAGTACTAACAGCAGCGCCGGCAGGCACATGAATTTGGCAATATGCGCAGGCGGCACGATAAAGTTCACCTTCAGCTGCCATGGCTGGAACAGGTGCAGCGTGACGAACTCCTCCAGCGCACCGGTATAAAGATAATATGTTACCAGCAAGGCATACGGAAACGCAAAGCCGCACAGCATGAGTAAAAAGCTGCGGAACGTGCTGGAGGCAAAAAAGATAACGGCAAAAGCCCCTACTACCAGAAACAGCGCTAGCGGCAGGTAACTGAGCGCGGCCAGGCCGATCATAAAACCGCCCACAAACAAGCGGTTGTTCTCAAAACCTTCGCGCGAGACCGTCACAATGTAGGGCAGTGAGAGTATAATGAACGTATTGCCGATGAGCAGCGGCGAGAGCATGCTGAACTCCAGCGAGAGGCTGCCCAGCACCAGGTAAAGCAACGCCGGCAGGTAATTTTTGCTGGCATACACGCTCAGGCGGTTCAGGGTAACATTAAACACCACCGCCTGCAGCAGCAGCAGCACCAGGGCTACCGCACGGTAAGTCAGAAAAGAGCGCCCCGCCAGCAGGTCGACCAGCCAGTATACCAGTGCCGATAGCGGCGCCGTGTTATCATAGATCTGGCGGTACATAGCAAAGCCATCGGCCAACCGTTCGCCTACCAGCATGTGCAGCAACTCCGGCAGGGTAGCCGCAATGCCCGTTAAGAGCAACGGCACCTGTAACCCCAGAAATAGCAGAACCAGCGAAGTAAGCCGGGAAGGGAGTATGCTGCGGAAGTAACTAATCAAGGAAAGACGGTGTTAGAAGAAATTGGACGAGACATTTGCCTTGCTTGAAATGAGTAAGGCCCTTTTGGGGTAAAAATGCGAAATTAATATGATATTTGCAGCTTCGTATGGAAAGTAAAAGACAACAGAAGTTTTCGCGCCTGATCCAGAGGGAATTGGCCGACATATTTCAGAAGGAAGTGCCGCACCTGTTTAATGGTGCTTATATATCCGTGAGTGTGGTGCGGGTATCGCCTGACCTGGGCCTTGCCCGGGTATACCTGAGCGTGATGATGGCCCCCAGTGCCGAAGCTGTGCTGCTGGAGGTGCGGGTAAATACCAAAACCATCCGCCACCTGCTGGCCCAGCGCATCAAAAGCCAGGTGCGCATCATTCCGGCCCTTAATTTTTACCTGGACGACAGCGCTGAGTATGCCGCCCACATGGATCAGATCTTTAATAAACTCGATATCCCGCCAGCTGATGAGAACGAAGGCGTGGACGATGAAACATACCCTAACTAGCAAGCGCGCTACCCCTCACCCTTATGCAGTACGATCCTATCAAGCGGGTTCTTGGCGATGTATTTAACAAGACCCCGTTTCTGCGCCGTGTTTTTTATAACCTCCTCGACCTGCTGCTGCTGCGCACCTGGCATGTGCACAAAGAGCTGCGCACCTGGGCAGCCGGCCGGCGCGACAAAGAGCAGCATATTTTAGATGCCGGCTCCGGCTTCGGGCAGTATACGTATTACCTTTCCGGCATGAGCAGCAAGTGGAATGTGCTGGCCGTGGATGTAAAGGAAGAACAGATATCGGACAGCAACATCTTTATCAGGGCCATTGGCCGCCACAATGTGTTGTTCCGTATCGGCGATCTGGTGCAATACCGCGAGCCCGACCATTACGACCTGATCCTGTCGGTGGATGTGATGGAGCATATTCTGGAAGACGTGGAGGTGTTCCGTAACTTTCAGGCATCGTTGCGCCCGGGCGGTATGCTGCTCATCTCCACGCCTTCAGACCAGGGCGGCTCGGATGTGCATGGCGATGACGAAACATCGTTTATAGAGGAGCACGTTCGCGATGGCTACAACATCCGCGAGATAGAAGATAAACTCCGGCTGGCCGGCTTCCGGAAAGTGGAAGCGCGCTATTCGTATGGCAAACCGGGGCAGATCTCCTGGCGCCTGTCAATGAAATACCCGATGCTGCTGCTCAACACGTCCAAACTATTCTTTGTGGTTCTGCCGTTCTATTACCTGGTCACGTTTCCATTCAGCTTGCTACTAAACTGGCTGGATGTAAATGGCAAACACCCGTCCGGCACCGGCCTGATCGTGAAAGCCTGGAAGTAGTTTAATAGTTGGATTGTTGGTTGTTAAATTGTTGCCTCAACATGTGTAAAGCTCACGCAGATAGTACTAAAATTTAGCTATTTAACAATCTGACCATTTAACCATCAGCAATCAAAAATGAACGTCCCTTTTCTGATAGCGAAGCGATATTTCTTCTCCAGGAAGAAGAGGAACATCATCAGCATTATTTCCAACATTGCCATGATCGGCGTGGCGGTGGGCACCATGGCCCTGATCGTGGTGCTCTCGGTGTTTAACGGCCTGGAAGACCTGATCCGCGAGATCTACTCCAGCTTTGATCCGGACCTGAAGATCTCGGCTGCAGAAGGTAAATCGTTTGAGACCGATACCGAGTTTATGAACCGCATCCGCCATACGCCCGGTGTGCTGGTGGTGTCGGAAGTGATCGAAGACAACGCCCTGCTGCGCTACAACGACCGCCAGATGGTGGTGAAGGTAAAAGGCGTAAGCGACAATTTCTTTCAGCAGAACAAGATCGACTCGGCGGTGGTGGAAGGCCACAGCCAGCTGACCCTCAACGACACGTATTATGCCTTGGTGGGGCGCGGGGTGCAGTACCAGCTCTCCATCCGGCCGACCAACAAGTTTGTGCCGCTGCAGTTCCTCTACCCGCGCAACGCCAAGTTTAACCCGCTCAACCCCGAAGGCGCTTTTAACAGCATGAACATTGCCCCCGGCGGCATTTTTGCCATCGAGCGGCAGTATGACGATGCCTATGTGTTTGTGCCCCTTAACTTTGCCGAAGAATTGCTGGAGTATGGCCGCCGCCGCACATCGCTGGAAATTAAGGTGGATGAGGCCTATAGCACGGAGCAGGTAAAGCGCTCGCTGCAGGAAATACTCGGCAGCAAATTTAAAGTGCAGAACTCCGATGAGCAGCACACTAGCCTGCTGCGGGCCGTGAAGGTGGAGAAGCTGTTTGTGTTCGTCACCTTTGCCTTTATCCTCTTTATCGCCTCGCTTAACATCTTCTTCTCTCTTTCCATGCTCGTGATCGACAAGAAGAAAGACATTGCCATACTTGCTTCCATGGGAGCTACGGCCAAAACCATCCGCAATATCTTTTTGCTGGAGGGCGCACTAGTGGCCTGTATCGGGGCCGCTTATGGCCTAACGGCCGGCATGCTGGTGTGCAACCTGCAGCAGGCTTTCGGGCTGGTAAGTATGGGCATGGCCACCTCGGTGGTAGAAGCTTACCCGGTAAAAATGCAGGTGCAGGATTTTGTACTCACCGGGCTGGCCATTATCCTCATCACGCTGCTCGTTTCGGTGCGGCCGGCGCGCAAAGCGGCCGCCATGTCGGTTACCGAAAACCTGTAGCAGCGGCCATACTTGCCAATTCCCTTTTTTGTAGAGACAGATCGCGACCCGTTCAATCGCTTCACAACCAATCCGCCTGCATCAGGATTTACAGGACTTTATACTTGTAGCGAAGCCATATGTGGCGTCTTACCTTCGCTGCTGCATCGATTGGCCGTTGCGCGGACAGGCCGCGCCCTGTGCCGGCGGGCAGGTATAACCGGGCAGGCAAGTATAACTTTTTTTCTTCGCTTATACTTGCGGCAAATTCACGCTGATGCTGAACAACCAACCCCGCCGGCTGTTGCTTCAAAGATTTGGCAAACGGCGCTCCCAGACCCGGGAAAAGGCTTCTGCCAGGTAGGAAATGAACATGTTTGGGATTATATTTGAAGTCCTAAAATTGTCTTTGGCATGAAAGTATACACCACCCAGCCTTTTCAGGTAGTATACTCGTTGTTTGAGCACGAGTACCTGGGTTACCTGTTTGAGTCATTTGTGGTGCAGATAAACACCCGGGGGCAACTAACGCTCCAGCACCAGAACATCTCGGCCAAAAATGCCGAAGAGTTCGCCTCCCGCCTCGATGCCAACGATTTTAAACTCATCCCGCTCATCGACCAGGTGCAGCAGGATGCCGTGCTGAAACGCTTTTCTTCTAAAAAAGTATCGCCCGTCGATTTCTTCCTGAAAGTGTACGATCCGGAGAAAGGCGACAAGGCGCTGCAGGAAAACATCAGCCACTACATACAGGGGCGCATGGGCAAGATTCTGGAGCTGCTGCGCAATAAGATGACCTTTATTATGGGCAAGGATGGCGAGCCGACCTGGAAGCGCGTGCAGCTGGCCCCGGAGCGCGCCTCGGTGCTGTTCCATTTTATGCGCAACGCCGACAACACCCACTACTTCCCGACCCTGAAATATGCCGGCCAGAAGCTCGAGTTCCAGTACCGCAATGCGGCGCTGATCTGCTACGAACCGGCCTGGCTGCTGCTCAATGATACAATTTATAGTTTTGAAAAAGCGGTAGACGGCAAAAAGCTGCAGCCCTTCCTGAATAAAAAGTTTATTGTGGTGCCCCGCTCGGTAGAAGAGAACTACTACAGCAAATTTGTGGCCCCGCTGGTCGAGTCGTTCGATGTGCATCCCAAAGGCTTTGCCATCCAGACTGAGAAGTATGAGCCAAGTCCTTTTCTGACCTTTACAGAGATGAAAGGCTCGGATGGCGCAGCTCTTCAGAAACCGGAAAGAGGCGCCGTGAACAACGATAAGATTCTCTTCGACCTCTCCTTCCGGTATGGCGATTACATGGTGCCGTCCGAGGAAGCCAAGCGCATCAGCGTAAGTATGGAGAAAACAGCCGACTCCTATATCTTCCATAAGCTGGTCCGGGATGTGAACCGCGAAAAGGAGTTTGTGAAGGAACTGGGCAAGCGCGCCCTGGAGGTGAAAAGCGGCAAAGCCCTCCTGGACAAGAGCCATGCCTTTGCCTGGCTCAACAGCAACCTGCAGGAACTCGAGCAGCTTGGCTTCAGCGTGCAGCAGGGAGCGCACAGCGGTAAGGATTATTTTATCGGCGAGGTGTCGGTTAATGTGGGCATCACCGAAACAAACGACTGGTTTGATATTTACGGTACCGTGCACTTTGGCGAGTTTGCCATTCCGTTCATCAAGCTCAAAAACCATATCCTGACCAAAAACAACGAGTTTACGTTGCCCAACGGCCAGATCGCCATTATACCCGAAGAGTGGTTTACCCAATACATTGAGCTGTTTGCTTTTTCGGAAGGCGACGACCAGCTGACCCTTAAAAAGCATCACATGGCGCTGGTAAACGACCTGCAGGAGGGCCAATTGGCCACGGTAACCCTGACGCGGAAACTGGAAAAGCTGCGCACTTTCGAAACCATTGAAGACCAGCCTATGCCGGCTGGTTTTATCGGCGAGCTGCGGCCCTACCAGAAAGCGGGCTACAACTGGCTGCATTTTGTGCAAAGCTACAAGTTTGGTGGATGCCTGGCCGACGATATGGGCTTGGGCAAAACCATCCAGACGCTGGCCATGCTGCAACACCGCAAAGAAAACGAAGCCAATGCTGCCTCGCTGCTGGTGATGCCTACCTCGCTGGTGTATAACTGGATGAACGAGGCCCAGAAGTTTACGCCCCACCTGCGCATCCTCAACTATACAGGCACGTACCGCGACAAGAACGTGGCGCTGTTCGAAGAGTATGACGTGGTGCTGACTTCCTACGGCATTGTGCGCCTGGACACCGAGCTGCTCGAATCCTACTACTTCGACTACATCATCCTCGACGAGTCGCAGGCCATCAAGAACCCCAACTCCAGCACGTCGCGTGCGGTGCGTTCGCTTAAGTCGCGGCACCGGCTTATCCTTACCGGCACGCCGGTAGAGAACAGCACCATGGATTTGTGGTCGCAGATGTCGTTCATTAACCCGGGTTTGCTGGGCAACCAGCACTTTTTCCGCAACGAGTTCCTCCGGCCCATCGAGAAAGAGAAAGACGAGGCGAAAACACGCAAGCTACACGCCCTTATTAAGCCATTTATACTTCGGAGGCACAAATCGCAGGTGGCCAAAGAGCTGCCCGAAAAGATCGAGAACACCACCTTCTGCAAAATGACCGAAGAGCAGGAGCATGCCTACGAGGAAACCAAATCCTACTACCGCAACAAGATCCTGACCAACCTGGAAGAGCACGGGCCGGGCAACACGCAGTTTATGCTCTTGCAGGGCCTGACCAAGCTGCGCCAGATTGCCAATCACCCGCTGATGACGGACCCCGGCTACGAAGGCGAGTCCGGAAAGCTGAAAGAAGTGGTGCGTATGACGCGCAATGTAGTGGGCAAAGGCCACAAAGTTCTTATATTCAGCCAGTTTGTAAAGCACCTCGAGATTGTGCGCCAGGCCCTGGACGAGAAAGAGATCACATATGCTTACCTGGATGGCAACACCAAGAACCGGCAGGCGCAGGTAGAGCTTTTCCAAAATGATAAAAGCATCCAGGTATTCCTGATCTCGCTCAAAGCAGGCGGCGTGGGCCTGAACCTGACAGCGGCCGACTATGTATTTATACTTGACCCTTGGTGGAACCCGGCCGTTGAGGCGCAGGCTGTGGACCGGGCGCACCGCATCGGCCAACAGAACACGGTGTTTACCTACAAGTTCATCACCAAAGACACGGTAGAGGAAAAGATACTGGCCCTGCAAAGCCGCAAGATCCAGCTCGTAAACGACCTGATCAGCACCGACGAAACCATTATCAAGAGCCTGACCAAAGAGGATATCGACAACCTGCTGAGTTAAGTGTTAATTGTTAAATTATTGATTGTTAAATAACTGGTTGGTTAAATGGTAGATGCCCGTAACAAGTATGAATCAGGATTTACAGGATTTTAGGATGGGCAGGATTCAATAGGGCATTGATAAGTCAATGCCGGTACTGGCGCAAGCGTCCGCTTGTGCCATACTTTTGCAGAAGCAACCAACAATCAACAACCAACAATAAACAATTACATCAAACAATTTATCCATCCAGCCATTTAACAAACAACCATCAACACCTAACAACCAAAATGCAGCTGCACCTGAAAACGTACGTCCGGCAAGACTTTCTGACCGTGTTTCATGCTTTTGACGAGCAGCTGTTCCGCCGGTTGTCGCCGCCCTACCCGCGCCTGAAACTGCTGCGCTTTGATGGCAGCGAACCCGGCGATGTGGTGGAAGTGGAGCTGCAGACAGGTATAAAGTCCTTCCGCTGGACGAGCCTGATCACGGAGCGAAGTATAACGGCAGCTGGCGCCTTTTTTGTAGACGAGGGACAGGAGTTGCCTCCGCCCCTGCGGTTCTGGCGCCACAAGCACGTGGTGTCTGCTGCCGGCACAGGCGCTTTGATCCATGATGTGATTACCTACAGTACCGGCCACAAAGCCCTCGACCTGCTGCTATACCCGCTCATGCTGGCGCAGTTTAGTATGCGCAAACCCATTTACCGGAAAGTGTTCGGCAAAGTATAAGGCGGACTTCAAACCTTTCCGGTACCCTGCCAGTTAAGCTCAGGAAGTATAAACCTATACCTTGTAGAGATGAAAAAGGCTGCCATTGTGGGCGCAGGTATCGGCGGTATTGCGGCGGCCATCCGGCTGGCCCTGAAAGGCTACGCTGTAATGGTATTTGAAGCAAATGAAAGCTTCGGCGGCAAGCTGCACGAATTCCGGCTGGGCGATTACCGCTTTGATGCCGGCCCCTCGCTGTTTACGTTGCCCCACCTGGTAGATGAGCTCTTTACGCTGGCCGGCCGCAACCCGGCGGATTATTTTACCTACACCCGCCTCGACCCGATCACGCATTATTTCTGGCCTGATGGCAGCCGTTTAAAAGCGTATGCCGCCCCTGAGGCCTTTGCCACCGAAGCCGAGCAGCAATTGGGTGTGCCCCGGGAGCAGGTCCTGCAGGCGCTGATCCGCAGCAGGCGCCTTTACCAGGGCACAGCCGATACGTTCCTGCAAAAATCGCTGCACAAGGTGGGCACCTACCTCAGCTTTGATGTGCTCAAGGCGCTGACCTGCTTGCCGGAGCTGGGCCTGACCACGACCATGCACGGGGCAAACGCCCGCCACTTTCAGGACCCCCGCTTTGTGCAGCTCCTCGACCGCTTTGCCACCTACAACGGGTCCGATCCGTACCAGGCACCGGGCACGCTCAACATCATTCCGCACCTGGAGCATAACATCGGCGCTTTTTACCCCACGGGCGGCATGTATGCCATTGCAAGCAGTTTGGTAAAATTGGCCGAAGAGCTGGGCGTCACGTTCCGGTATAATAAGCCGGTGGCGCAGATTTTAACGGAAGGTAGCCGGGTAACAGGCGTCAGAACCGCTAGCGGCACCTATGCTGCTGCCGTGGTAGTCAGCAACATGGATGTGGTGCCAACCTACCGCAGGCTCCTGGCCGGACATCCGGCACCGGAAAGCACGCTCGGGCAGCCGCGCTCCAGCTCTGCCCTGATCTATTACTGGGGCATCAAACGGCAGTTTCCGGAGCTGCACCTGCACAACATCTTTTTCAGCGGCAACTATAAAACCGAATTTGAGCACATCTTCCGGCACAAGTCCATCAGCCCCGATCCTACCGTGTATGTGAACATCACTTCTAAAATGGAGCCGCAGGATGCACCACCGGACGGTGAAAACTGGTTTGTGATGGTCAACGTACCGCACAATCAGGGGCAGGACTGGGCGCAACTGGTGGCTGTTACACGTGAAACGGTGCTGGAGAAGCTCAGCCGCATGCTTGGAACAGACCTGGCCCCTATGATAGAACACGAACAGGTGCTGGACCCGCTGCTGATCGAAAGCCGCACCTCGTCTTTTGCCGGGGCGTTGTATGGCAGCAGCTCCAACAACCGGGTGGCCGCTTTTTTGCGCCACCCGAATTTCACCTCAAAACTGAAAGGATTATACTTTTGCGGGGGCAGCGTGCATCCCGGCGGCGGCATTCCGTTGTGCCTGCTGTCGGCTAAAATTGTAGGGGACCTGGTGCCGGAGACTTTGTGAAAAGAGAACGAATAATGCTATCTAAAACAACGCCTGCCTCATATGGGGTGCCTGCCGTCATACAAAAATACGCTTTGCCACTGGCCGTGGCGGTGCTGGTCATTTTCCATGCGGTGGGCTTTTGGGGATTGGTCTTTAGCGGGAACCCTGTATACTTTCAGCAGCTCACGCCCATGAACTTGCTGCTCACTAACGGCTTGCTCTTTGCCTTTCACCGCCGCTGGAACCAACCGTTTATACTTTTTGCTGCCGTGGTCTTCCTGGCCGGTTTTCTGGCCGAAGCAGTGGGCGTGCACACCGGGCTGCTCTTTGGCAATTACCGCTATGGCAGCGCCTTAGGGACTAAAGTATGGGAGGTGCCGCTGCTGATCGGGCTCAACTGGCTGCTGCTGGTCTATGTTACGGGGCATCTGAGCAATTTTGCACGGCTGCCTTGGGTGGCAAAAGCGTTGCTGGGTGCCTTGCTGATGGTGCTGCTCGACTTTTTTATGGAACCTGTAGCCATGCAGTATGATTTCTGGAGCTGGCACCATGGGCATGTACCTTTCTCTAACTATGCAGGGTGGTTTGTGCTGGCCTTCCTGCTGCAGCTATACTTCCAGAAAGCCGCCATCTTTAAAGCCAACCGGCTGGCACCCTATGTTTTTCTGGTGCAATTGCTCTTCTTTATAAGCCTGTACATGATGCTGTAGCAACCGCTTTGGCTGGCAAAGAATCTTCCCGTTTACAGGATTTTTTGGGGATAAGAAGTAGCGCTTTCACTATCTTTGCACTGAAAATACGTACCTTCACGCATATCGTCCGGTACAAAACGGAGCTGGCAAGCACATGACTTTTTTAGAGACCATTTTAGAGGAGATTCTGCGCACTTTTAAAGCAGAGGGGATAGAGGCGAACTCAGAGGAAGACATTATCAGGAAACTGGATATCAGGCCTTCTACCTACCACGAGCTTTTCCCGAGCAAAGCGGCCATGGTAAAGCGCGTAGCTCAGTACGATATGGAACAGCAGAAGCAGGAACACGCCCGTTTCCTGGCTACGGCCAAAAGCCCCGTGGAGGAGATCATGCTCCTGCTAAAGGATGGCATCGAAAATATACAGAAAACCAACCCGCTGTATGTTATAGATATGCAGCAGCACTACCCCGAAGTATGGCAGCTGGCACTGGAGCATTTCAACACTTACTCCTATCACGAGGTCCTGAATGTGTTGAACAAGGGCATCATGCAAAACCTGTTCCGTAAGGATGTGAATCTGCAGCTGGTCACCAAAATCATATTGGAGCAGGTAACCATGTTGCTGAACCCGGCTATTTTCCCGCCCGAGCGCTATAACCTGGGCGAAGTTTTCCGGAGCATCTTCCTTTACTATTTGCGGGGCATCTGCACCGACCAGGGAGGCAAGCTGGCTGAAGAGTTTTTCTCCAGACACAACTTATAAAGTATAAAACAAGGTATAAAAACAAAACGGGGCCGCAGGTATCAAACTTGCGGCCCCGTTTTAGTTAATAAGTATACGGGTGTTAGCTGATGGAAACACGCACCTTTTTGGTGTACTCGCGCAAAGCGGTTTTAAAGTCGGTATTGTGGTCCTGCATATGGTTCAGGATCCAGATGGCCGCCATCACGTGCGTGAGCTGTTCGCCTTCATCGGCGCCCTCCACGGTAATTTCGGGGGTTTGCTCTTCCAGGATCGCTTCTTCGGCGGCAACCAGCGCCTCCAGGTTCTGGGTCTCTACCAGGGTTTTTATAACAGGTACTTTCATACGTAATTAAGCCTCAAGTTTATGAATAAGCGTGCGAACCGCATCTTCTTTGCTGGCAGCTACGGTGTCGACCAGTTTGCCATGCTGGAAAATAGCGAAGAAAGGTAAATTGGTAACGCCGGCCAGCTTGCGTGCTTCAGGGTTATTTTCGGCATTCACATCTACAAAGGCGACATCGGTAAACGCCTCGTCGTCGGACATGCGCTTAAACTTAGGGGCAAACAAACGGCAGCTGCCGCACCAGTCGGCATAATATTTTACAACCACTTTCTGGTTGCCGGTTAACACATCATTAAAATCAGTATCAGTTGCTTGTATTACAGCCATAATCTATATTCTTGTTGGTTATAGTTACTACACAGGGATGCTTTAAGCATACTTGCATCAAAAGTAAAGGTTTCAGCTCAAATATGCAGCTTTGCCTATTCTTTGAATAACAAGAACGGGGTCTGTTTTGTTTACACAAAGTTAAATTTTGAGCCGGCCGCAGCAAAAGAAACTATACCACCGTGCTGCTGAGTTATAAGGTAGCACACCTGGCCGCGAAGGAACAACTTTTTCGGTAAAATTGTATAAATGAAAAACAGGCCGAATTTCGTATCTTTGCAGCCTAAAACCAGACGAACACCATGTTAGATAAATTAGAAGCCATCAATCAGCGATTTTTAGAGGTAAGCGACCTGCTAATTCAGCCTGACGTGGCCAGCGACATGAAGAAATTCAAGGCGCTGAACAAAGAATACAAGGATCTGGATAAGATCGTGACCGAATATAAAAAGTACCTTAACATCCTGAGCAATATCGACAATGCCAAGCAGGTAATTGCCACCGAAAAAGACGAGGACTTCCGCGAGATGGCCAAGGAGGAGCTCGATGAGCTGCTGCCTCAGCGCGAGGCAATGGAAGATACGCTCAAGGAGATGCTCATACCCAAAGATCCCAACGATAGCAAAGATATTATCATGGAGATCCGGGCCGGGGCCGGTGGCGACGAGGCGTCTATTTTTGCCGGCGACCTGTACCGCATGTATACCCGCTTTGCCGAGAAAATGGGCTGGCGCACCGAACTGATCGATGCCCAAGAAGGTACGTCGGGTGGCTACAAGGAAATTATTGTGGGCATGTCGGGCGAGGACGTGTATGGCAAGCTGAAATTTGAGTCGGGTGTGCACCGCGTGCAGCGCGTGCCGGCCACCGAAACGCAGGGCCGTATCCATACTTCGGTTGCCTCGGTAGTGGTGTTGCCGGAGGTAGAGGAGTTCGACATCGAGCTTGACATGAACGATATCCGCAAAGACCTGTTCTGCTCTTCCGGACCAGGCGGCCAGTCGGTAAACACGACTTACTCGGCTGTGCGCTTAACGCACCTGCCAACCGGTTTGGTGGCCCAGTGCCAGGACCAGAAATCGCAGCTCAAGAACTTTGATAAAGCCCTGGCGGTGTTACGTTCGCGTATCTATGAGCAGGAGCTGGCCAAGAAGCAGGAAGAAGAAGGTGCCCAGCGCAAGAGCATGGTAGGCGGCGGCGACCGTTCTGATAAGATCCGTACCTACAACTACCCGCAGGGCCGCGTAACCGACCACCGCATTGGCTATACCGTGTATAACCTACCCAACGTAATGGACGGTGGCATCGACGACTTTGTAGAAGAGCTGCGCATTGCTGAAAACGCAGAAAGATTAAAAGAAGGCGTTACAGCGCAGTAAATAACTGAAAACAGGTAACTGTTGCTAAAAGGATGCAGAATGGCACGAATAGCTGCCACTGCATCCTTTTTTATTGTTGATTGTTAAATGGTTTGCTGGCTAAAAGGTTAAATTGCTGAACTGTTGCATGCCTGGTAAGTATAACGGTGCTAATAATTCAACATACTATACTTCCGAAGAACGACAAATCATCAACGCGTAACGAAATTTGAAATACCTGCTGGCCATACTTCCGTTGCTTCTGCTGCTCTCGCTGATTAGTTGCGAGCCGGAGGACGAGCTCATCACCTCCAGCCCCGAGGCTTTGCTCTCCTTCTCCGGCGATACGGTGTTGTTCGATACGGTATTTGTAAGCCAGGGCAGCGTAACCAAGCGCCTGAAGGTCTTCAATCCCAACAAAAAAGCCGTGCGCATCAGCGGCATTACGCTGGCCGGCGCCGCTTCCTCGCCATACCAGCTGCTGATAAACGGCAGGCAAAGCGCCCAGGTACATGACATGGAGCTGCGTGGCAAAGACAGCCTGTACATACTTGTTAAAGTAAACATTAACCCCAACGATGCGAGCCTGCCCTTTTTAGTTGCGGATTCTATCCTTTTTGATACAAACGGGCAGCGGCAGACGGTAAAACTGGTGGCTTATGGGCAAAATGCCTATTTCCATCGCAAAGAAGTAACCGGCACCACCACCTGGCCCAACGACAAGCCCCATGTGCTGCTCGACACGCTGCTGGTGCCGCCTGGCGCAACGCTCACCATCCCCAAAGGCACGCATGTGTATGCCGCCACTAAAGCGGTGCTGCTCGTAAGCGGGCAGCTACTGGTAGCGGGCACGGCCGAAGAGCGGGTAACCTTTAGCGGCTACCGCCGTGAGGCTGATTACCGCACGGCACCCGGCCAATGGGAAGGAATTCGGATACTGGCCAAAAGCGCCGACAACAGTATCCGGTATACGGATATTTACAACACGTTGTATGGCCTTCGCATCGGCAACCCCGGTAAGGGAGGTACGCTGGTAGAGGGATGCAAGGTAGCGCATGCCTTTCTGGATGGCATTGTGGGCTATACGTCTGATGTGAAGGTGGTGAATACGCTCATCTATAATTGCGGGCAGTATAGTTTCGGCGGTTTGGGCGGCGGCCATTACGAGGTGCTCAACTCTACGCTGGTAAATTACGAAAACACCTTGCCCCGTCAGACACCGGCACTGGTGCTGGCCGATTATATTCCCGGAACGGATATAAAGGACCAGCCTACGTCGCTGCGGCTGCTGAACACGATCGTTTACTCCGAAGGCTTTGGGTTTAAGGACGAGGTATTGCTGGAGCCGGGCAAGGACGCTGTGCTGGAGGTAGCCCATAACCTGCTGCGCACAGAAGAGTATAAAGAGCAGCTCAGTGGTAATGGGAACCTCCTGAACGTGGACCCGAAGTTTAAAAAGCCTGCCAAAGCCGATTTCAGCCTCGATACCTTGTCACCAGCCAGTGGCGCCGCCAGGGTACTGCCCGGCATCACCTCCGACTTATTGGGCAAAAAGCGTGATGCTTCCAACCCCGATATCGGCGCGTACGAACGAAGTATAGATTGAGCTTTACTTTTGAATAACTAAATTTTGAATAACTGAATTTAAAGGACTTTAAAGCCATACCCGGTGCATGTACCCGGAGTTCCGTACATTAACTCACTGATACTATTCACACATTCAAAATTCAGTAATTCAAAAGTATACTTATGTGGTTTCAGAAAGAGATCCGGCTGCCGGCCGTAAAACGGGGTTTTCATCTGATCACGGACCTGCTGGTAGCGCAGCTGCCCGAGCTGGAAAGTATAAATACGGGCTTGGCACATGTTTTTATCAAGCATACCTCCGCAAGCTTAACGATAAACGAGGATGCCGACCCGACGGTGCGGGAGGATTTTGAGCGCCACTTCAACCACATGGTGCCGGAGAACCAGCCCTACTACCGCCATACCCTGGAAGGCCCGGACGACATGCCGGCCCACTTGAAAGCAGCTATACTTGGCACCTCCGTTACGGTGCCCATCACCAAAGGGCAACTGAACCTGGGCACCTGGCAGGGCATCTACCTCTGTGAGCACCGCAACCATGCCTCCAAGCGCATGGTGGTGGTAACTCTGCAGGGAGCTTAGGTTTAATTACGAATTGAAGTCAGGCATTTCAAGGAAGTTCTCCTTTAAAGGAAAATGACTTATACCTGTTGACCTCTCAAGGGATGTTATCTGAAGCTGTTTACAAAAGAGCCAGGGTTGTTGGCTCTTTCCTGTGCCCTCTCATCCCCTGCCCCTTCAAAGGGGGCTTTTCGCAAATGATAATATTTACGTTATACCTTCGCTGGCGCGGGTTTGTAACCCGTGTCTTCCATATCCTGTCGGATTTGTAATCCGGCTGGGGCAGCGGCTCCAAGGATAGCCGGTCACAAGTATAGACTTGCCAGCGCAAACTTATCGCTCATACCATTAAAGGAAAGAAGTATGGCGCTAAAAGTGTACATACCAGAGGCGTTAACACAGTAAGTTCATCCCCCTCATTCGGAATTCGGAACTCGTAATTTATATCTCACCTCACCACGGTTACTTTTTTCACGACCGTGCCGTTAGTGCTGGTAAGGTGCAGCAAGTATACGCCGGGCGGCAAGTGGCGTACATCCAGCTGCAGCACCCGGTCACGGACTTCCGCTGTCAGCACCAGCTGGCCGAGCTGATTGCGCATTTCTACCTGGCGTACCAGCACGCGGGCGGGTTGCTCGATGGTGATGTGGTCGGATGCCGGGCTCGGATAAACCACCAGGTCGTTAACGGTCACATGGATGTAACTTTCCTTGGTTTCGGTGCTGCTGTGCGTGCCGTTGGTAATAGTAAGCGAGACGTTATACTTGCCCGGCACCGGATACGTCACTGTTGGGTTAAGTGCGGTGGAAGTACCCGGAATGCCGCCCTCGAACGTCCAGACCCGCGAAACAGCTTTTATACCCTGCGAGGCATCCTGGAAGGTAACCTCGTGCCCGGCTATACTTAAGGTGTCGCTGGGGGCAGCTACTTTGAAATCGGAGCGGAGGGTATTGGAGCAGCCCAGCGACCTTGGAATGGTGCTGCGCACGCTGCTGAGCACGCCCTGCATGTAGGCGGCCTGCCCCTGGGTAAAAAGGTTCATACACGCATCGTCAGTATAATCCATGTAGTTCTGGAACATGTCGCCGTTGGGGCTATCATCACAGGTAATATGTTTTTCGCCGGGGCAGCCGCTGTTTTCTTCCAGTTGGTTGGGGGTATCTGCTATGCCATCAGAGTCGGAGCACGAGGAGCCGTTGCCCCAGATATGCTTCAGGCCAAGCCAGTGGCCCACCTCGTGTGTGCCGGTGCGGCCACCGTTGTAAGCCCAGGTAGCGGTGTTTGCCGGCGACGCGCCAATAGTGGCGAAATGCAGCACCACCCCATCCACATCGGCCGGCGACCCCGGCGTAGTGGCATAGCCCAGCACCTCATTGGCCAGTTCGCAGACCCAGATATTCAGGTACTGGTCCCGGTCCCAGGTATTGGCGCCGCCCTGGGCGGTATACTTCACGTCATCGTTCAAACTAAATTCGGCGCGGCTAGTACGGGTGCGCGTAATGCCGGTGGTTGGGTTTCCTTCCGGGTTGATGGTGGCCAGGCAGAATTCTATTTCCGTATCGGCCGCGTAGGGCAAGAAGTAAGCCGGCGTTTTGGCGGCATCGGCATTCAGTCGCCGGAAATCGGCATTCAGCACGGCCAGCTGGGAGTAAAGCTGCGCATCCGGGATATTCTGCTGCGCGGTGTTATAGACCACATGAAACACCACCGGAACCGTGATGGCGCCGGCCTTGCGCAGGTTCTGCCCCCGGGGCTTTGCCTCCAACACCTGCTGCACGGCCTGCGCTGCCTGTTGCTGCATCTGGGTTACTCCAGGCCGCTGGTGCTGCAGGTAAAGCAGGTAGGTGTCGATGGCGCAGTTACGTCCCTTGCCCGGTAGCTTACCGGTGCCTTGTGCATATGCTGTGCAGGCCCAGGCAAAAGCAAAAAGAAGGGAAAGTATACTGGTGCGCATCAATAGGCTTTGTTAGGAAACAAGGGCAGCTGCTAAAGCTCAGCCATGCAAGATACGAAATTTATGCGTTTATCCCGGGTAAGCCCGTGAGGTATAATAGGTTACAAGGTAGCATCTACGCGGTACGTGAGCGTATCGCCGAAGATAAGTTTCTGGGTGCCCTCTACCCGGTAGCCGCTGAGGTTGCCCGTTGCCGGGTCTGCGGTGAGTTGCAGCTGGCGGCGGGTAAAGAACAGGACATTCCGGTCCTGCACCAGGGCCTGCAGTTGCTCCAGGTGTCGGTCCGGGCTGATGCGCAGGTACAGGTGTTGCACCAGCGCCTCGGCATCGGGCAGCCGGGTATAACGGATAGCCGTGCTGCCATCGGACAGGGTACTGTCGGAGCGGGTATAATACTCCTGTAAGGTGGGCTTGTTCAGGTTCAGCTCCTGGAACATGGCCAGTTCTTTCTCCCAATTCAGCTGCGTCGTTTCTGTGGTCTCAGCGGCTTTGTCCCTTGTTTTTACCGATTTCAGCACCATGGGCTGCTCCCGCTGCAGGCGCTGGATCTGCTCTTGCAGGTAGGCGCTCAGGTTGTAAGCGCCCTTGTCTTCGCTGCCGGTAGCAGGCGGTACAGGGCGCTCACAAGCCGTAATGCTTCCCAGCAACAGGCACAGCAGGCTTAAGGAGAAATACCTGGCCATAGGGCTGTTATTTATCAATTAAAGAGGTTCCGGTCATTTCCTGGGGTTGCGGCAGGCCCATCAGCTCGAGGATGGTCGGGGCAATGTCGCCCAGCTTGCCTTCGTGCAGCGTACCTTTAAAGTCGTTGCTCACCAGGATGCAAGGTACCAGGTTGGTTGTGTGCGCGGTGTTTGGCGTGCCATCCGGATTTACCATGAAATCGGCATTGCCGTGGTCTGCAATAATAATGCTGTCATACCCATTGTTCAGGGCGGTGGTCACCACTTTCTCGGCACACTGGTCTGTTACCTCGCAGGCTTTCACCACAGCCTCGAACACACCCGTATGGCCCACCATGTCGGGGTTGGCAAAGTTAAGGCAGATAAAGTCGGCTGATCGCTTTTCCAGCTCCGGCACGATGGCATCGCGGAGGTCGGCCGCGCTCATCTCCGGCTTCAGGTCATAAGTAGCCACTTTTGGCGAAGGGCACATCAGGCGTCTTTCGCCCTGGAACTCGGTCTCGCGGCCGCCCGAGAAGAAGAAGGTCACGTGCGGGTACTTTTCCGTTTCGGCAATCCGGATCTGCGTTTTGCCGGCTTTGGCCAGCACCTCGCCCAGCGTATTGTTCAGGTTATCTTTTTCAAAAATGGCTTCTACCCCTACAAATGTTTCATCGTAGGTGGTCATGGTAATATAATGCAGGTCTAGCTTGTGCATGTCCTGCTCCGGGAAATCGCGCTGGGTAAGTGCCTGTGTAATTTCGCGGCCCCGGTCGGTGCGGAAGTTAAAGCAGATCACCACATCGCCGTCTTTGATGGTGGCAATCGGTTCGCCGGCATCGGTCACTTTCACGATCGGCTTGATGAATTCATCTGTCACGCCGGCGTTGTAAGAGTCCAGCATCGATTTGATGAGGTTCTGCGAAGGCTCACCCTGTCCTTTCACCAGCAGGTCGTAAGCCAGTTTCACGCGCTCCCAACGGTTGTCGCGGTCCATGGCGTAGTAGCGGCCCACAATAGAGGCGATGGTGCCGGAGCTATTCTCCAGGTGCTGCTCCAGTTCGTTGATATACTTTACGCCCCCCTTAGGGTCGGTGTCGCGGCCATCGGTAAAAGCATGGATATACACATCGCGGAGCTCCTGGTCGTAGGCAGCTGAGCAAAGGGCTTTCAGGTGGTTGATGTGCGAGTGCACGCCGCCATCTGATAAAAGGCCGATCAGGTGCACCGGCTTTTTGTTTTCTTTGGCATAAGCAAACGCATTGGCCAGCACAGGTATGCTGTTTAGCTTGCGTTCGGCAATGGCTTTGTTAATGCGCACCAGGTCCTGGTATACTACGCGGCCGGCGCCCAGGTTCATGTGGCCTACCTCGGAGTTGCCCATCTGGCCTTCGGGCAAACCTACCGCCTCGCCGGAAGCCTGCAGCCGGGTGGTAGGATATTTTTGAAGTATAGAGTCCATAAAGGGCGTGTGGGCTTTTGCAATGGCCGACACCTCCGGATGCGTCGCGATGCCCCACCCGTCTAAAATCACTAAAATTACCTTCTTATCCATGGGGCAAATATAACTATAATCTTTCAAAGGGCGAATGATTCTATCCGGCTGTCGGGCTGTTGGCTACAGGGTGCGCCGTTTATAAGAAACGCTCTATAACGGCTACTGCTGCAGCGGCAGCAAGGTTCTGCCCAAGCAGGTTTAATTTTCAGACTGCCGGCACAATACATATATAGCTCCCAAACAGTATTTATTTCAACTTCTATTTCATACCTTGTTACTTGGCATAGTTTTAGCTTCTAAGAGTGCAAGATCACAAACATCATTTATGAGAACAGTTAGACATATTGTAGTAGCGTGCACATTGTTATTAGTAGCCACCTTTTTTACAGCCGGCCCGGCTGCAGCCCAGGGCGATGTGATGGGCAACGTAAAGGCTGCCATGAAGATCGGCTCGGCCAAAGACCTGGCCCGCAACTTCAGCAACGTGGTGGAAATTACACTGGATGGCGCCGATGCTACAAGTTACAGCAATACGCAGGCGGAGTTTGTGATGAAGAACTTTTTCAGCAAAAACACGCCCGTTGATTTCTCGGTAAACCACGACGGTACTTCCGAAAAAGGGCAGTTGTACGCCATTGGTACCTATACGGCTAAGAACGGTTCGTACACGGTGCTGATCCGCATGAAGGCGGCAGGCGGTAAATACCAGATCCATTCCATGAACTTTATCAAAGACTAAGATTATATTCAGGATATTTTTGAAAGGCCCGGCGTTAATACCGGGCCTTTTTTTATTTTTGCACTGTGAAAGCTTCTTATCTGACCGAACAAAGTATAAATGAGTTTATTGCGCGCGCGCTAACCGAAGATGTGGGCGACGGCGATCACTCGTCGCTGGCTTCTATTCCGGCAGATGCGCAGAACCAGGCCCGCCTGCTGGTAAAAGGCGATGGCATACTGGCAGGTGTAGAACTGGCCGGCTATATCTTTAAAGCCGTAGACCCTGCCCTGGCGGTAGAAGTCCTGCTGCCCGACGGGGCGGAGGTAAAGTATGGCGATGTGGCCCTGACGGTAAAAGGAAACGCGCAAGCCATCCTGACTGCCGAGCGCCTGGTACTTAATTGCATGCAGCGCATGAGCGGCATTGCTACGTATACCCGCCACATGGTGCAACTCATCGAAGGCACCGGCGCCCGGCTGCTGGACACGCGCAAGACCACGCCCAACTTCCGGATGATGGAAAAATGGGCTGTGCTGATCGGCGGCGGCGTAAACCACCGCTACGGGCTGTTCGATATGATCATCCTGAAAGACAACCACGTGGATTATGCCGGTGGCATCCGCGAGGCCATTACCGCTACCAAGCGTTACCTGCAGCAGAAAGGCAAAGACCTGAAGATCGAAGTAGAGACCCGCACGCTGGCCGAGGTGCAGGAGGCACTCGAAACAGGCGGCATCGACCGCATTATGCTCGATAACATGGCCCCGGCCATGATGCGCGAAGCGGTAGCCCTGATCGGAGGCCGCTACGAGACGGAAGCCTCAGGCGGCATTACGGAGCAAACCATACAGCAGGTGGCCGAGTGCGGCGTAGATTATATTTCCGTTGGTGCCCTCACGCACTCCATTAAAAGTATGGACCTGAGTTTAAAGGCATTCTAAAATAAAGTACCTTTGCCCCACGCTTTCGCGGCAAACGGGACATTCCTGATTTTTCTCTGCTTCAGGGGCCGGTGGGGTGATAATTTGCAGAGAATAGCATTACCATAGTTTTTTAGTTTATGCAGCAACCAAACCAACGCGGTTTTCGGGCACAGCAGGGAGCATCTCCGCTGGCCATTCGTACCAAAAAATATCAGCTCGATAAGAAAGTATACACCAACATGGCGCTAAAGCAAGTATGGCGCAAAGACTGGTGGTATGCCCTTATTCCGCTTGTGATCCTGCTTCTGCCGGCCCTGTTTAGCTTTTCGTGGTGGTGGGTAGCAGCAGCCGTAGTCGTTACGATTCTGTTTATTCTGCTGCGCTCGGCACAGGTAATGGGCGTAACGCAGGTAGAGCAGGGCGATGTGCTATTCGAAAAACTGAACTACGAGATAGACCAGCGCCAGATCCTGATGAAGCGCAATGAGCGCGAGGGAATGGCCCTGAACTGGGATATGATTCAGAAAGCTCGTAAAGAGAACGATGCCTACATGCTGTGGCTCAAGCCCGCTACCGGCGAGCAGTTGCCCAAAGGCTGGAAAGGCTGGCTGGCCAAAACGTTTCAGGTGCCTATTTTTATCTACCTGCCGTTCCGCATCTTTACCGGGCCTAACGATGTGAAGCTGATGGAAAGCATGCTGCGCCGCAAGAACTTTCTGGCCTAACTCACGGATTCGTAAAATAGATCGTATAAATCCTTTATTTGATAAGGGATTGATAATTAAAAGTATAAATACAGCAACGATGAATAAGAACGTAGTAGTTTTAGCCGCCGCATGCGGCTTGTTTATGGTTTCCTGCGATACGCCTTCTGACCTGAGACCAGACGAGAAAGTATCTGTGGATGTGGTGGAGCCGGGCACCCGCGATACCTACAATGTAGGAGAAGTAAACTCGATTTACGGCGAGAATAAAAAAGAGAAAGTGATGCCGGTCGGCGACATGGGCGGAAACAGTATCCAGGCAGGCGACGACACCACCTCGCAGCGCACAGAGACCAACACAGCCGAAGGTGCCGACAAACATTAATCGTTAGCCATTGTGTTTTCAAAAGCCTGCCATTGCGTTTAGGGCGTTGTGGCAGGCTTTTTTGTGCCCGGCCATTAAACCTGTGCCGGGTAGCCGCAGGTGGGGATGTTCTGGAATTTAAAGCTATCTTTGCAGCACAATTGCTTTTAACATGCCCATGGACCAACAGGACGAATGGTTTAGTACCTGGTTCGACTCTCCTTATTACCACATCCTCTATCATAACCGCGATGCTTCTGAGGCGCGCCAGTTTATAGATAAGCTGCTGGCCTACCTGCATCCCAAACCACACGAGAAGATACTGGACCTGGCCTGTGGCAAAGGCCGCCATTCGGTTTACCTCAGCCAGAAAGGCTACGATGTTACGGGCATCGACCTCTCGGAACAAAGTATAGCCTATGCCAAACAGTTTGAGCGCGAGCACCTGCACTTTGCCGTACACGACATGCGGGAAGTATACCAGCCCGAGACCTTCGATTTTATACTAAACCTGTTTACCAGTTTCGGGTACTTTGATAACGAAACCGAAAACGTAGTGGCCCTGGTGGCCGCGACGCAAAGCCTCAAACACGGGGGCAAGCTGGTCATCGACTTCATGAATACCGATCAGACCATAGCCGGGCTGATAACGGAGGAGGAAAAGGTAGTGGAGGGCATCACCTTTAAGATCCACAGGGGCGTAGAGCATGGCTTTATCGTGAAGACCATCCGCTTTACCGACCAGGGCCGCGATTATTGTTTTCAAGAGCGGGTGCGGGCCCTGCGCGAAGAAGATTTCCTGGAATACTTCCAGATGACGCAGCTGCGGCTGGTAGAGGTGTTCGGCGATTACAACCTAAATGCCTACGATCGCGATAAAAGCGAGCGGATGATCTTTGTGCTAAAGAAATAAATTGATGGTATTAGCCATACTTGTCTTGTTTTTTGCGGTGGTTGTGTCGGGGTTGCTGGTCAAGGTCTTTCCGCCGGCCAAGTCGCTGTGGCTGAAGCTGGCACTGGCTTTTAGCGGCGCCTACCTGTTCACCATCACCATCATTCACCTGCTGCCCGATGTGCTGCAGAACAGCCCCAACCCGCAGGCAGTAGGCTATTGGGTATTGGCAGGCTTTTTTCTGCAGCTGGTACTCGAGCTATTCTCGCAGGGCGTAGAGCATGGCCACATTCATACCCATACCCACGAACACGGCCGCATCGGCTCCATGCCTTTTCTGCTGCTGGGCTCACTGCTGGTGCATTCGTTTCTGGAAGGAAGCATTCTGGTGCAGCCGGCAAGCCAGCACCTGGGACATGCACACCAGCAGCAAAGCAGCTTTTACTTGGTACTGCTGGGAGTGGCGCTGCACCACATCCCGGCCGGTTTTGCGCTGATGTCGGTGTTGCTTTCGCGACTGGAGAACTTCCGGAAAGCGTTTTTATGGCTGCTGCTATTTGCGCTGGGCTCTCCGCTGGGTATTCTGGTTAGCAACCTGCTGCTGAACGAAGCTCCCAACGGCGCGGTGTACACCGCCCTGACGGGCCTGGTAGCGGGTAACTTCCTACATATTTCCACCACCATTCTTTTTGAAACCAGCCCCGAGCACCACGTGAACCGCAACAAACTGGTGGCTACCCTGCTGGGCCTGCTGCTGGCACTGGGCAGCAACCTGCTCTAAGTATAAGTTATAGCCAACGCGTTGTTTAAAGCTTTTGGGATGCCGCTCTTTTCTGAAGGAGCTGCTGGCGTAGCTGTAGTTGTGCCGGCGTTGGGGCCGCCTCATCCGTTACCACAAAGGTCAGCTCTACGGCTTCTTCAGCCGGAGCAAACGCTTTCTTGTAGAGCTGGTTTTCGCGCACATAGGCAAGCTCAATGGTGTCGTTGGTTTTCACCTCCAGTAGCGGGCTAAGGAGCTGGTACACGTTTTCCTCTGTCAGCCTTTCGCCATTTACGGCATACAGGATATCATACTTCTGCAGGCCAAAGCGGTTGTTGAGCGGCTCGGCCACCCAGTAAAACTTTTTGTCTTTCTCAAAGCCCAGCCGGAATTCCCCGAACGTATACTTTGTCCCCTGCTGTTTGCCGGCATACTGCCAGCCTATTTTCTGATAATACTCCTGGTAAGGCAAAGGCTGGTTGCCGGTCACGTACGCATCAAAGAACTGGCGTATCTCAGGGTAGGTGCTTGCCACCAGCACGTTGATCAGCTCGTCGTCTTTAAAAGGCTTGTTGGGGCCATACTGTTTCGAGAGTTTGAGCAGCAGCTCGCGCAGGCCCAGCTGGCCGTGGCTTAGTTCCTGCAAGCGGATATCGAGCAGGAAACCGATCAGGGCGCCTTTCTGATACACGTTCACATACATGTCTTGAAATTGCGGCTCGATAATGCGGCGGCTCATTTCGGTAAACGATACGTCGGGGTACTTGCTGGCCTCGCGCATCTTCGTCATTATCTCCTCCCGGAAGCTCTCGTAGGTCTTGAGCCCCTCCTGCACCTGCACCAGCTGGGCAAAGTATTCGGTTACGCCCTCGTAAAGCCACAAATGCTGCGAAAGCTTGGGATCTTTAAAATCAAAGTACTCGATCTCTTCGCTGTGCACGTTCAGGGGTGTGAGGATGTGCAGGAACTCATGCGAGGCTACATCCAGCACCATCTTTTGCAGCTCCTCGCCACTTTGCTCAGGCAAAAAGTAGAGCGAACTATAGGAGTGCTCCATGGCGCCGAAGCCACCGTAACGGCTCACCTCGGTATTGCCCATCCGCGGGAAGTACATGATAAACTGGTAGTGGTCTACCGGCATGCCGCCGAAAAAGCTGGTCAGGGCTGTAGCAAGCGGTTTGATCATTTCGCGCACGTCAGCAGCCTTTACCTTGCCTGTTTCGGAGTGCACGGCTACCGCTACCCTGGTGTTGCCGGAGCGAAAGCTGGCTGTGTCGGGGAGGCTGTACATGAGCGGTGCATCTGCCAGGCGCACGTAATCGGGGGCTGTTAGCTGGTCCTGCTCCGGCGAGCGGCGCGTGAGCGGCAGGGCGGTGGCGCCGTATAGGTTGGCCGGTTTGTGGATGGTGATAGTATAGGGCAGCATTTTATACCCTTCCAGGTAGCCGTAGAAACCGAAGTGGTTGATGATAAAGTTATTGCCGGCATTGATGTTGGTGCCGCCCGGCTGAAAGATGTAGTTGTCGTTCTTTTCCACATCCCAGGTGTCGTCTACCAAATATTCGAGGCGGGCCAGTTTCCGGGCGTCCCCAATCTCAAAAAGATTCCTGCCCTGTGGCGTGACCTTCAGTTTGCGGCCTTTGGCGTCGTAGGCTTTGAATCTGCTCACAAAGCGGCCGTAATCCTTGCGGGAGTAAGACCCCGGAATAACGCTGGGAATGATGTAGGTGATCTGATCCTCTTTTACTTCCGGCGTCTGGATGACCACCTTTACCTGGTCGTTCTGCACGTGCTTCAGGTCCAGGGTAATGTTATAGGCTTGTTGCGCCATGGCCTTGGAAGAGAGCAGCAACAGGCAAGTATAAAGGAAGAAGTGTTTCATAGACGGGGTTGTAGCTATACACCCGTTGCACCGGATGCTGGTTTAAAGATATCAAAGTTCCTGAATATTATACTATCCCCGTCTGCGAATGCGGCTGTAGTCGCCCTGTTGCGGCAGAGTAGCCAGGCAGTACAGGTATGGCACAGCGTTCGGAGGCTGTTTTTGTAACCTGGTATTGGAAGTTGGAGAACAGGCAGAAGGACAGCCACAGGGCACAAAAGCCTGCGTGCAAAGTATAGATGCCCGGAAGGTATAGCTTAAATAATAGTGGAGAGCAGTGCCGCCACCATGGCTTTCACCGTCATCATCACAGCGCCGGAGCGCACCGGAACATCCGCTTCCTCTTCTTCCTCCGACGAGAAGGCGTCGCGCAGGTAAGCAATTGGGCTGTCGAGCACTTCGGCATCTAGCACCGATCTTTCGCGCGGTTTGGTTACAGCCTTGGGTTTTGGCTTTGCCGCTGTTGGAGTGCCGTTTGTTACAACAGGAGCTGTTGTCGGCGCTGGCCCTGTTTGGGCAGCAGCTTGCGGGGCAGCTGTACCGTTGGTGCTGGCTATGGCAACTGCAGCCGGTGCAAAGCACAGGAGTACCACTACTGCCAACGCAGTAAGTACACGGACCGGTTGCCACAGAATATTCATGCTCAAAAGTAAATCTAAATATTTAAGCATACAAGCACCGGGTAGGATAATTTAGAGAATTTATTTAGAACCAGGGTAAAGGTATCTTGCTGACGAGCAAGTATATACCGGCACGCCTGCCTCCCGGCAGTTAACGCCTGGCTGCGGCGGGGCGCAATACCTTGATGCGCACGGGAATGATGCCTGCCTGTTCTGCATTCAGCCGCCGGGCCGCCTTGCCCGATAGGTCTACAATGCGGCCTTTCACAAAGGGTCCTCTGTCGGTTACCTTCACTTTCACGCTTTGGTGGGTCTGCAGGTTAGTTACCCGGATCTTGGTGCCCAGGGGAAGCGTTTTATGAGCGGCTGTCATTTTGCCGTGGCGGTAAGGAGCCCCGTTTGCCATTTTGTGGCCCTGTAGTTTGCGGCTGTAGTAAGAGGCTTTGCCCTCTTCGGTATAGCCGCGCTCCCCGAGTGCCGGTGGTCTGCCAGCGCAGGAGGCCAGGCCAAGGCAAAGGCCGAAGGCCAATAAAAGCTGGCTGATGGAAGCCGGAAAAGACAAGCGGGAAATGGAGTAGCGTAGGCGAAAGGGCATAGATAGTAAAAGTATATATAGGGTTAACGTACTAAACCTGCAGGAATTGTAGTAACTCATAAGACAGGCGCTGTATTGGCACAGTTTCCAGGGGATGGCGGGTTTGCGGCAGCACTAGCAGGCGCGCTTCCGGCAACTGCCCGTAAGCCCAGGCGGTTTCTTCCAAACTAACCATGGCGTCCCGGTCGCCGACCGCCACTTGTACGGGAATTTGTACCTGAGCCAGCTTTTCGGCGCTGAGCAGTGACTGCTCGCCCAGGTCGCGCATCATGTCGGCGGTTTTCGTTACCAGCAGCTTCCAGTCCTGCGGGGCATGTCGGTGGGCCAATGCAGCGGCAAAGGCCGGTACTTTAACTGCCATCTTTTCGGGGTTCAGCAGCCGGGCTTCTTTGGCAGCCGCTTCCGGCGACCAGGCAAACTTGGTGGCCAGCGTGAAAACATGCTTTACCCGCTCGGGGTGCAGCAAGGCAAAGTATAAGGCCGCATAGCCGCCCATACTATAGCCAAAGATACTCACCGAGGCGAGCCCTTCTTTGTCCAGCAGGTCTAAAATATCGGCTGCAAACAGCGCCATACCAAAGGACGTCTGCGGCAGCTCCCGGCCGCCGTGGCCGGTAAAGTCAAGGGTATAGACCTGGAAATGTGCTTGCAGCGCCTCTTTCAGGTCATCAAACATAGCAGCAGAGCCCAGGGCTCCGTGCAGTAACAGCAGGTTTTGCATAAAGCGCCGGCGTTGTAACAGGATAGATGAAGCCCTCTAGCGGCGGCAGGAAGTATAAAACTGGCCCTCGCCGCCAATAGGCTTGGGCAGGTTTATTGCTGCACCTGGTAGTTGTATACTTGCACGGCCTGCGTGAGCTTGTCTTTCTGGAAGAGGTTGATCACAAACTGGGCGCCCAGCACCCCCGCCCCGGCATACATAACCGGCGAAATGTGCACTGCGCCATTGGCACTTTGGCCATTATTAGCCGACAGCACCCCGCCCAGGAGCAGCATGCCGGCGCCTACCACCGTCACGCCCGTGTTGATCACTTTGTCTTTACGGTATTTGCGCAGCAGGGCCATACTGGCCGCATTGTCGCTTAAAGCCTCCTCCAGGTTATTAAACTCAAACAGGTATAGCGGGCCGTCGTCTTTGGAGAAAAAGTAAATGCGGCGGCGGCTGGTATTTGGCCCGCCGTAGCCATAAGGGCCATACCCATAGCCATAGGGGTTGTAATCGTAGGTGGTGCGCGAAGTATAAAACTTGTCAATGCGGGGCCCGTCCAGCAGGCGCTTGGCAAAGGCGTCCATGTTGTTGCCGGTTTCTACCCGGGCATAATAGCCATCCTCGTCCTGGAAGGTAGCCACCATACTGGGGTTATACTTGAGCGAGTCGTCGAGCAGGAAAAAGTTCTGCTTAAAGATGGGCGACTTGTACTGCAGCTTGTTGGCATAAATGACCTGCCCGTTCTGGAGCTGGATAAAAAACCGGCCCGGGCGCGAGTATTCGGTCTGGGCGTGTGCTGCCGTGGCTGCCACCAGGCAGAGGAAGAACAGGAAAAGCGCTTTTTTTCTCATATAGGTATCAGGGCTTATGTAGCTACCGGCGCACGTGCTGCCGGGTTAAAACAACAGGAATAGCATGATGAGCATGCCCGCCAGGGCCAGGTATACCCAGCGCATCAGCTGGCCCCGGTATTTACTGGGCATCAGGTTGCTAACCAGCATTACAACGATCAGCAAACCTAAAATGTATAATAGTATAAAGGTGACGGCTTTTACCCAGTTAGGCACGATGGTGTTTTCGGCTTGCACCTGGTCCGGCATGCCCATGTCGGAGAGCAGGTAGCGCAGGCCAAAGTACATCACCAGCTCAAACAGGATAAAGTAAAAAAGCCAGCCCAGCCAGCTATACTTACCATTACGCATCGGTTACAGGCTTTTATAAAAATGGTAACTTTTAATGTGGAATCCCTCCCGGAAGTAGAACCGGTGAGCCGCGCTATTAGTTACGTAGGCATCCAGCATAATAGTGTCGCAGTGGTGGCGTGCGGCCTCCTGCTGCAGCCAGTCCGAGAGTTGTTTGCCCAGCCCTTGCGAGCGGTACGCAGCGCCTACCACAAAGTTATCTACCTCCAGGTACTTGCCGCTATAGAGTTTGGTGCTGATCCAGAAGCCCGACAGACCCACACAGGTGCCGGACAGATCAAATGCACCCACCATGCGGTAGCCGTTGGGCAGCATCTGCCTGAGCAGCTCCTCGTAGCGCTGCAGGGACATAGCAGGGTTTAGCTGTTGCACCAGGTGGTGCTGTGCCAGCATGTGCTCCAGCCCCTTTATTTCTGCTAGCTTAAAGCCTGCACTGGCCGGTAGCTGCTCGTTCCTCATAAGGTATAAATTACTAAACGTATGGCTGTGTTTATAAGCGATATCAGTGCAACATTGGGTTAAACAAAGATAGGCTTCTGACGCCATTATACCAGTTAAAAGTATAATTTAGAAGGTTTAAGCATAGTACTCTGGAAAGAATCGGTTTAAAAGTGTTAAATTTTGAAACAATACTGCCCGGCAATACCGTTAGAATACAAGAAGAACGGAGGGTATGAAGGTATTAAAGAATATTAAGTTGGATAAATATAATTTCTATAATAACGAGGCGATGCGGAAGATCTTCAGTGTAGGATACGAAGACCTTACCACACTTGTCTACTACCAGGATAAAAAGAATAAGTTTATCCTGGTAGTGGCCAAAGACGACCCGCCTTTGATATTAGAGAAGAAGATTACCCGGGCAGAAGCGTTCCGGTTAATGAATACCCGGCCTTGAACGCCGGGTATTTTTGTTTTAAAGAGTACCGTTTCGCTATACTGCAGCTGTACCAAGGATGCGCCCGGCTGCTACGTAGTTTTTGCGTGGTGCTAAGTATAAGTTGTATTGTAGCAATCTTTTTGATATTTTATGGTATAAAGTGAGCGGCTGCCGGCACTTTTTTGTAGCTTGTTTTGGTCTATAGAATAGCCAAAGAAGTAACAAGTATGTCAGAACAAGAAACCATGTCGGATGTAAACCAGGTGCAGCACATGTTTCTGCACGTGGAGAGCAGCGATGCTATATGTATGCTGAACATAGCCGGCCACCCCTACCGCCTGCGCGAGCTGATCTTTATGATGGTGCAAAACGGCTGCCGCGTGATGCAAAGCAATGCCGATAAGTATAAAACCTTTGTCTACGACAAGGAAACCGTGGAGATCTACGATTTCCTGAGCTCTATTGTGAAAGCCAAGTTTTTGTAAGCAGCTTAAGGGCAGGTTAAAAACAAAAGAGGCACCCCGACGGAGTGCCTCTTTTGTTTAATGGTTGTTTATGTTAAAGTTGTTTGATCTCAATTTCGCGGGGCTGGCCTGCTGCCTCGTGGTAAGGCAATCTTACCTGCAACTGGCCCTCCTGGTACACAGCCTCGATGCGGCCCAGGTCTACCTGCGGCGGCAGCATAAACGTCTTGTTAAAGAGCGGCACAGCCAGGCTCGGGTTTTCCGGGTTTTGCAAAGCCGAGAGCACGATGAGCTGGTTATTATTAAGTATTACGCGGAATGATTCGGGGTTTACACCGGCCGCCCATACTTGTATCACAGCGCCTTTCTTATATTTCTTTATCGCCACGGAGGTCTCGCTTATGCCTCCACCCACGGTATTCAGCAGGTCGATCTGCTGGGCAAGGTTTCGTAGCAGTTCTTTATCTTTTATCAGTTTCATTTCTTTCTCCTCTTTCTTTAGCTGAGAAGAATAATGCAAATGCGGTGCCAGAACGCGCGGCTTGCTTGGGCTGCTAATTCAAAAGTGGAGCTATGTCATTATGGCCTGATCAGGTATAAAGCTGCCTGCGGGTATAGTCAGAATGTCAGCTGCTGTCGTTCTATAATGCAATTAGCGGTTGGTGCCGGCTGCTTTTTTATAGGTGCGCGGCTTTGGCCTTCTTCCTGCGGGAGGGCTGCTTGCGGGCAGTAGCAGGGGCAAAGTATAACGAAGCAGGTGCTGGCCCGTACATACAACACATGAACCAAAACTTAAAGCTATGAAAAGAATAACATTTGCCGCTATGGTGGTAGCAACTGCCCTGATGAGCGCATGTAATAACCCCGATACCGGCGTAAAAGAAGATACGCCGCAAGAGGCTACCGTAGATACCGCCGTAATGTATGAGGATGAGAAAGGACGGGTGGATGCCGATGGCATGGAAGTGAAAAAGGTAGACGACAGCTTCTGGAACGACGTGAACTTCGAAGCGCCCGTGGTGGATGCGCCTGCCCTTAAGACCGTGAACGTAGAGAAACGCGCGACCAATGATTATACGATCTACACCATGGAAGAGAAGGTGATGTTTGATACCGATAAGGCCGCCATCCGCCAGGATGCCGAACCAAAACTGCAGGAAATTGCCAAGGAGATCAAGAACATACCCGGAAATGGTGCTATCCGCATCTACGGCTTTACCGATGCGCGCGCCAGCAAAGACTATAACAAGGAACTTGGCCAGGAGCGTGCCAAAGCAGTGCAGGACTGGCTGCAGAATAACGGCGGCATCGACGCCTCGCGCCTTTCTGTGCAATCGATGGGAGAAGAAGCCCCAGCTGCCAGCAACGAAACAGCTGCCGGACGCCAGATGAACCGCCGCGTAGCCATAGTAGTAGCTACTAACACTAAATAATATATCAGACAGGCGCTGCTTACCGGCTGCTTGTATACTTGTTACCAAAAAAGGGATGCCGCTGCACAGCGGCATCCCTTTTTTATAGTTCAAACAAAGTAGCCTGCCATGCGGTTTCAAAAGCGCATTATAAGCGCTGCTCCAGCGTTTTGGCAAAGCATGTATGACGAAAAATATAACGCGCTTTATATAGAATAGAATAAAGCATATTTTCTGTATATTTATACTAGCTTTGTACAACACCTGCGCATAGACCAGCGCAGAAACTGCCCTTTGCAAAATCGCATCTTTATCAGTACAAAGCCCCCTGGCTATGCTTAAATTATACTTTGAGACAGCGTTTATTAAAGTAAGCTATGAGGAAGCCTGGCAGCTGGGCGTGGCTGAGTGGAAGGGCTTTGCCAGCAGCGATGACCTGCGCAGCGCAGCGTTGCGGTCGCTGGACTTTGTAAACGAGTACCAGGTTACGCGCTGGCTGGCAGACCGGCGCAAAATGAAAGCTATCCGGCAGCACGACCAGCAATGGACGATGGAGGAATTTCTGCCGAAGGTGATCTCCAGCCCGCTCCGCCGCGTGGCCAATGTGGTATCGGAAGACATCTTCAATAAAATGGCCATGGACCAGATTATAGGCCGTGCCGGGAGCTTAACCGCTATCGAAATGCGTGACTTTGATAACCTGCCTGAAGCAATGGAATGGCTAAAGCAGCCGCTCAAAGAAGGGGCTCTTCCTGAGCCGGAGGACACGTTGGCAACAGACCAGTAGCATACGTTCCCTTCGACTTCGAGGCAGGCATTTCTGAAAGTATATTTATTCTTTGCTATACTTTAAGTACTTTTGCGGCTTTAAATAGAAGGAGGTCAGGATGCAGGTATACTTTGTGAATAGCTTTGTCAGTATTTATTACGACAAGGGCGCGAAATTAGGAAAGGCCGTATGGCGTGGGCACCTGCAGGGGCCCGAACTAAGAGAAGCGTTTCTGTTATGCCTGGAAGTCGTCCATCGCTTTGAGCTGAAACGCTGGCTGGCCGACGACCGCCTCATGCAGACAATAGAACCTGCCGACCTGGAATGGAGCCTGCAAGTATACGTGCCACGCATGGCTACTAGCTCGCTGCTTCGTTTTGCCCGCCTCCCCTCCCAGTTTAAGGACAATGTGGAAGCCGTAAACATCATGATCGACAAAGGAGACGACTATATCGTAGACCTGGTGCACCGCGACTTCGGCAGCGAAGAAGAGGCGATGGCCTGGCTGATGGGCCCCTTTGAAGCGCCGTCCATTCGATAACCAGTTCGCATAAGTGCCAGTATCACAAGAAAGCATCAGCTTACCCTGACAGAACAGAAAACCAGGCAGGGCATTCTTATTTTCTGCATCTTTAACCAGCTATTCACCAATGCGTATTGTTGCATACAGGCAAGCGCTCACGTTGTTTTTTACTACAGTACCCGTAGTCCTTTCTTTATGGTAACAATTTACTTCCAGAGCCCGGCATTCACACTTCGTTATGATTCGGAACATGCGTTAGGGTTAGTTACAACAGTCGGTTTTCTGAGTAGTGAGGAGTTTCGGGAAGCGACCATTGTAGCTGCGCAGATGATGGATGAGTATAAGCCCCTGCGTTGGCTGGCCGATAACCGCAAGATGCGGGCCATTCGCCAGGCCGATCAGGAATGGTTCGCGGCCTATATCTTGCCCAAATTGCAGACCGGCTCCATTCGCCGCAATGCTACCGTTGTGTCAGAAGATATCTTTAACAAGATGGCGGTGGAGCAGTTTTTAAAGCGAGCCGATAACCTGGGCGATCTGGTGTTAAAAGAGTTTGATGACCTGGACGAAGCCCTGGACTGGGTAAAACAACCGATCCCTTTTCAGGCGCAAGGGTAACTTATACTTGCTGCAAGGCCATTCTCTATCTTACGCTTTTATTCCGGCCCGCAAGTAGCAACAGCCTATCCACCAGACGCTCGCAGGAGCTGCGCACACTGCGAGGTCTTTTTGAGCAAATGTGTTTGGTGCTCGTATAAACGCAGATGCAAAAGATGATCTCGCTGGAGCCGGGTAAATATTATCATCTCTATACCCGGGGCAATAACAAAGAAACGCTGTTCCGCCACCCAGATAATTATGCTTACTTCCTACAGCTATACCGGAAGTATATAGTGCCTTACGTCGACACCTTTGCATACTGTTTGTTGCCCAATCACGTTCATTTTCTGGTGCAGCTAAAAGAAGAGGAGGCTATGAAGCCTCAGTGGCTAACTGAGGATACAACGAAGTTGGTAAGTATAGAGCGGCAGCTGGCCCACCTGCTTAATGCTTACGCTAAAACTATAAACAAGCGGTATAACCGTCTCGGGCGCTTGTTCCAGCACCGGTTTGGGAGAAAAGAAGTAACCTCCGACGCTTATTTTACCCGCCTCATCTACTACATCCATTTCAACCCGCAGCATCATGGCCTGTTAGCTGATTTCAGCGACTGGCCTTATTCCTCTTACCATAGCATACTTTCCAAAAGTAAAACAACCCTGCAACGGGAGGAGGTACTGGCATGGTTTGGCGGCAGCGACGAGTATAGGCAGTTCCACGAAGAAAATGCCGCCGACTTCACCGCGATCACGCCGCTCATAGAACAAGACGAACAATAGCTCAAAAGACCTCGCAGTGTGCGCAGCTCCTGCGAGCGTCTGGTGGATAGGCTGTTGCTACCTGCCTAGACACTCGCAGGTCTGGAAGACACTGCGAGGTCTTGGAGATTTCTTAAGTGTTTTGACAAAAGCTTTCCCCAATGCTCCTTGCATAAGGTGTTGAATAACATTCATCTATATGTTGTGGATAAATAAATGTTATACAGGTGTATCATCTTTGATATACCTTTACGTTCTTTAAACAAAAGAAAAGGCTACTCAAATAGAGTAGCCCCTTTCTAAAGATGTTGAAGTTATCTACGCTTTGCGTAGAAATGAAACACGCCACCGTCCTTCTTGTAGACCTTCTTACCTTTGATGGTAATGAAACGTGTAAACACTTCAACATAATCAGGATGGTCTTTTAATGATCCCTTTTTCATGTTTAAAATGAATAAGGTGAGACATTACTAGCAGAGACCTTCTCAACTAGAACCCACTAAGTGACAGCTTAGTGGGCTTTTTTTGCTCCATCCTTAAGCGTATTTTCAACCTGAAATTAAAAGCATTTCATTTTAATTTCCGTAACAATAGATGCACTTGGTTCTCATAAAATAAAGGGAGAACTAATCAGCTCTCCCTCTACTTTATACTACGATCCGCAAGCTTCGCAGGCGTCCGGGTTATCTAAGCTGCAGCTCATGTCGCTGCGGTTCTGCTCCTGGTCCTGGTACACAGGCGAGAGCGTTTCGGCGGCCTGTTTCTCTACCGTAAACTTGATGGCATCTACTGCGGCTTTGGTGCGCAGGTAGTACATGCCGGTTTTCAGGCCCTGCTTCCAGGCGTGGAAGTGCATGGAGGTCAGCTTGCCGAAGTTTACGTTTTGCACGTGCAGGTTCAGCGACTGGCTCTGGCAGATGTAGGCACCGCGCTCGGCACTCATATCGATCACCACGCGCTGGCTGATCTCCCAAACCGTTTTGTACAGGTCTTTGATGTTCTGCGGAATGTTCGGGATCTTCTGCACCGAGCCGTTGGCGGCAATGATGTCCTGCTTCATCTGGTCGTTCCAGATGCCCAGTGCGATCAGGTCCTTCAGCAGGTGCTTGTTCACCACCATAAACTCACCGCTCAGCACGCGGCGCAGGTAAATGTTAGAAGTATAAGGCTCAAACGACTCGTTGTTGCCCAGGATCTGCGCCGTAGAGGCTGTTGGCATCGGCGCCACCAGCAGCGAGTTGCGCACGCCATACTTCACTACTTCTTTGCGCAGTGCATCCCAATCCCAGCGGCCGCTTTCCGGGGTTACCCCCCACAGGTCGAACTGGAACTTGCCTTCCGACAGGGGCGAGCCTTTGAATGTTTCGTAAGCACCGTTCTTCTTGGCCAGGTCTTTGGAAGCCGTCATGGCCGCAAAGTAGATGGTTTCGAAAATGTCCTTGTTCAGGCCACGGGCTTCGTCGCTTTCAAACGGCATGCGCAGGTGAATGAACGTATCAGCCAGTCCCTGCACGCCCAACCCGATCGGGCGGTGACGCATGTTGGAGTTGCGTGCTTCCGGCACTGGATAATAGTTGATATCGATAACCTTGTTCAGGTTTTTGGTTACGTGGTAGGTTACATCAAACAGCTTCTGGTGGTCGAACACCTTATGGCCATTCTCCTCCTTTACGTAGCGCGGCAAAGCCAGCGACGCCAGGTTACAAACCGCTATCTCGTTCTCGTCGGTGTACTCCATGATCTCGGTGCACAGGTTGGAGCTTTTGATGGTACCCAGGTTCTGCTGGTTGCTCTTGCTGTTCGCGTGGTCTTTGTAGAGCATGTAAGGCGTACCGGTCTCAATTTGCGACTCAAGTACGGCAAACCACAGGTCCTGCGCTTTCACAGTTTTGCGGGCGCGGCCTTCGCGCTCATACTTCTCATAAAGGCGCTCAAAGTCCTTGCCCCAGCATTCGCCCAGGCCCGGCGCTTCGTTCGGGCAGAAAAGGCTCCAGGTGCCGTTCTCCTCTACGCGCTTCATAAACAAATCCGGTGTCCAGAGGGCGTAGAACAGGTCGCGGGCGCGGTTCTCTTCTTTGCCGTGGTTCTTTTTCAGGTCCAGGAACTCGAAGATGTCGGCATGCCACGGCTCCAGGTAAATAGCGAAGGCACCTTTGCGCTTGCCACCACCTTGGTCCACATAGCGGGCTGTATCGTTAAACACCTTCAGCATTGGGATGATACCGTTGGAGGTACCGTTGGTGCCTTTGATGTAAGAACCTGTGGCGCGCACGTTGTGGATAGAAAGGCCAATACCACCGGCGCTCTGCGAGATCTGCGCACATTGCTTCAGCGTGTCGTAAATGCCCGGAATGCTATCGTCCTTCATGGCCAGCAGGAAGCACGAAGACAGTTGTGGCTTCGGCGTACCGGCGTTAAAAAGTGTTGGCGTGGCATGGGTAAACCACTTCTCCGACATCAGGTTATAGGTTTCGATGGCCGACTCAATATCCTCTTTGTGGATGCCTACAGCCACCCGCATCAGCATGTGTTGCGGGCGCTCCACTACCTTGCCGTTCAGGCGCAGCAGGTATGAGCGCTCCAGTGTTTTATAGCCGAAGTAATCATAGTTATAGTCGCGGTCGTAAATAATCGTGGAGTCGAGCTGGGCGGCATGCTTGCGGATGATCTCGTACACATCCTTGGCCAGCAACGAGGCATTCTCACCGGTTTTCGGGTCTTCATAAGTATAAAGACGCTTCATGGTGTTGGAGAACGACTTGCTGGTAACCTTGTGCAGGTTAGAAATGGCAATACGGGCAGCCAGTACGGCATAATCCGGGTGCTTGGTGGTGAGCGAGGCAGCTGTTTCGGCAGCCAGGTTGTCCAGCTCCACGGTGGTCACGCCATCGTAAATGCCATCAATCACTTTTTTGGCTACCTCTATCGGCGACACATAATCCATGTGCAGGCCATAGCACAGCTTTTCGATGCGTGCTGTGATCTTATCAAATTTGACGGATTCGCGTCGGCCGTCTCGTTTCACTACTAACATAGGCGTATACATTTAGCGAGGTTAAAGGCCTCGGGTTATCAGATAAAACGTTTATAAATAAAACCTCTGCTAGTGCAGGAGGCGGTTGTACGTGTTAGGTAAGGTATACCATCGGCCATACGGATGTAGAAGTATAAGCCGTTGAAATGCAATTATATATAAGTTAAGCTACTTAGCTTCTGCTAGGTTGGGGCTACAAATGCCCCGCTGGCGGCGGTGCTGCCTCCAAGGGTACCAGGCTGGCCGGCAGGGTGCGCAATGGCACCTGCTGCTGCCTGCAAAACTGTAAGTATAAGTAAGTAGTATAGGTGCGGGAAAAGAAGAGTGCTTCCCTTTGGCACCTAAACATAGTAAATGTTATGGATTGTTAAAAGTCTTCGTCCATCGAGAAAACATTTTTGTCGGAGCCACCCAGCACGCCGGCTTTCTGGTATTCGCCCACGCGCTTTTCGAAGAAATTGGTCTTGCCCTGCAGCGAGATCATTTCCATAAAGTCGAATGGGTTGGCGGCGTTGTAAATTTTGCTGTAGCCCAGTGCGATCAACAGGCGGTCGGCTACGAACTCAATATACTGGCTCATCAACTTGGCATTCATCCCGATCAGGTCCACCGGCAAGGCATCCGTTACAAATTCCTGCTCTATGGTTACGGCATCTTTTATGATCTCATGAATACGCTCTTCCGAAAGTTTGTTCTGCAGCATGGAGTAGAGCAGGCAGGCAAAATCACAGTGCAGGCCTTCGTCTCGCGAGATTAGCTCGTTAGAGAAGGTTAAGCCCGGCATTAAACCACGCTTCTTCATCCAGAAGATTGAGCAGAACGAACCCGAGAAGAAAATACCCTCCACCGCAGCAAAAGCAACCAATCTTTCAACAAAGTTTTCGCTGTTGATCCACTTCAGTGCCCAGTCGCCTTTTTTCTTCACGGCAGGCACGGTTTCAAGCGCATTAAAAAGGTAGTCTTTTTCTGATTGCTTTTTAATATAGGTGTCGATCAGCAACGAATACGTTTCGGCGTGGATGTTCTCCATCATGATCTGGAAGCCATAGAAGCAGCGGGCCTCGGGCAGCTGCACTTCCTGCATAAAGTTCACGGCCAGGTTCTCGTTCACAATACCGTCGGAGGCGGCAAAAAACGCCAGCACGTGGCTGATAAAATGGCGTTCGCCATCATTCAGGTTTTCCCAGTCTTTCAGGTCCTGCGAGAGGTCGATCTCTTCGGCAGTCCAGAAACTGGCTTCAGCCTTCTTATACATCTGCCACACCTCGTCGTGTTGGATGGGGAACAGGACAAAGCGGTTGGGGTTCTCTTGTAATATGGGTTCCATAACGCGTAGCATTTATATTTTAAAGGTTTGGCGTGAGTTTTTGTTCTCACAACCGGCTGATGCATTCGTTGTTTGAACTGACGGGTAGCCAGCCCGAAAATATTATGAGTTCAAATATAGAGAATTGAACTAGAAAAAAGCCCCGAAAGTTGTTCAATTTATACACACCTTCATAACGGCCTCTGCAGGTGGTTTTTAAGGGGTAATACACAGGTTTTTCCACATTGTTAATAACGTATATAGATACTGCAAAATATAGGTAATGGTCTATAAAGTAGCTGTTAAATGCACAAAAAGCCGTTTTCGGGTTTTATTCTGCTTCAAACAGCTGCCGGGCACAAGGGCGCAAAGGCCGAAGGCCGGGAAAAGGAAGCTGCCTAAAGTATACTTGTAAAAAGAAGTGCAAGAAATGTGGAAAAGACAGATTTCTGAAAATGAGTGCAAACGGCTGTGGGCAAGTAATTTAGACGGGTTTTTAACAGGTCGTTTATTTTGCCCGCAGGATTTCAACATCGTTATCCACAGGTTTGTGGAAAGGTGCTGCAGGCAGGCAGAACAATTTCTGCAGCAGGGCGTTGCATATGTAAATTAAGTGCCGTACTTTTGCAGACTAAATTTTTAATCATTACATTGAAGCTGATGTACGCAATTGTAGAAATCGCAGGTCGACAGACCAAAGTAGAGAACGGCATGTTCATCTACGCTAACAAGCTTTCCGGCAATGAGGGTGACGCCGTTGAGTTCGCCAATGTTCTTCTTACTGATGATAACGGTACCATCACATTAGGTGCTCCTTTCGTTAGCGGTGTTAAAGTGGTTGGTAAAATCCTTGGCGACGTGAAAGGCGATAAAGTGATCGTTTTCAAAAAGAAGAGAAGAAAAGGATACCGTAAGAAGAATGGCCACCGCCAGCAATTCACCAAGGTCCTGATCGAGAGCATTGGATAAGCAGTAAGAAGAAATTCATTTGTAAAATCTTTTCAGGAGTCGCCCCGCAACCCTGAACTAAATAGTAAAACAACATGGCACACAAAAAAGGAGCTGGTAGTTCTAATAACGGCCGCGAGTCGCATTCTAAACGACTTGGTGTTAAGATTTACGGTGGCCAGGACATTATCGCCGGCAACATCATCGTAAGACAAAGAGGCACTGCCCACCACCCAAGCACAAACGTAGGGATTGGCAAAGACCACACCCTGTTTGCATTGGTTGATGGCGTAGTAGAATTCAGAAAAGGTAAGAAGAACCGTTCTTACGTATCTGTAAAGCCACGCGTTGAGGCAGAAGCCTAAGCATTGAAGCCGCCTTCGGGCGCTGTAGGAAAGGGAAGCCGCAGGGCTTCCCTTTTTTTATGCTAAACGCCGGCCCCGCACAACAAAGGCCTGGCTGCCACGTACATATAAGCAGGAATTTTATTTACTTCTAAAGTGAAAAAATTCTGATGGAAAGAGACACCACAAGTGTCTCTTTCTGTTTTAAGGCCCTTTGCTGCCCGCCGCGGGAATTTGGCCGCAACAAAATTTTAAATTCTGCGGATATACCTTTAACTTGCAACTTCTTATCAAGAAAGACTGAGGGACAGGGCCCGATGATGTCTTAGCAACCTTGTACCAGCTTGGTGCTAATTCCCTTCCGGAGCGATAGCTTTGGAGAAGATAAGAAAGTCCATCCTCCCTTGGGGTGTCCTTCTTGATAAGTATAGTAGCAGCAGACTTACGAGAAGAAAGACATTCACCATGAAAAACCATCCCATCCATACATTGCTTCGCGAGCGCGTGTTAGTGCTTGACGGCGCAATGGGCACCATGATTCAGCGGCACCAGCTTACGGAAGCTGATTTCAGGGGCGAGCGCTTCAAAGAGCATCCCTCCGACCTGAAAGGCAACAACGACCTGCTCTCCATCACACGGCCTGATATCATCAAAGGTATTCACACCGAGTACCTGCAGGCGGGCGCCGATATCATCGAAACCAATACGTTTAGCGGCACCAGCATTGCCATGGCCGATTATCACCTGGAACACCTGGTGTATGAGCTCAACTATGAATCAGCCCGGATAGCACGGCAGGCAGCAGATGAGGTGGAGAAACAGGTGCCGGGCAAGCCCCGCTTTGTAGCCGGCGCCATCGGGCCTACTAACCGTACGGCTTCCCTGTCGCCAGACGTGAACAACCCGGGCTACCGCGCCGTTACCTTCGACCAGCTAGTAACAGCATACTATGAGCAGGTGCGCGGCCTGGTGGATGGTGGCTCGGACCTGCTGTTGGTCGAAACCGTTTTTGATACCCTTAACTGTAAAGCGGCCCTGCTTGCCATTGCGCAATATGTGCAGGACGGCGGCAAGGAGTTGCCGGTCATGATATCCGGCACCATTACGGATGCCAGTGGCCGCACTTTGTCGGGCCAGACAGTAGAAGCGTTCTGGAACTCGGTTTCGCATGCGCCTATCCTTAGCATTGGCTTTAACTGCGCCCTGGGCGCGCGGCAGCTCAAAACGCATATTCAGGAGCTCTCCCGTATCACGGGTACTTACATCAGTGCCTACCCGAATGCCGGCTTGCCAAACGCTTTTGGCGGCTACGATGAATCGGCAGAGGAGATGGGCCGCATTGTGGAGGAATATCTTCAGGAAGGCCTGGTAAATATCCTGGGTGGTTGTTGTGGCACTACGCCCGTTCACACCAAAGTAATTGCCGACTTAGTGCAGAAGTATAAACCGCATACCCCCCCAGCTATTCCGCCCTACTCGCGCTTCAGTGGGTTAGAGCCCCTCACCATCACGCCCGAAAGTCTTTTTGTAAATGTAGGCGAACGCACCAATGTAACCGGTTCCAAAAAATTCGCCCGCCTGATCGTAAACGGCCAGTTTGAGGAAGCCTTGTCGGTAGCGCGCCAGCAGGTGGAAGGCGGCGCCCAGATCATCGACGTGAACATGGACGAAGGCATGCTCGACTCAGAGCAGGCCATGCCGAACTTTCTTAACCTGATCGCCTCCGAGCCCGACATTGCCAAACTGCCCATCATGATCGACTCCTCGAAATGGAGTGTGATCGAGGCCGGGTTGAAATGCGTGCAGGGCAAATCGATCGTGAACTCCATCAGCTTAAAAGAGGGCGAAGAGAACTTTAAACACATTGCCCGCAAGGTGCGCCAGTACGGTGCTGCCGCTGTGGTAATGGCGTTTGATGAGCAGGGCCAGGCCGATACGCTTGAACGTAGAATAGAGATCTGCGGGCGCGCTTACAAGATACTCACCGAAGAGATCGGCTTCCCGCCACAGGACATCATTTTTGATCCGAACATTCTGGCCATTGCCACCGGCATCGAAGAACATAACAACTATGCCGTAGAGTACCTGGAGGCCGTGAAATGGATCAAAGCCAACCTGCCGCATGCGCTGGTAAGTGGGGGTGTAAGTAATTTGTCGTTCTCTTTCCGTGGCAACGATGTGGTGCGCGAGGCCATGCACACCGTGTTTTTATACTATGCCGTGCAGGCAGGTATGGACATGGGCATTGTGAACGCCGGCATGCTGGGCGTGTACAGCGAAATACCCACCGAGCTGCGCGATCTGATCGAAGACGTCATCTTTAACCGCCACCCCGATGCCACCGAAAAGCTGGTAACGTATGCCGAAACCATCAAAGGCAAAGGCAAGGAAGCGGTGCAGGCTGACAACAGCTGGCGCGAAGCACCGGTAACCGAACGCCTGAAACATGCGCTGGTAAAAGGCATTGTGGATTATATTGACGAAGATACCGAAGAAGCCCGCCAGCAGGCCGTTAAAACGCTCGATGTGATCGAAGGGCCGCTGATGGCCGGCATGACCGTAGTGGGTGACTTGTTTGGCGCCGGCAAGATGTTTTTACCGCAGGTAGTTAAAAGCGCCCGCGTAATGAAGAAGTCGGTGGCGTACCTGCTGCCGTTTATGGAAAAAGAGAAGCTCGCTTCCGATACGTCCAAATCCACCGCAGGCACCATCCTGATGGCCACCGTGAAAGGCGACGTGCACGATATCGGCAAGAACATTGTGGGTGTGGTGCTGGCCTGTAACAACTACGAAGTGATCGATCTGGGCGTGATGGTCGCGCTTGATAAGATCCTGTCGGAGGCACAGGCGCAAAAAGTAGATATTATTGGGTTGAGCGGGCTGATCACGCCGTCGCTGGATGAGATGGTGTATGTGGCGCAGGAAATGGAGCGCCGCGGCATGACCATTCCGCTGTTGATCGGCGGGGCGACTACCTCCAGGGTACATACGGCCGTGAAGATCGCACCGCAGTATAGCGGGCCGGTAGTGCACGTGCACGATGCCTCGCGGAGCGTAACCGTGGTGAGCAGCCTGCTGAGCGAGAACCGCGACGCTTACATTGCCGAGATAAAAGCAGAGTACCAGAAACTGCGCGAAGACCACCTGAGCCGCACCAAAGACCGCGCTTTTGCAAGTATAGCCGAAGCCCGCGCCAACAAGTATAACGTGGATTGGGCCGCTGCGCAGCCGGTGAAGCCCAGCTTTACCGGAACCCGGGTATTCGAGCATTTTCCTTTGGCAGAGATTGTGCCCTACATCGACTGGACACCTTTCTTCCATGCCTGGGAGCTCAAGCGCCAGTACCCGAAAATACTGACAGATCCGGAATTAGGCACAGAAGCCACGAAGTTGTTCCAGGACGCGCAGGAAATGCTGCAGGAGATCGTGGATAAGCAATTACTGGAAGCACGCGCGGTAGTAGGCTTTTACCCGGCCAACGTAGTAGCCGATGATACCATTGAAGTATACACCGACGAAACCCGCGAGCAGGTGCTCACCGAGTTCCATACCTTGCGGCAGCAGGGCAAAAAAGGAGATAAGGTACCTAACATTTCTTTCGCTGATTTTCTCGCTCCGAAAGAAACCCGCGTAGCCGATTATATCGGGGGCTTTGTGGTGTCGGCGGGCTTTGGCATTGAGAAGTTGCTGGACAAGTATGCCGCCGAGCACGATGATTACCGCTCCATTATGCTGAAAGCGCTGGCTGACCGCCTGGCAGAAGCTTTCACCGAGCTGATGCACGCCAAAGTACGCCGGGAGCTTTGGGGCTATGCGCCGGATGAGGCCTTAGGAAACGAAGACCTGATCAAAGAGAAGTACCAGGGCATTCGTCCGGCCCCCGGCTACCCGGGTTGCCCCGACCATACCGAGAAAATTACGCTCTTTGACCTGCTGGATGCCCAGAACAAGACCGGTATTATTTTGACGGAGAACCTGGCCATGTACCCGGCCTCGTCGGTAAGCGGTTTATACTTCTCGCATCCCGAATCGAAGTATTTTGGTTTAGGCAAGATCGGAGAAGACCAGGTAGCCGATCTGGCCAGCCGCAAAGGCATGCCGCAGGAAGAGCTCGAACGCTGGCTGTCGCCGAACCTGAACTACGATCCGCAGCCGGTAGCGCAGCAGCAGGCAGTATAAAAAAGACGTTAGATTTTAGAGATTAGACTTATACTTTGTACGGAATGCGCTATCCGGATACAGGTATACGTCTAATGTTGTAGCTGATCAACAAACAGAAAGTCTAACGTCTTGTGTCTAATATCTAAAAAGTATCACCCTTAGCACCTATATGAAAATTACGGACCACTTCAAGAATGCGGATAAGGCACTTTTTACCCTGGAAGTGCTGCCTCCGCTGAAAGGGGAAAACCTCAAAAGCCTCTTCAGCCATATTGACCCGCTGATGGAGTTTAAGCCTCCCTTTATCGACGTAACTTATCACCGCGAGGAGTATATTTACAAGCAGCGCGAGAACGGCCTGCTCGAGAAACGCACCACGCGCAAGCGACCGGGCACCGTAGGTATTTGTGCGGCCATCCAGAACCACTATAAAGTAGATACGGTGCCGCATCTTATCTGCGGAGGCTTTAGCAAAGAGGAAACAGAGAACGCGCTCATCGACCTGCACTTCCTGGGTATTGACAATGTGCTGGTGCTACGCGGCGATTGCGTGAAAAGCGAACAGCGCTTTATTCCGGACCCATCCGGGCATACGTATGCGTCGGAGCTGATCGAGCAGGTGGTGGGCATGAACAATGGCATTTATCTGGACGATGAGCAGGTAAACCACAATGGCACAAACTTCTGCATTGGCGTGGCGGGCTATCCCGAAAAGCATTCGGAATCGCCGAACCTGAAAACGGATCTGCGCTGGCTTAAAAAGAAAGTAGAGTTGGGGGCCGAATACATTGTGACACAGATGTTTTTCGATAACCAGAAGTACTTCAACTTTGTGAAGCAATGCCGCCAGGAAGGCATCAATGTGCCCATCATTCCGGGACTGAAGCCAATAACGTCCAAATCACAGCTCACGCTGCTGCCCAGCCTCTTTCATATAGAGATTCCGTGCGACCTGGCAGATGCCCTGGACGCCTGCCCGGATAACAAAGCGGCGGCGCAAGTAGGGGTAGAATGGGCTATTCAGCAGTCCAAAGAGTTGGTTGAATTCGGGGTGCCTTGCCTGCATTATTACTCCATGGGCAAATCGGAGTCGGTGCGCAAAGTGGCCGAGGCATTGTTTTAACAGCTATACCTTATACTTTGTAAACAAAGAAGGACCGGCGCCAGGCACCGGTCCTTCTTTGTTTACAAACCAGCCGGAGGGATTCAGGCCTCTACAAACAGGTCCAGCGTTACCTGGTCGGCCAGCAGCTTGCCCTGGTCGGTCAGGTATAGCACCTCGTCTTTTATCTGTGCCAGGCCCTTTTGCTGAAGGCTAAGCAGGTAGGCCGCATGCGTAGCGGCCAGGTCATACTTATACTTGTCGCGCAGCTTGACCAGATCACACCCCCAGGTGGTGCGCAGGGTGGTAAGCAGGTAATCGTTGGCCTGGTCGGCCAGTGTCAGTTCTTCCAGCTCAAAGGGCACCACGCCCTGCGCCAGGGCGTCTACATACTTCTTGTTATGGGCAACGGTATACTGCCGGGAGGAACCATTGAAAGAGTGCGCGCTGGGGCCTACGCCCAGGTAATGCACGCCGCGCCAGTAATTGCTGTTGTGCCGCGACTCGTAGCCAGGCTGGCAGAAATTAGAGATCTCGTATTGGGCAAAGCCCTGCTGCCGCATCTGCGCCAGCAAAATCTCAAACTGCTGCGCTGTAAAGTCATCCTCACTCGGCATGAATTTACCCTTTTTGCTCCAGCGGCCCAGCGCTGTGTCGGGCTCTATGGTGAGGGCATAACAGGAAACATGCTGCACGCCAAGCCCAAAAAGGGTTGCTAGGTCCTGCTGCCAGATAGTATGATCGGGGGCCGGGATGCCATAGATCAGATCGACGGTGATGTTGCTGAAACCAGCTGCCTGGGCATGTTTTACGCTTTGCAGGCTTTCGGCGGCAGTATGGGCGCGGTTCATCAGGCGCAGGTGCGGCTCATGAAACGATTGTAAGCCAATACTCAGGCGGTTGATGCCCGCAGCACGCAGTTCCTGCAGCTTGGCCGGCGACAGATCATCGGGATTAGCCTCCAGCGTGATTTCCACCTCCTCCGAAACTTCAAACAGCTGCCGGATGGTTTGCAGCAGGAGCTGCAGCTCCTGCTGGCTAAGCAACGAGGGCGTACCGCCGCCAAAATAGATTGTATGCACCGTTTGCCCCTGCAGGTACTCCTGACGCAAAGCCAGCTCCCGGGCAATAGCCTGCACCGTCTGCTCCTTTAGCCCCATGGAGGTGCTGAAGTGGAAATCGCAGTAATGGCACGCTTGCTTACAGAAAGGGATATGAAGGTATATGCCGGCCAAAGTATAAATTGCTAAATTGTTAGATAGTTAAATTGTTGTCAGGTTGATAGATATGAAGCAGCAGCATACCTGATAATCTGGATGTACCCATTACCTTTGCAGGTGTGCAGGATGCAATTTTGTTCAACCATTTAACAGTTAAACAATTTAGCTACCAAACAATTCAACAATCAATCCTACAAATGTATAAAATTGCTGCCTTCGTGTTGTGTTTGCTTTTGTGGGCGCCGTTTGCGCGGGCGCAGGAGCACGCGCAGCCTGTTGGCGCGCCGGCGGTGCAGCAGCCCGTCACGCTGCAGGTGCATACCCCGGATGCCGGCAAGCAGGTGCTCCGGCAGTATGCGTATGCCACGCTACTGCCCGACTCTGTGGCGGCGCAGCAGGAAGTGCAGGCGCTGGTCTACAGGTTGCAGCAGGACGCCTACCTGCTGGCCTCGGCCGACAGCACCTACCTGCGCGGCGACACCCTGCATGTGCAGCTTTTTGTGGGGCACCCCTTTAAGTGGGCGCAGCTACGCAACGGTAACCTGAGCGAAGGCATTTTAGTGGAATCCGGTTTCCGGGAAAAGTTTTACCACGACACACCCTTCAAACCGGCCGAGTATGTGAAGCTGCAGCAGCGCATCCTGGCCTATGCCGAGCGCAGCGGCTACCCGTTTGCCTCCGTCTGGCTAGATTCCATCACTATAAAAGATAACAGGATCGAAGCAGCGCTAATGGTAGAAAAAGCCTTTGTGGTAACCTACGATTCGCTGCAGGTGATGGGCGGCAGCAAAACCAAACCAAAGTTCCTGATCCGCTACCTGCAGTTGTACCCGGGGCAGCCCTATAACCAGCAGCAGATAGAAGCCTCGCAGCGCATGCTCACCGCCCTACCCTACATCAAGGTAACGCGGCCGCCGCAGGTGCGCTTTGCCCGCAACAAAGCCCGTGTCTATTACTTCCTTGAAGACCGGCAGGCCAACCAGCTCGACGGCATTGTGGGCTTTCTGCCCGACCCTACCCGGCAGGGGAATAAATTGCTGATCACCGGCGAGGCCAACCTTAGCATCCGGAATATTTCGGGTACCGGTAAAAGCCTGGGGCTGCAGTGGCGGCGCGTAAACAAGGGCTCTGTGGTGTTGAACGGCGAGTATATGCACCCCAACCTCTTCGGGACGCCTTTTGAGCTGGGTGCCAAATTTAATTTGCTCAAGCAGGATTCTTCCTATATTACGGTGCAGCCGCGCCTGCAACTGGGGTATTATACTTTAAAGTATGGCAAGTTTAGCGTGTTCAGCGAGTGGCGCAATGCGCGGGTATTGTCGGCGGCAAGCCCCCGGCAGCTCCAGAACCTGGATCTGGCGGATGCCCGTACCACCACCTATGGCCTGAACTATAGCTGGAACAACCTCGATGACTTTTACTTTCCGCGGCGTGGCCGGCTGGCGGAGCTGCAGGTAGCGGCCGGTGCCAAAACACTGCTGCGCAACCCTGGCCTGGAGAAAAGCTTTTACGATACCCTGGATATGAAAACCAGCCAGCTAAGTATAAGCGCCCGGCTGGAGAACTTCTTCCGGTTAGGGCGTAGCAGTGTGCTGCTGGCGCGGCTACAGGGCGAAGCGTTGCTCAACGACCAGATCTTCCTCAACGATATGTACCGTTTGGGCGGCCTTTCCTCGCTCCGGGGCTTCGACGACTACTTCTTCTTTGCCTCCTCCTATGCCGTAGGCACGCTGGAATACCGCCTGTTTACCGCCCAGGATTCGTATGTGCTGTTGTTCTATGATCAGGGCTATTACCGCAGTGATCTGGAAAAATCACGAACCGATAGCTTTCCGCTGGGCGTGGGCGGCGGCATCAGCTTTAGTACCGGAGCCGGCATTTTTCAGCTGGTCTACTCGCTGGGCAAATCGGAGCAGCAGCCCCTTTCGTTCAAATACTCGAAAATACACTTCGGAATCACCAGCAAATTCTGAGAACGGTAAATTTTTAGCTGATTTTTGTAGAAATTACTTGCATAGTAAAAACCAATGTCCTACTTTTGTAACACAATAACAGTGCGGGATGGAGCAGTTGGTAGCTCGTTGGGCTCATAACCCAAAGGTCACAGGTTCGAGTCCTGTTCCCGCTACCTCAGATGAACAAAAAGGCTTGTAAGTGAAAACTTGCAAGCCTTTTTTGCTTTTCAGCTTTCCTGTCTACTCGTATTTGCTGAAAAATATCTTGCTCCTGCTCACATTTATAACTTCACAAACGTCGAATTTAGGTCAGCCGTGTAGGTCTACATGAAGGGGACTTTATGTGTCTATGGGCTGTATTGATAATAGTTTGGCCAATTTAATTTATAATTAAAGGTTAGAGCTTACGTTGCCGCATTTGCTCAAATTCAACTCTAAAATTTGGCTCATAGCCATGTGATATGTCCGCTCGGAGGCAAATTGAAAAGCGGGTTAAATATGATATACTTTTTCCTGCAAATCGACTTTATAGCATATAAAATAAAACTAGCAAAAATGTAGGTTTAATTGTATATTAAAGTGTTGATGTTTCATGTAGGCCAACTGCTGAACCTCTGTGCAGTAGGAATCACTTTAAATTCAAATAGCCATGTTGATAATTGAATGTCTTAAAGCAGGTGACTTGAAAATAAACCCTACTCTGAAACAGCTTGAAATAGCAGAAGGTCAGCTTATTTATCCCTTCGATAAAATCAAACCCAATGAATGGGGTTATATCTATGAAAAGTTTGTAGGTCAAACTCTAGAAAGTGAAGGCTTCAAAATTACTTACAACGGGTTTAACGGATATACAGACGGAGGCATAGATTTGATAGCTGAGAAGGGAAACACGGTTACCTTTATCCAGTGCAAGTATTCACAAACTAAGAAGCTTTCTAAAAGCCATATCAACAACATACTTTTTAAGGCTTCAAGAAAGCTATTTGAAGCCTACAAAGACAAGGAAAAACAACTTGCCTTCGCTTTGATAGTGCATTGCACGAAGAACAACTTCAGACGTGCTCCACTTAAAGAAGACCCAAACAAGCGTGAATACCCTTGGCTAAATTACTTTAAAAGCCAAAACGGTAAATATGAAAATCTAAGAGTGGGGTTTAGAGAAATAGCAATGCATACATAAGAACTTCACTCAGCTATAATTACCGTTCATGCTTAAGTAACCCCTGCCCAGCATAAAGCTGATAAAGCCATTCCATTAATTCTGACGTCCTCTCCTGCTCGTTTCCAAACCACCCTCCCACAGCCGTATACTACCACTTGCAGCAACCACGCTATTCTTTTTAAAGTAAGATACCGTTAGCGCCGGGTTAGCCGTTGTGAGAAGAAGAAATTGTACCTTTTTGGAGGTTGGCTGGCCGCGGCGGCTATCTTTGCCTTAGCGACTGCATCTGTTTACCCATGCCTAGCAGCAGCAAGCAGTGTTTATCAGTCGCATGTACGATTTTTGCCCTTGACGTTTTTTAGCACCTTTACACTATGTTAAAGCGAATTTTGTTTTTGAGTATCCTGCTTTGCGGGGTAAGTATAGTAAGCCGGGCCCAGGTATACCGCACGGCTGCGGGAGTGCGCCTCGACAGTGATGTTTTTGGCCTTACGCTACAGCAAAAACTGCATGAGCAGGGCACGCTCGAAGCGATCCTGGCGCTGAGTGCCCGCGAATACAGTGCCACGGCCCTTTACGAGTGGCACCGGCCCATACTGGGCAAGCGCTTTAATTACTACCTGGGTGCGGGCGGCCATGTGGGCAACCTGAAAGATAATGGTATGTTTACAGGGGTAGACGGCATCATCGGGGTAGAGTATAAGGTAAACGGGCTCCCCTTCCTGCTCTCGGCCGATGTGAAGCCAGCCGTGCATTTCCATCACGAAGATTGGACGGATTTCTCCACGGGCATCTCAGTGCGCTACGTTATCGTGAAAGAGAAAAAGAAGAAGAAAAGCCTCTGGCCTTTCGGCAAGCAACAGGACGAGGATAACAAGCGCGATCGTAAAAAAGGAAGCATCTTTGACCGCCTGAAGCAGGACAATGACTAAGGGCAGGTGCTTGGCGGAGCAGCAAAAAGAAAGAAGCCCGGTTGGGGCCGGGCTTCTATTGAAAAGCGAGCCGCGCTGGAGGCTGTGATTAAGTATGTTTTCATCTGAAAGGGAAGGCCTGCCTCCTGCTGCAGCGGGGGACTGCTGCAGGCATGAGCCCACCACATACCAGTACTAACGCCAGCGCAAAGTTAGTTGGTAACTAAGGTTTAGTGATTCGCTTTTCTGTTTAATTATAGAGATTTCCTTCTTTTATATGGCCCTGCGCTTGCTGCCTCAGCATGCGCAGAAGTTGGTGCTGCTGCAGGCCATTTTGTAACATGGGCAGCGGGCGGTTATGCTCTGTTATAAAGCGCCGGCAACCACATCGCTATGCCGGTATTTATACCAGAACCCTTCTTTTAAAAGCCAGCTGCTGCCGGGCAGCTCCAAGTAAAAGCTAAATATAGCGGGCCTGAAACCCGAATAAAAGGAAATCAGAGGGCGGATTGTAACATCGCAGAATAGCTGCTAAACGAATGTTTAAACAGAGGAATGGCGCTCTTTTGCTTGTTTCGGCCACTTTAGTTTTGGCAAAATACCCCCTGTTTGTAACATTGCCTAAATTACAACAAGGGTTGGTGGCCGAAATTTTAATGTGGAGATTTAGCGGGCAGTGGCCCAGACTATAGGGCAGCTATAGCCTGGGTCTGCTGTGCAGGGGCATTTAGGGGGCTTGCTAACTGGAGCATAGCCTGTGGCGTTGATTTTTTGTGTGCGTCAAAAATGTCTTTACACGCAAAGCAGAAGCCAATAAGTATGGCAATTAATAAGGCAATGATTTTCATGGTTTTATTCAGACTAATGGCGGATAGTGATGCTGGTCAGGTGTAGCCCTTATTTACGGTAGGCTACCACCTGTACTTCTGGCAACATGTTAGGGTAATTCTGGTAATGGTTTAGCTCTATTCTGGCGCTGATCGCTTTCATGTCATCAGCTGATTTTTTTACAGAGGCGCTAAAGCCAAAAAGCATTGCGAAAAGCAGAATGATAAGTTTCATAGTGGTACTGTTTAAGAGGTAGGTTTTGTATTCTGGTTATCAGGTTAGAAATGCGGCGCTACAATTTTTACTTCCGGAAGTAAATTAGGGTAGTTGCTATACTTGCTGAGTTCATGCTTCATGCTGATCTCTTTCAAGTCGCTGGCGGATCTTTTTACAGTGGCTCCGAAGCCGAGGATGATGACGATAAGAAGGATAATGAGTTTCATAGTTGTATGGCTTTAAGTGTTTTGGTTTTTTTCTGTTGTATCTTATAGATGGCGCCGCTTCTCTAAAGGTTGCTTTGCCCTGCTATAATTTTTTTTATTCCTGATTGGCTTATTACATTTAGCGTGCCACACTTGATAACTAACTGTAAATCAGGTGATTGTGTGTTGTTTCGGGCTTCTGCCGGTTGTTAAAAGTGTCCGCTGTCGAACACTTTATTGTTCGACAGCGAACACTTTTTCAGGAAAAAATTTTCTGTCATAAATCCTGTTTAAACATTGATGTGTTTAATTTAATAAGGCGGCTCCTCCGTTTAAAGTAGCCTGTTATGGGGGCTACCTGTTTCGCAATGCCCGGGCATAGCAAGGGCACCCTGCCGGCCAGCCTTGCTTAAGGCCAAAGCAAAGGGATAGCTGCACCGGCGCAGCCTGTTCCTGGGTAAGGTGCCTGATGAAAGTATGAACGTGCGGCCGATGCAGGCGCACGGCTAGAGGCGGCCCCAATTGCACTTATCAGGGTGTGTTTTACCAATCTGGTTTGCCTTTTCCAGACGTATCAGGCAACTGCCCGGCAGGCTAAATGCCCTGCATACTGGCAGAAAAACATACTTCTGTCCCTCATCTTTTAAGCAGGCAGGTAAGAGCCGAAACTTAAACTTAACCCACATTCCTGATGTTAAGTATAAAGAGCATATTTAAGCGTAAACGGATACATGAAGAAAGTAAAGGGAAAGTTGATTGCGTTGGGAGGTGGAGATGATGACGGCTTGATCAAACTTATTCGGTCAGAGATATGCCACCTGCATATGCGGATCGAAGTGATTACCACGGCTACAAAAGAGCCCGAAGAGTCGGGCGTGGCGTATAAAGAAGCATTTGAGGAGTTTGGTTTCTGTAACGTACATTTTTTGCACGTTGACGAGGACCATGCCGCCGATACGGAAGAAAATTTAGAGCGGATCAGCAAGGTAGATGTTATCTTTTTTACCGGAGGGGATCAGTTGCGGTTGGCCAAGTTCCTGGGAGGCACGCAGTTGCTGGAGATAATGCGCCGGCGCTTTGAGGAAGAAGAGATCATTATTTCCGGCACCAGTGCCGGGGCGGCCGTCATGTCCGACCGCATGATCTATAACGGTTATGGTCATTACTCTTTACTTAAGGGCGAGATGAAAACCACCAACGGGTTTGGCTTCGTTAAAAATGTATACATCGATACGCACTTTGCCGAACGCGGCCGTTTTGGCCGGCTGGCCCACGCGGTGGCCCACGATACAGAGTATGTGGGCATTGGGCTGAGCGAGGAAACAGGCATTATGATCAGCGAAGGAGACCAGGTGGAAGTGTTTGGCCCGGGTGTGGTAACCATCATCGATGCCAGCAAAATTGCGTATTCCAACACGCGCGAAGTGGATGAGAACGAGCCTATAGCTGTAGAAGGCCTGATGATGCACCTGTTAGTAAAAGGATATCGCTATTGCCTGAAAGAGCACTTGTTTCAGGCGGTGCCCCATGGGCAGCAGGTGGAACATTAAATAACGCTGTGGCCGGCAACGGGTATAAATTAAAAACCGTCCGTTATACTTCATGCTAAGTATAACGGACGGTTTTTTTATTGAAGGCAAGACTTCCTATTTCCTGTCCTCGCGCTGCAGTTCCATATTGATGGCGACGCCAGCCTTGGCTCCTTCCGAGGCTGCCACAATCACCATTTGCATATCGCGGGCAGCATCGCCGGCCACAAAAAGCCCTGGAATATTAGCCTGCTGCAGGCGCTTGGTCTTTATTACGCCCTTGTTGGTAAACTCGCAGCCCAGCTGGCTCCCCAGGTCGGACTGCTGTTTGGCGCCCATCGAAAAGAACATGGCCTGCTGCGCGCGCTTTTCGCCGTTGCTCAGCACAATATGCTGCAGCATCCCTTTATCCCCTTCCAGCCGCAGAATACGGTCGGTGCATACTTTTACTTCGTTCCGGGCGAGCAGTTCCAGGTCCAGGCGCTGCAGTTTCTTGGTGCCATCGGTAAAAAGGGTCACATCGTCGCTCCAGGTCCTCATGGCCAGCGCCTGGCCTATGCCATCTCTGTTGATGCCATACACGGCAATGGCTTTGTCGCGGCTCTCCCAGCCATCGCAGTAAGGGCAGTGGTGCACGCTCTTTCCATACAAAGGCTCCAGGCCATCCAGCTGCGGCAGGTTATCTTTCAGGCCGGTAGCCAGCAGCAGCTTGCGCGAATGGTAAACGGTGCCTTCGGCATCGTTTACCACAAACTGGCCTTTGCTGTAGGTGGCCGACGCTACCTCAATTGGTTTTATTTCCACGGCATACCGGATCAGCTCCTCGCGCGCCAGCTGGATGAACTCGCGCGGATTTATACCATCGCGGGACAGGAATCCATTCATACTTTCGGCCCATCGGTTGCGCGGCTTTCCCCCGTCAAACACCACTACCTTTCTTCTCGATCGGCCCAGGAGCATTGCCGCGTTCAAACCGGCCGGCCCGCCTCCTATAATTATCACATCGTACATACCTTGGTCTTTTATTGCGACTTATGATAACGTAAGGGCCATATTTTTGATAGGCAGCTACCCCATAAAGTTGCACAGAAGAGGAGCGGATATATAAAGTAGTTTTTAAAATAGATTGAAAATCAGTGCAATATCACCTGGCTCGTATTGCTGGCGCGGGCAAACCGTTCGAGGGCTTTGACCGCTCGCTGGGTATACTTAGAGGCTGGCCAGAGAGCACCAGCCAGGCCTTTTTATACTTGCAGGAGGTGCTTTCTGCATTTTTCGACCCATTCTAAAAAATATTTGAAAAAAGGATTCGCTGCCGCTAAATCTGGTATTTATATTTGATATATTTGTTTACATATATCATCACCCTACATTAAATTCAGTTGCGTTTATGAAAAGCAAAATTCTAGCCTTATTAGGTGGTACATTGATTTCCGGCATGGCCATGGCCGGGGGATATCAGGTTAACCTGGCGAGCCAACGGCAAATAGGTATGGGCCACACGGGCACCGGTCTGGAAACAGGCACCGCCAGTATTTTCTTTAACCCGGGCGCGATGAGCTACATCCGCCAGAATGGGGTAACGGTAGGAGCCAGTGGCATTATATCTAAAATAGCTTACCGCGCCCCGGAGCCGGGTACCAGTACTGCTGAGGCTGATAACCCGCTGGGCACGCCCTTTCAGGTATACGGCGCTTATAAAGTAGACGAGCTGTTAACAGTTGGCCTGGGAATATACACGCCTTATGGCAGCACCGTGAAGTGGGGAGATGAGTGGAGTGGCCGCTTTGGCCTGAACCAACTGGAACTGCAGGCGATCTACATTCAGCCCACAGTAAGCTACAAGGTTACAGACAAATTAGGGATAGGCATCGGGTTTATTTATGCCATAGGCGGTGTAAACCTGCAGCGCAGCATTCCGGTGCAGAACCAGGCCGGTGAATATGGCAAGGCCGAGCTGGACGGTGGCGCCAGTGGCATGGGCATGAACGTGGGCGTATTCTATAAACCGACCGACAAACTATCGGTGGGCCTGAACTACCGCTCTAAAGTAGACATGGAAGTGAAAGAGGGCGATGTGACCTTCACCAATATCCCCGGCTCGCTGAGCAGCCGCTTCCCCGAAGGAACAGAATTTGATGCCAGGCTGCCTTTGCCTGCTACCCTGAGCCTGGGCGTTGGCTTTATGCCAACAGAGGCGCTGACGCTGGCTTTAGACATCAGCCGTGTGGGCTGGAGCGCGTACGAAAACCTGCGCTTCGACTATTCTCAGAACGTGAACGGCTCACCGACTTCCGTTAACGCCCGCAACTACGAGGATACATACATTTACCGTATCGGTGCCGAGTATAAAGTAGGCGAAGCCCTGGCCCTGCGCGGTGGTGCTTACTATGATAACTCACCAGTGCAGAATGGTTACCTGACCCCCGAAACGCCGGATGCCGACTCCCGCGGACTTTCTGCCGGGGTAGGCTACCAGGTATCCGAAAACCTCAGCGTGGATGCCTCCTTCCTTTACATCAACAAAAAGGAAAGAACAGACGCCTCTGACAAGTCTGGCGGCATTGGCGGTACTTACAAGTCTATCGCCTACATTCCGGGCATTGGTTTGAACTATACATTTTAATTTCTCCCAACGTATATGAAAAAGTATATTTATAAAACCGGTATGCTGGCCCTTTTTGCCGGTGTGCTGCTTACAAGCTGCGACCCGGAGATTGACGCCCCGAGCGCTTCGGCCGGGCAGGCCGATTTTACCAAGTATGTAGCCGTGGGCAACTCCCTGACGGCAGGTTATGCCGATGGCGGCCTGTACCGCGAAGGACAGCTGAACTCATACCCGGCCATACTTGCCGGGCAGTTTAAGCTGGCCGGTGGCGGCGAGTTTACGCAGCCCCTGTTTACCGAAGAGCAAAGCAACGGCTCGGGCTACCTGAAGTTTACCGGATTTGATCAGGCAGGATCGCCTATTCTGGAGCCGGTAAAAGATAAGCTGGCCATTCGTGGGCTGGGTGCCGATACTAAAACGCCTTTGTATACCGAGTACCTCGACGAGGTGAACAACCTGGGCGTGCCTGGCATCAAGATGGTGGATGTTACTACGGCTGGTTACGGCCTGAACAACCCGCTTGGCTTTAACCCTTATTATGAGCGCCTGATCGGCAACGATCCGCTGCCAACCAGCGGGTTTATGCCTTACGTAAGCAAAGTGGCCGCAACTAATCCTACCTTCTTTACCATGTGGTTGGGCAACAACGATGTGCTGGGCTTTGCTACCTCTGGTGGCGTGGCGGCTATTTCTGATGCTGCCAAGTTCCAGACCAGCCTGGATGCGATGGTAGCTGCCCTTACAGCAAATGGCGCCAAAGGAGCGATCATCAACATTCCGGACGTGACGGGCATTCCTTTCTTTACCACTAAAGCCACAGCGGCTATCATGGCCAAGGCTACGGCTGCTAAAACGGCGCTTTTCATCACTACTGCCGACGGCACGGTGCGCCCGGCTACTGCCGCCGACTTTGTGCTACTTACCTCTACGGTAGGTACGCCGGAGACTGTGGGCACAGCTACCATTCCGCATGGTTTTAGCCCTTACAACCCGCTGGCGAATAGTGAAGTGCTGGACGAAGTGGAGGTAACGGCTGTAAAGGCGGCTACCACCAATTTCAACAACATGCTTTCTACTGCCGCACAGGCCAAGAGCCTTGTTTATGTGGATATGAATGCCTTCTTCAACTCTATCCAGATGAAGGAGGGCAAAGCCACCCTGAACCTAAATGCGATCAGCTATTCTCCGGCGTTCATTTCCGGCAACCTGTTCTCGCTGGATGGCGTGCACCTGACGCCCCGGGGCTATGCTATTGTAGCCAACGAAATTATCCGCAACATCAACAACAAGTATGGCGCCCACGTGCCTACTGCTGACGAAACGCAATACCGCGCCGTACTTTTTCCGTAAGTACTACCAAAGTTTAAAGTATAAAAAAAGCACCTCAGTTTGGGGTGCTTTTTTTATGAATGAAATATTTAAATCCGCAGCGTAGCCCCATCTTCGCTGCCGTAAGTTACGCTCGCGCTAAACTTGCGACAGTAAGGGGTTCAGAAGACCTCGCGGCGTCCTCGGACCCGCGAGTGTCTATTGCCGAAAGCCCTTACAGCGTAGCCAGCCAGACACTCGCAGGAGCTGCGCACGCTGCGAGGTCTTAGTGCGCTTCCAGCCAGTTCTCGCCAACGCCCAGGCCCACTTCCATCGGCACGCTCAGGGGCAGCGCATTAGTCATGAGCTCTACAATTTTCGGCGTCACAATCTCCACTTCCTCCCTGGGGGCATCAAACAGAAGTTCGTCATGCACCTGCAGGATCATGCGCGTCTGCAGCTTTTCTTGTTGCAGGTAATCGTGGATGTTGATCATCGCGATCTTGATAATGTCGGCGGCAGTGCCTTGTATAGGCGCGTTGATGGCGTTGCGTTCGGCAAAGCCCCGGATGGTCTGATTGCGGGAGTTGATGTCGCGCAGAAAGCGGCGGCGGCCCAGCAGCGTTTCCACATACTCCTGCTCGCGGGCTTTGTCGATAGCCGAATCCATATACTCCTTTACAGCAGGGAACTCGGCAAAGTAAGCTTCAATAATATCGGCGGCTTCGCGGCGCGGAATGTGCAGGCGCTCGGCCAGGCCAAAGGCCGAAATGCCATAGATGATGCCGAAGTTGATGGTCTTGGCCTTGCGGCGCATTTCGGCATCCACCTTGTCGAGCGGCACGTGAAACACTTTGCTGGCCGTGGAGGCGTGGATATCCAGCCCATTCTTAAAGGCCTCCTTCATAGTAGGGTCACCACTGAAATCGGCCATAATGCGCAGCTCTATCTGCGAGTAGTCGGCTGAGATGATCAGGTGCTTGCTATTGCGCGGCACAAACGCTTTGCGGATCTCGCGGCCCCGCTCCGTGCGCACAGGTATGTTCTGAAGGTTGGGGTTGGTGGAGCTGAGGCGGCCCGTGGCGGTTACGGCCTGGTTAAAGGACGTATGTACCCGGTTGTCGAGCGAGCATACCAGCTGCGGCAGCGCATCCACATAAGTGGATTTGAGCTTTGTCAGTTCGCGGTGCTCCAGTATGAGGCGCACGATCTCGTGCTCCCCCGATAGCTTCGAGAGGATTTCTTCGCCGGTGGCATACTGGCCGGTTTTAGTCTTTTTGATCTTGGCTTTGCCATGCAGCTCCAGCTTGTCGAACAATACCTCGCCGAGTTGCTTGGGCGAGCCGATGTTGAACTGCTCGCCGGCCAGCTCAAAAATGCGTCGCTCCAGCTTGATGACCTCGCTCTCCAGCTGCATGGAAATATCGGCCAGGGCATTGGAGTCGATGCTGATGCCTTCTTTCTCGATTGCAGCCAGCACCGGCACCAGCGGTGTTTCCACCTCCCCGAAAAGCCTGGTCTGGTGCTGCTCCTGCAAGAGCGGCTCAAAATACTGCTTCAGCTGCAAGGTAATATCGGCATCCTCACAGGCATAGTCTTTTATTTCCTCTGGTGTCAGGTCGGCCATGGTCTTCTGGCCTTTGCCTTTTGGTCCGATCAATGCGGTGATCGGCACAGGGCTGTAGTTGAGGTAGGTTTCGGCCAGCACATCCATGTTGTGGCGCATTTCGGGCTCCAGCAGGTAATGGGCCAGCATGGTGTCAAAGATCGGGCCCTGCACCTCCACCTCATAGTTCTTCATCACCAGCATATCATACTTAATGTTCTGCCCTATTTTGGCAATGGTCTGGCTTTCGAGCACCGGCTTAAACTCCGCTACAATGCGCATGGCTTCTTCGCGGTCGTTTGGCGGCACGGGCACGTAGTAGGCCTCACCGGGCCGGTAGCAGAACGACATGCCCACCAGGTGCGCCGTGATGGCATCTATACTTGTCGTCTCCGTATCGAAGGAGACCTCATCCTGCCGGAGCAGGTATTTGACCAGGCGCTGGCGCAACTCGGGCGTATTAATGAGGTAATAGCTGTGAATAGTGGAGTGGATGGTCTGCATGGTTGCAGGTGCTTCCTCCACGTCGGCAACTTCGGCAGTAGGGGCAGCAGCAAAGCTAAACAGAGAGGTTTGTTGATGGTCTGCGGCTTTGCCTTTGCGGGCCGGCGTTACTTTGGCGCTGGCAGCGGCTCCCGGGGTTTGGCCCAGTACGCGCTGCGCCAGCTGCCGGAATTCCAGTTCGGCAAACAGCTCGGTCAGTTGCTCGATGTTGGGACCATCGTAGTGCAGGTGTTCTTCATTAAAGGCAATGGGCACGGTGCAATGGATGGTAGCCAGCTCTTTGGACAGCATGCCCTGCTCGGCAAAGTTGATGATGTTCTCCTTTTGCTTGCCCTTCAGCTGGTCGGCGTTGGCGATCAGGTTCTCTACCGAGCCAAAGCGCTGAATGAGCGATTTGGCTGTTTTCTCACCAATGCCCGGAATGCCCGGAATGTTGTCCACGGCATCGCCCTGCAGGCCTAGTATATCAATTACCTGCTCTACGCGCTCGATCTCCCATTTCTCCAGCACTTTCTGCACATCCAGAATATCGATGGCATTGCCCATAAAAGCCGGTTTATACACAAAGACGTGCTCGGTTACCAGCTGGCAATAGTCCTTGTCGGGCGTCATCATGTATACATCAAAGCCTGCTTTTTCTGCCTGGCAGGCCATGGTGCCGATAATGTCGTCGGCCTCGTACCCATCCAGGATCAGCACCGGGATGTTAAAGGCTTCCACAATCTTTTTACAGTATGGAATGGCAATCGAGATATCTTCGGGCTGCGCCTGGCGGTTGGCTTTATACTCGGCAAAGTTATCGTGGCGGAACGTTTTGGCTGCCGAGTCGAAGGCGACGCCAATGTGGGTCGGCTGCTCTTTTTGCAGCACTTCTACCAGCGTGTTGGTAAAACCCAGGGCCGCGCCGGTGTTCATCCCTTTGGAGTTGATGCGCGGATTTTTGCTGAACGCAAAGTGGGCGCGGTATATCAGTGCTAGCGCATCTAGCAGAAACAGTTTCTTACGTGGTTCGCTCATGGGCTAAAGATAATCAATTTTGGGCATCCGTGGACAGTGCGGTGCCTGCCAAAATAGTGGGTATACCTGTGGCTTGTTATCCGGGCTTTTGATGAGGGGGTGTGCGGAACGGCTGCGCTGCCCTGCCTCATACTGTAGAACCTTTCCACAGCTTGTTATACCCGTAGCAGCCATCCTCGCAGTGCGTGATATTTGTAATATTCTGTTTACAAAGGATTTAGGTTGCCGGCGCGATTTCCGGCACAGTTATCTCATTAAGGACTCCTGAAACTGAATAAGAAGCACCATTCACTTAACTAGAAACATGAAAAAAGCACTTGTGTTTGCCTTTACCCTGGCAACCTTTTCCCTTAGCAACACCCAGGCGAATGCCCAATCGAATACAGCACCCTCTACGCAGCAGCCGCAAGCCGCGGCCGCGCAGCAGGAACAGCAGAAACAATTAATTAAGCAGGAGGAACTGCCAGAAGCCGTAAAGAAATCCCTGACAAGCGATGCCCTGAAAGACTGGCAGGTAAGTGAGGTCTACAAAGTAGCCCCCGACGCCGCAGCTGGCCAGGCAAAAGCAACCTATGAGGTATACTTTACCAATGCAGAACAGAAGCAGGCTATCGCCCGTTTTGATGAGGAAGGCAAAGTAATTAAGTAATAGCCTGTTACAAGATCTTTGGTATAAAAACAACCGCCACGCACCTCGGAACGGCAGATTCAGGGGAGAACGTACAAAAGCCTCCGCAGTGATGGCCGGCTGAATTTATACTTAAAAAGCAAGAAGCTCCCGCTGTCCGGGAGCTTTTTGCTTTTACGCCATACTTGCCAGGCATATTTTTGCGTTAGAAGCATAACAGAAGCCGTATGGTACTGCCAGGTTAAACAAAAAACAGGCCTGTACCGTTACAAGGGTGCTTAATGGAAAAGCCGGTAAAGCGCCAAGATTGTAAATTATGCTAAAAATCCTGCTGATTGATGATGACCCTGCTTTCTGCCTGATGCTAAAATCCTTTCTGAGGAGGCAGCAATACGAGGTAGAAACTGCCTATTCCGCTAACGACGGATTACGTCAGCTAAAAGCCACTAAATTTGACCTTATCCTCACCGACTTCCGCCTACCCGACAAAGACGGGCTGGAACTGCTGTCGCAGGTGCGGGTTTTATCTGATATCCCTGTTATTCTGATGACCCACTACGGGGACATCCGCACGGCGGTGAAAGCCATTAAAATGGGGGCTTTCGAGTACATTACCAAACCGATAAACCCCGACGAAACACTGCTGGTTATTCAGAACGCCCTGCGCCGCAAACCTGCCGTTGCAGCACAGGAAGAGCCTTTTGAGCCTGCCGAAGCGGATCTGCAGTTTGTGCAGGGCCAGAGCCCGCAGGCGCAACAGATTGAGGAAGTGATCTCGCTGGTGGCTCCTACCAGTATGTCGGTGATCATTGAAGGCGAAAGCGGAACGGGCAAAGAGTACGTGGCCCGTATGATTCACGAGCGCAGCAAGCGGCAGCACAAGCCCTTTGTAGCTATTGACTGTGGTGCGCTGTCGAAAGAACTGGCCGGAAGTGAGCTGTTTGGCTACGTGAAAGGCGCCTTTACCGGCGCTATGCAAGACAAACGCGGCCAGTTTGAGGCGGCCGATGGCGGCACGCTGTTCCTGGATGAAGTGGGCAACCTGCCTTACGAGATACAGGTAAAGCTGCTGCGTGCCCTACAGGAGCGGAAGGTAAAAAAGCTGGGCAGCACCATCGACCTGGATGTGGATGTGCGGGTGCTGGCGGCCACCAACGAAGACTTGGTGCAGGCTGTGTCGCGGGGAGATTTCCGGGAAGACCTGTACCATCGCCTGAACGAATTTAAAATAGGAGTGCCCTCGCTGCGGGAGCGCGGCCATGATGTGCTGTTGTTTGCCAATCATTTTCTGCGGCAGGCCAACAAAGAGCTGGAGCGCCAGACCATCGGTTTTGATGATGCCACCGCCCAGGCCCTGCAGGAGTATAACTGGCCCGGAAACCTGCGCGAGCTCAAGAACGTGGTGCGCCGGGCCGTGCTGGTAGCCAAAGCTTCCGAAATCACCTTGCAGGACCTGCCTCCTGAAATTGCGTTTGCCGATATTACAGCAGCGGCAGCGCCATCGCCTTCCTTTGGCATACAGGCGCCGCCATCGCCCGCTGTAGCCCCGCTCACCGACTTACGAAGTATGACGGAGCAGAACGAGAAAGAGCTGATCCTGCGGATGCTGGAGAAAGTACGGTATAACAAATCGAAAGCAGCACGCCTGCTCAACATCGACCGTAAAACGCTCTATAACAAGCTACGGCAGTATAACATCGAAGTATAAAAGCTACGCAATAACAGCGCGCGTACTCGCTTCGCGAAGTTCTTCTGTAGCTGCGGTTAACGCCTGCAGCACCTGGGTGGCCTGGTGGTTTACCGATGCTGTCAGTGCTTTTAACTGGTGCGTTGCCGGTCCCTTCTGGCGCAGGCCCTGCTCCAGCAGTTCCAGGTCCGGCGTTACGGTGTGGGCTTTCAGGTGCTTAAAAGCTGTCAGCATTTTGTGGGCTATACTGGCCACCGCCTCCCAGTCTTCTTTTTGCTGCGCTTCGGCCATTTGCTTCAAGTTCAGTTCCTGGTCTTCCAACATTACTTCCAGCACTGAAACCAGGGTTTCGGTATCGGCGCCGGTAAACTGCTTTATCTCCGCAAGGTTGTAAAGAGGCTGCCCGGTTGTTTCGGAAGGCTGCGCTTTGGGCGCGGCCGGTAACGGAAGAACCGGTTGGGGCAGAGCCTTACCCGTGGGCAGCAGCCTGGTTAAGGTGCTGTATAGTTCCTGCTCGGTATACGGTTTTAACAGGAAGGCCACAATGGGCGTGTTCTTGAAAAAGTTATTGTCGTTGCCCATGATGTTCGCCGTAAGCGCCATGATGGGCACATTGGGATCCATTTTCCGAATGGCCCGGGCCACTTTTTTGCCGCTCATACCGGGCAGTTGCATGTCAGTCAGCACCACATCAAATTTAAAGCGGCTAGCCTGCTGCAGCGCTTCCTGACCATCGTTTGCCAGTGCTACCTTCATGCCCCAGCGGCTCAGGATCAGCTCGCATAAGGTGCGGCTATAGGCATCGTCGTCTATTACCAGGGCGCGCATGCCACTGAAGGCCTTTTCATGTGGTACCGGCACCGTTGTGGCCACCTCTTTTGCAGGCACAAACGCAGCTTTCTGAAGCGGCAGCACCATGGTAAAGTTGGTGCCCTCGCCGCGGGTGCTGTGCACCGACAAGGTACCGCCCTGCATTTCCACCAGTTTTTTACTGATAGACAAGCCCAGGCCTGTGCCGCCATACTTGCGCATAATGGAATCGTCGGCCTGGTTAAACTCTCCGAACACATGCCCCAGCCGCTCCGGTGATATGCCAATGCCGGTATCGGTCACGCTGATAGCGGCTACTACGCGCGTACGGCGCTGTGCTTTCAGGTGGAAGTATACTTCAATGCGGCCTTCGTGCGTGAACTTGATGGCATTGTCGATGAGGTTGAACAAGATCTGCTTCAGTCGCAGCTCGTCACCGATCAGCTCGTTGGGGAATTTCTCATCTTTGAGGCACACAAACCGGAGGCCTTTGCTGGAGGCTTTCAGTGTAAAGGCCTGCTCTACCTCGGCCATCAGCTGCGATAAACGAAACGGGGCGTGGTTGATGCTGAGCTTGCCGGCTTCAATTTTAGAAAGGTCCAGTACATCGTTTACAATATGCAGCAGGTGCTGGCCCGCGCCGTGTACCGCCTGCAGGTGTTCTGACTGCTCGGGTTGCAGGTTAGTATGGCGCAGCACCTGCGTAAAGCCCAGAATAACGTTCAGGGGCGTGCGCATCTCGTGGCTCATGTTGGCTACAAAGGCCTCTTTGGCACGGGCAAGCTGCACGGCATCTTTCCGTGAGCTGATGAGCCGCGATCTGTAGTGGTTGTTACGGGTAATATCACGGAGAATAATCAGAATAAAGGCCACGCCACTGATAAGGCCCGCAATGCCGATACAAAAAAGGATGAGAGAAGTCTGTTTGGCCTCGCTGCGCGCCAGTTGCGAGCGCTCCCGGGCCCGCATCATCTCGTAATGCTCCAGGTTATACATCATGCTGCGGATCTGGTCCATCATCATTTTGTCTTCCTGCAGCAGGGTCAGTGCCTTGTTGGTTAGCTCTTTCTCATCCTGGTCGGCTTCCTGTTGAATCCTGTTCAGAATACGCCGGATGCGGGTAAGGTCAGCCACTTTGCCACCAGCCGCCCTGTTCGTGTCAATCTCGATCTCGCGGGTTACATTGAGCTGGGGCACCAGCACCTTGGGAGCCGGAGCCGGAGGCGCTTCCGGCTTCTCTTCTTTTTTGGAGAACAGCTTTCCGAGTATTCCTTTTTTAGGTTGCTCGCGAGTGACCTCCTTGGCTTCATCGGGCGCTGGTGGCACATCCGTGATCACCGTGGTGGTGGTGGTATTCTGGCGGATAGTAGTAGAGGCCGGCCGTGGCGTGGCGGCAAACGCGATCTGCCGCAGGGCCTTGTCCGAATAGTCGTTACGTTTCTGTTCTTTCTTCAGGGCCACATACTGCTTCAGACTATTTTTCTTTGTCTGCAGCAGGCTGGCCATCGAATCTACCTGGGCCAGTTCGGTGGGGCTGGCCGACATCATGATGCGCAGCGAATCGATCTGGCTGCGAATCGTATCGAGGTTGCTCAGGTAAGCGGTAAAGTGCTTTTCGTGCGTCGTAAGCGTATAGGCGCGGATAGAGCTTTCGGCCGAGGCCAGGCTGGCCAGCGTATGCTGCAGCTTCACAAGTTTTACGTTTGGTTGCGCCAGCACCTCTACCGAATTTACCAGCCGCGTAAAACTGCTGTAGGTCAGGTAAATGGCCAGCAGCACAATGGCAAAGCCGGTGCTGAATCCAAATATTACTTTTGCTTTTGTACTATCCTTAATAATGCCCATGCAGATCGGCCCTGTTTTGGCGAATGCTAATTTAACGTACTATAACGCCGGCGAAGTGTAAATGATTCTATTTTGCCCGCGCAGGTATAAAAAATAAAGAAAAACTGGCGGAAGAATGTCGTAACATTTCAAGCTTAAATTAATATATCCCTATACTTAGAAGTCTCGTTAAAGGAGGAAATAACATGCTGACTACTCGGTTTTTAGGTAGTGGCTTCTCTCCAAACTATGGCTAAGGCGCTGAAATGGATGCTCTTACTACCGCTGTGTATGGCGTGCCTGGCAGCGTATGGGCAGGATATAATTGTGAAAAAGGATGGTGCGCAGCTTGTGGCCAAAATCACCCGCGTGCAACCCGACTCGATCTACTACCACTATATCAGCGATGAGAGCGGGCCCGACCTGGCTGTAGCGCGGCAGGAAGTAGCCCAGGTGCAGTTTACGGGCCATGCCCCCCCGCTGCTGTTAACCGACGTAATGTATACCAACGAGCGCAGCAACCTGGCCGAGGCTGGGCAGATGCGCCTGCAGGCCAGGCAGGATGCACTGGCTTATTACAAGCCTCGCGGGGTGTTCTGGACCACCCTGGGAGCGACCGTGTTTAACCCCGTAGCCGGCCTGGTAACAGGAGCTGTGGTGTCGGTGGTGCCGCCGGTGGTAGCTGCTGCCGGTAACCCGGATAACGCCCTGCTGAAAGACCCTATTTACCGCGAAGCATACCGGAAGCAGGCCCGCAAGCGTAAGATCGGGCATGCCGCCGCAGGGTTTAGCGCAGGGGCAGCGGTGCTGAGCGCAGTATACCTGGCCCTTGCCCTGAGCCTGGCGGGCGGGTAAAGATTGTCCTTCCGGGAAGTATAAATCCGGCTAACTCCCCGCCTATACTTACTGTAAAGGAGGTTTATGCTTGTAAAATGGAACGGGTCAGCAGGCAAGAAGTATCTTTGCCTGCTGACCCGCTTAGAGGATTAATACCGGTTTTACCAGCTGCTGCTGGCGCCGCCCCCGCCAAAGGAGCCGCCGCCAAAGCCACCGAAACCGCCGCCTCCTCCACCAAAACCACCGCCGCCACCAAAGCCGCGGCCACCGCCCAGCATGCCGGGAATAAACAGCGGCCCGCCACCAAAGGTACGGGAGTAACCGCGCCGGCCACCACCACGGCCGCCACCTCGCCTCGAAAGAATAAATAAGATCAGGAAAACGATAAGTATGATAAAGAAGACGGAAGGACCACCATCTTCCTGGCCGTTTGCGGCCTGTGGATCGGCCTGGTATTCGCCGCTGGCCCGCTGGATGATCTCGGTGGTGGCTGCGTCCAAGCCCCGGTAGTATTGCCCCTGCTTAAAGGCCGGGCTGATGGTGTATTCGGTGATTTGTTTGGCGATGGCATCCGGAATAATGTGCTCCATGCCGTAACCGGTGCGAAGCGTAACCTTGCGCTCGTCTTTCGCCACAAGTATAAGCACGCCGTTGTCATTTTTCTTACCCCCAACGCCCCATTGTTCGCCTAAGCGGTCGGCGTAATCCGCTACGTCATAACCCCCGATGGAAGTGATGGTAACAACGGCGATCTGGGTGGAAGTGGTATCGTTGTAATTGACCAGCTTCTGCTCCAGGGCCTGTTCTTCGTCCGGGCTAAGCATTTTGGCCAGGTCGTTTACCAGGCGCGGCGGGTTAGGCCGCGGCGGGAAGTCGCTGTTTTGCCCAAAGCCAAGCAGGCTCAGCAGGCAGAAGTATAGTAAAAATAGGGAGTGCTTCATAAGTTTTAGTCTCCGAACGAGATATCGTCGCTCAGTTCATTGGAGTCGCCTTGGGCATTGTAAGGGAAATGATGCTTGAGCTGCTGGCCGGCCATCCGGATGCCTTGGGCCAGCCCCTCACCATAATTATTTTGCTTGAAGTGACGCACAGCTGCAGCCGTGATATCTTCCCAGAAATTATCCGGTACAATAGCGTTGATGCCAGCATCGCCCAATACGGCAAACTGGTGGTCGTCCAGCGCCAGGTAAAACAAAACGCCGTTGCGCAACTGGGTATGGTGCATGTTTAGCTCGCCAAAAATCTCGGTGGCACGGTCCAGCACATCTTGCGTGCAGTTGCTTTCGATGTGCACCCGTATCTCGCCGGAGGTATTGGATTCCGCTTCCCGGATCGCGTCGGTAATCTTTTGCTCGTCTTCGGGTGTGATGATGTCTTTGGGCATGGCGTTGGATGGTTAAATGGCTGAATGGTTAAATTGTTGATTCGCATATATTGAATAACAATTTAACCATCAAACAATTTAGCAATTTGCTAGAACTGTACCGACGGGGCTTTCTGCGAAGCAGCGTCGGCCTCAAAGTAGCCCTTCTTCTCAAAGCCTGTCCAGCCGGCAATAAAGTTGCGCGGGAAAGAGCGGATATAAGAGTTATAGTCCTGCACGGTTTCGTTGAACTTGCGCCGTTCCACGGCAATGCGGTTCTCGGTGCCTTCCAGCTGCGCCTGTAGCTCCAGGAAATTCTGGTTGGACTTCAGATCCGGGTAGCGTTCTACGGATACCAGCAACCGGCTCAGCGCACCGCTCAGTTCGCCTTGGGCGGCCTGGAATTTCTGCACGTTTTCCGGGGTCAGGTCGTTGGCATTAATGTTGACGCTGGTCGCTTTGGCTCGGGCATTGATCACATCGGTCAGGGTGCTTTTCTCGAAGTTAGCGGCTCCCTTTACGGTATTTACCAGGTTAGGAACCAGGTCGGCGCGGCGCTGGTAGGCATTCTGCACGTTGGCCCAGGCCGCCTCTACGGTTTCATCTTTCTGCACCATGGTGTTGTAGCCACACGAAGACTGCGACACAAGTATGACAAAGCCGATCAGGTAAAAAAATAATCTTTTCATAAGTTTTAACAGGTATAGTAAGTATACGTTCTTGTTGGCCCACAGGGCCCTATCAGTACGAATTTAAGAAAGCATCGTTATCCGCGGGCATTAAATATGATAAAATTATCATCTGATGCACGGCGCCGGCAGCTGGCAGTCGGTAACCGCTTAAGCCTAAAGTCTATACAGGGCGTTGGTTTTTTACCGGGATAATTGCCATACTTTAGGTTGTAGCTAAAAAATGATATATTGCTCCAAAAGAAACGTGTATGAAAGCAATTATACCTGTCGCAGGCATTGGTTCCAGGCTTCGTCCGCACACGCACACACAGCCTAAGTCGCTGGTGCCCGTGGCTGACAATACCATCCTGGGCCATATCATCGATAAGCTGCTGGAGGCGGGTATTGTGGATTTTGTTTTCATCATTGGCTACCTGGGTGAGAAGATAGAGCAGTATGTGCGGCACAAGTACCCGCAGCTGCACGCCGAGTTTGTGGTGCAGGAGCCCCGCGAAGGCCTGGGGCACGCGCTGTGGGTGGCCCGCCATACCTACGAGAACGAAGAAAGCGTGCTCATCATGCTGGGCGATGCCATTGTGGACGTGGACCTGAAAGCCATTATGCAGGCGCCGCACTCGGTGCTGGGCGTTAAAAAAGTGGCCAAGCCCTCGCTGTTCGGGGTAACGGAAGTAGGCAACGATGAGTTTATCGTTAAGTTGGTAGAGAAGCCCAAGATCCCGAAGTCGAATTTTGCGCTAGTAGGCTTGTACAAGATCGGCAACCCTCGCAAACTGATCGAATCGCTGGAGTACATCATCACCGAGGACATCCGCACCCAGAACGAATACCATTTGACCGACGCGCTGATGCACATGATCAAGACCGGCGAGAAAATGGCGACCTGGAGCGTGGACCACTGGTTTGACTGCGGCCGCAAAGAAACGCTGCTGGAGGCCAATGCCACGCTGCTGGCCCGGCAGAACTTCCGCAACCGCGACTATTCTACGCTGTGCCCGGGCTGTATTATCATTCCGCCAGTAAGTATAGGCGAGGGGTGCACCATTACCCATTCTATTATTGGCCCCAATGTAGCCATCGGCGACAATACCACCATCACCAACACCATTCTCAGCAACTCCATCATCGGTTCCTTCTCCGAGCTGCGCTACGCCGTCATGCAGGATTCCATCATCGGCAGCGACGCCTCTTTCAAAGGGTTCAGCCACAGCCTCAACATCGGCGACAGCACCGAGATCAATTTCGGACAGTAAGAGAGACGTTAGATATTAGACGCTGGATATTAAACTTGCTTTATACCTGGCTCATCGCAAGAGTCTAGCGTCTAATATCCAGTTTCTAGCATCTTCCTTACAAAAAGGTCAGTTCGTTCAGTTGGTCTAGCATCCAGCCCGTCAGGCTGTAGCGGGGGCGGGTGGCAGCCAGCACTTCGTGTGGGATCAGGTTGCTGCGGAAGCAGGCCAGGCGACCGGCAACGGGCAGCACGTCCACTGTTTCTTCCGCGCCATCCGGCTGGGGCAAGTATAAACGCAGGTTGCCGCCGTGTTCGGGCAGCCAGTCTTCGTTCAGGTAGCAGATAAACGACAGCTGGCGATGGTCGTTGGTCTGGAACTGATCCAGGTGGCGCTGGTAAACGGTGCCCACGGGGTACATCGTAAAGTGGAATTCATAATCTTTCAGGCCCAAAAAGCAGGTGCGGTTAATATAGCGCATCACCTCGTTCATGCGTTCCAGAAAAACTTTGGTGGGCGGCAGGGCTTCCTGTGGCTCGATCCAGCGGATGTAATCCCCGCGCACCTGCTTGTCTACTGTAAACTGGTCGGCGGTGCCGATGCCCGCTTTTTTAAAGGTACCCTGCTCCCGGTGGTGCGTCAGCACGTGCAGCAGCTCGCGCACTTCGCTGGGCGTGAGAAAATTATCGACAATGGCGTAGCCTTTGTCCGAAAGCCTGTCAGCAATCTGCTCAAACTTCAGCACTATTTTTTCGTCCGGTTCCTCTTCCATCTTATGCAATACCTTAGCAATTGAATACTTGCCTTCCGGTTGATGTGCTGCCGGCCAATAGCTGTCAAATGTAAGCACTATACGTGTTGCTTGTACTTTTAGGCGGACAGATAATTTTGAGCCCAGCCCGGCACTGCTTCTGCTTGAAAGCCAGCGAATAAAGGATAGGCAAAGTCCGGGCTATGGCGTCACATCAAAAAAAGATGTAATTTAGATGACTCAGGGATACATCAAACTCTAAAAACAGGCGTTGCCATGATAAAAAAGACTACTATGTTGTTGCTGGCCGGCGGCTTTACGGCTGTGTCGGCTTGCAAATCAACCAAAACAGACACAACTGCCACCACCATGACAGACCAAACCACTACGGCCGCGGCTGCTACGCCGGCTGCCGTAGCTTTAGATTACCCCAAAACAAAGAAATCGGACCAGACGGATGATTACTTCGGCACCAACGTAGCTGACCCATACCGCTGGCAGGAAACCCATGACGAAGCGCTGGATGCCTGGATTGCGCAGGAAAACCAGGTAACGCAAAGCTACTTTGCCAGCATCCCGTTCCGCGATAACATCAAAAGCCGCCTTACCCAGATCTGGAATTACCCGAAGTATGGCGCACCATTTAAAGAGGGCGGCAAGTACTACTTCTTTAAGAACGACGGCCTGCAGAACCAGAGCGTGCTGTATGTGCAGCCAAGCCTGGAAGCCGAGCCCAAGGTATTCCTGGACCCCAACAAGTTTTCTAATGATGGCACGGTAGCCTTGTCGTCGCTGGAGTTTTCGAAGGATGGCAAGTATGTGGCTTACGGTACGTCCAGCGGCGGCTCCGACTGGAACACTTATTATGTGCTGGATGCGACAACCGGTAAAAAGCTGGCTGATGAAGTGGAATGGGTAAAATTCTCTGGCCCGAGCTGGTACAAGGACGGTTTCTTTTACAGCCGCTACGATGCGCCTACCGAAGGCAACAAGCTGGCCAATAAGAACGAGTACCACAAAGTATACTACCACAAAGTAGGCACGCCGCAGACGCAGGACAACCTGGTGTATGAAGACAAGGCACATGCCCTGCGCAACTTTTACGGGCAGACCACCGAAGACGAGCGCTTCCTGGTGCTGAACGTGTCGGAAGGAGCCAGCGGTGCCAACGCCTTATACTACAAAGACCTGACAAACTCCAAGGCAAGTATAAAGCCCATTGTGGAGGATTTTGAGTCGGAGTATAACGTGGTAGACAACATGGGCGACAAGCTGCTGGTGCGCACCAACAAGAATGCGCCACGCTACCGCCTGGTGCTCATCGACCCGAAAAAGCCGCAGGAAAAGAACTGGCAGGTGCTCATCCCCGAGTCGGCTGACGTGATGACGGGCGTATCGCTGGTGGGTGGCCGCATCATCGCTACCTACATGAAAGATGCGTCCAGCCTGGTAACGGTGTTCGATACTAAAGGCAAGCAACTAAACAAAGTGGAACTGCCCGGCATTGGAACGGTAGGGGGCTTTAGCGGCAAAAAAGAAGACCAGGAAACCTTCTTTACCTTTACCTCTTTCACTTATCCGCCTACCATTTACCGCTACGACGTACCCAAAAACAAGGTCACGCTGTTCCGCAAATCGGAGGTAGACATCAACACCGATGCGTTCGAAACAAAACAGGTGTTTTATACTTCTAAGGATGGCACCAAAGTGCCCATGTTTATCGTGCACAAAAAAGGCCTGGTGCTGAACGGCAACAACCCGACCATGCTCTATGCTTACGGTGGCTTTAACATCTCGATGACGCCGAGCTTCAGCGTGTCGAACATGCTGTGGCTGGAGAACGGCGGCGTTTATGCGCTGCCTAACCTGCGCGGCGGTGGCGAGTATGGTGAAGAATGGCACAAAGCCGGCGTAACGCCCAACAAGCAAAACGTGTTCGACGATTTTATTGCCGCTGCCGAGTACCTGATCGACCAGAAGTATACGTCGTCGGAGAAACTGGCCGTGAGCGGCGGCTCCAATGGCGGTTTGCTGGTGGGCGCCTTTATGACACAGCGCCCCGAGTTGGCCAAAGTAGCCTTGCCTGCTGTGGGTGTCATGGACATGCTGCGCTTCCATAAGTTTACCATTGGCTGGGCGTGGGTACCCGAGTATGGCTCTTCGGAAGCCAGCGAGGCGCAGTTCAAGAACCTGTATGCCTTCTCGCCGCTGCACAACATCAAGGAAGGCGTAAAATATCCGGCCACATTGGTAAAAACAGCCGACCACGACGACCGCGTAGTGCCGGCGCACTCTTTTAAGTTTATCTCCACGCTGCAGGAAAAAGGCGCACCGGGCAATCCGTACCTCATCCGCATTGATGTGCGGGCGGGCCATGGCGCCGGCAAGCCCACCTCGCTGCTCATTCAGGAAGCCGCCGATACCTGGGCATTCGTGTACCAGAACATGGGCTTGAATCCGTACGAGAACCAGTAAGCAGATCTTAGATCGCTGCTTCTACTTAAGCCGCACCGCCTACCCCAGGTGGTGCGGCTTTTTTGTGATGTTCTGATGTGTGAAGTATATGACCACTTCTAAGTATAATTATTTCACTATATTTAACTACGCATTAGCCACAACTTAACGAAGAAATAATTTTATGGAAGCAGACCTTTACAACAACAACATGCCGCAAAGCCTGACGATCGATCTTGCGTCAGAAGATTTCTTGCGGCACACGGCCAAATGGGGGCGGTTTTTGGGAATCATGGGTTTTATCGGGGTGGGCCTGCTGGTGCTATTTGGGCTTTTTGCCGGCTCGCTGATGGGCAATGCTTTGTCTAGTAAGGGAAACAACGGAATGGCGGGCTTTTTTGGAGGAGGCGTTTTCACGGTGTTTTACCTGGTTTTTGCGGGGCTATACTTTATCCCGGTGCTTTATCTGTATCAATTTTCCGTGAAGATGCAGGAGGGCCTGCGCTCCCGCAACCAGCACCAGGTAACAGCCTCATTCCGGAACCTGAAATCACTCTTTAAGTTCATGGGCGTTCTGACCGCTATTTTCCTTGTTCTATACGCCCTGGCCATGGTGTTTTCGCTCATCGGCATTGGCGCAGCAGCCATGTTCAGCTAAGTATAAAGCCTCTATCCCGGATAAAGGGAAGCATAAGGCAGAATTATTTATACTTCTCATCCTGTCCATCCTTTCATCCCGTAAATCCTGATTCAGACACAAGTGGCAGGTGCCCGCAATCTTTCCTATCTTAGCAGTTCACAAACACACGCGCTATGGCAAAAGCAACAGGAGGTGAAAGCCGGTTTGTAGTCCGCTCCAACGAGATAGATTACCGTGGGCAAGCCACCATGCCGGCACTGGTCAGCTACATGCAGGAGGCCGCCTGGGAAAACACCGCCACCCTGGGCATTTCGATGTATGAGCTGCTGGAGCGGGGCCTGACGTGGGTGCTGCAGCGCATGCGCGTGGAGATGTTCCGCTACCCCCGGCACGCTGAACCTATAATAGTAGAGACCTGGGCCTCGGGCCGCGAAAAGGTATTTTTGCACCGCGATTTCCGTATTTATACTTCGGAGGGAGAGCTGCTGGGGCAGGCCACCAGCGTGTGGCTGGTGATGGACGTGGTAAAGCGCCAGCTGGTAGCTGTTCCGGACTTTATCATGGCGCAGGAAATAGCCCCCGGCCAGGAGCCGCTGCCTTTTGCCAAAGGCAAACTGCCGCAACTGCAGGAAACACAGTATGAGCAGCAAACGCCCGTGCGCTGGCACGACATCGACCTGAACCGCCACGTTACCAACACCCGTTACCTGCAGTGGGCCCTCGACACGCTGCCCGTAGCGGTGCTGGAGCAGCAGTTAAGCCAGGTGGATATTATCTTCCGGGCCGAAAGCCTGCTGGGCGATACCGTTACCGCTGTGGCAGGCGCCGGCGAAGCGCCCGGCGTATACCTGCACAAGCTCATCAGCCAGGAAACAGGAAAAGAACTGGTCCAGGCCAGAACAGAGTGGAAGAAGTTAGAAAGTTAGAAAGTTAAAGAGTTAGAAAGTTAGAAGTCGGTTCTGGCTTAAGTATAGGCTAGCGCCAGCAAAAGTCTAATGTAACTCTTCTTTATGAGGATCAGGAGCCCTCTTTAAAAAGATGAGTCAGGTGCGCTATCCATTCACTATTTAACAAGCAGCAATAAGCAATTAACAATTTTTAAGGATGCAGATCAGAAAAGGAACATACGAGGACCTGCCGCAGGTGCATGCGCTGATAAAAGAACTGGCAGAGTTTGAACGGGCACCGCAGGAGGTAACCAATACACTGGAAGACATGCAGCGCGATGGCTTTGGTGAAAATCCAATCTTTCAATTTTTTGTGGCTGAGGCAGAAGAAGGCATTGTGGGCATTGCCTTATACTTTACCGCTTACTCTACCTGGAAAGGGAAAACGCTTTGGCTCGAAGACCTGGTGGTAACAGAGCGCCTGCGCCGTTCGGGCATCGGCCGCAAGCTTTTTAATGCGGTAGCGCAGGAGGCAAAAGAAACCGGTGCAAAACGCTTCCGCTGGCAGGTGCTGGACTGGAACGAGCCGGCCATTACCTTCTACAACAAAGTAGGCGCCGAGCTGGACAGCCAGTGGATCACCTGCACCATGACCGAAGAACAGGTGCAGCAGTATAGCGCTTAAGTTTAGCCCTGTAAACAGGAAATCCGCTGGCAAAGCTTCCTTTGGGAAGTTTGTCAGCGGATTTCCTGTTTTAAGAAAGTAACTTTATTCAGTCTTTCGCTCTACATCCACGCCCACTACTTCCAGCAGCGAGCTGAACACTACATACTTGCCTTCGTAGCGCTGCATGTGTCGTTCCTGGATGTCCGGGGCGTGCTCCCGCTGGTACTCTTCCAGGTCCTGCAGGCTGCGGCACGTATACTGCACGGCATAGGTGGTGCCCCCGTTGTCTACTTCATCTATCAGGCGGCATATCTGGTTGCGCAGAAAAAAACCGGTTTGCATTACGTTTGGTATGTGCACGTCTTTCATCCACTGCAGCCACTCTTCAGCTACGGTGTTGTCAATATTTACCGTTTCGTTGTATAAGATCATACCCGAAAATACGAAATTAACCTGCAGCCAGGCACCAGTCGGGCATTAATTTATTTTTCCGGGCGCAAAAGCAGGCAGCAACTAGCATGTGTTACCTTATAGTATAGGTGCCATTTTGATAGGAAAGCAAGTATACGTTGGTCCTGCTGCCGGTGCTGCGGGTAAGTACCGGTGGCTACAAGGGTTCGGTATAATCCAGGTCTTTGGCATACGTTTCCTCCAGTGTCAGGATGGAGACAGCCGCAACAACAAGGCTTAACGCCCCCAGCAGGGCAGCCGTAGGCACCAGGCCGAAGCTGTCTTTCAGCCCCTGAAACGCCAGGGTGAGCGGCACCACGGCACCCCGGACAAAGTTAGGAACAGTGGTAGTAACGGTGGCCCTGATGTTGGTGCCGAACTGCTCGGCAGCAATAGTTACAAACACCGCCCAATAGCCGCTGGCAAAGCCCAGGCCCACGCATAATGTATAAAACAGGTCCAGTGAAAAGCCGTTGCCCAGCAGGTAAACAGCAATAAATACGGTAAGCAGCGCCAGCGATACCAGCACAATAGAACGGCGGCTCCGGAAACGCTGGCTCAGGTAACCGCTTGCAAAATCGCCGAACACCAGGCCCAGGTAACTGAAAGCGATGGCTTTGGCTGCCGATACCGGCTCAGTCATACCCAAGGCCACGCCGAACTCGGGCGAGAATGTGATCAAAATGCCGATCACATACCAGATCGGCACCCCGATGAGTATGCACTTGAGGTATTTCCAGAACCGGCTCAGGTTGGTGAACAGACTGAGGAAGTTTCCACGTGTAACATGTTGCGTGCTCTTTAGGGTCTTGAACATGCCGGACTCGTACACGCCAATGCGCAGGAAAAGCAATAGGCCGCCCAACCCGCCACCGATAAAGTAGGCGGTGCGCCAGCCGAAATATTCGCCTACAAAGCCTGCCAGTATAGCCCCGGAGATACCGATGGTTGCCACCATCATGGTACCATAGCCGCGCTTTTCTTTGGGCAGCACCTCGCTTACCAGTGTTATGCCCGCACCCAGCTCGCCGGCAAGGCCTACCCCAGCCACAAACCGCAGAAAAGCATACATGGGCAGATCGGTTACAAAGCCATTCATGATATTGGCCACCGAGTATAGGAAGATAGAGCCGAACAGCACCGACAGCCGACCGCGCTTGTCGCCGAGAATGCCCCAGGCTATACCACCCAGCAGCATGCCAAGCATCTGCATGTTCAGCAGCAGTACCCCTTTTTCGAGCAGTGCCGCCTGGTCCGTAATGCCCAGCGCTTTTAAACTGGGAATGCGCACAATGCTGAACAACACCAGGTCATAAATATCGACAAAGTAGCCCAGCGCCGCCACGATCACGGCCGTATTAAAAAGAGAAGTTGCCCGGGAGCTAGATGTGAGTTCAGCCATATATAGTATGATTAGTATACTAAATATACTAGAAGCATGGCGATATCTCAACTCTGTTTTTTACCTGCTGGCAGAATCGGTTTTTTTATACTAGTTTGACAGCAGAATTTTACCAAATGCGCAACTATGGAAGACTTAGGAAGGAAACTGCAACTGAAACAAAACAGCAGCATTTTGCTGCTGAATGCGCCGACGGGAGCAGGCCAGGCGCTTGCCGGCAGCGGCTATACTGTAACCGATGCCATTGAAGTGCCCTCGGTAGGGACGTATGATGCCGTGCAGCTCTTTGCCCGTAGCCGGCAGGAACTGGAAGCACTCGCGCCGCAGGCCATTGCCTTGCTAAAGCCCGGGGCCTTGCTGTGGATCGCGTATCCTAAAAAAACATCAGGCATCATCTCAGACCTGACGCGCGATGAAGGCTGGAAAATTCTGGATGAGCTGGGCTATGGCGCCGTGCGGCAAGTAGCGCTGGATGATACCTGGTCGTCGCTTAGGTTTAAGCACGAGTCGGAGCGCAAAGAACCCTCGCAGTTTGGCGTGGACCCGCCCGGCATCGACCGGGCTACCAAAACCGTAGTGCCGCCCGCCGATATGCAGCAGGCGCTGGAAGCTGCCGGCGTAGCCGCCGTTTTCTGGCAACTGGCTTTTACGCACCGCAAAGAGTACGTGGTGGCGGTGCTGGATGCCAAGCGCCCCGAAACAAGAGCCAAACGCATAGCCAAAACAGTGGAAGAGCTAAAAGCCCGGGCTGCAAAAGAAGTATAAACATACAAATAATAACAGGCCGCTTTCGGAGCGATGCCTGCCTTTGCGCACCTATCGTATAAGTATAAAGAGCCCGGAGCATTGCTGGCTCCGGGCTCTTTATACTTATATCAAATCCGTTTTATTCTGAAATTTTTGCCGTGATCCGGCTATACTCTAAACCAGGCCCATCGCATGCCTGCCAGCTGCTGATCAGCTTGTTGTCAGGTCTGAAAGCCAGTTCTTCGGTTGGTTCCTGCGTGCAACTCCCGATCAGACTATTGTCTGACTCATAAGTTAACTTCAGGTACTTGCTATCGGCCAAGGTTACGATGGTATAGGTGCCGGATGCCTCGGTTACCTGGCCATTTCTCTCTCTGGATTTTTTGAAGGTGCCATCTGCCCTTAACAGGTAAAATTCCTGCCAGGCCATGTTCGCGCCTGTGGTCTCAGAGTTCGGAATTTGCCCTGCCATTTTTACCAGCTGCCACTTTTGCGGGTACTGCGCAAAATCAAAGCCGTCCTCCTTTTTGCAGGAAAACAGTATGCAAAGCAAAAGCGCGCCCAAGAGTAGCTGTTTCATATCCGGAAGTATAAGTTTATTTCTATGATTCGGTTTGATACCAAAAGGTTGCATGGGCTAGGAGCCATCGGGTCTTTTAGCATTATAGTATCAACGAAGTACGGAATCCCTGTTGTTGCAATCCTCCTGCTGGCGGTTTGTTGTCTTCGTGTTGTTATTTTCTGATTGTTGAATAGATCGTGGCAATAACGCCTGAAGCAAACTGCGTTGAACTTTCAAGTTTTAGATCGATCTGCGTTGGGGTAGATGCAAACAACGAAATGCCTTTGCCAATAGCAACGGGGTGAATGACCAGGCGGTATTCGTCGATGAGGCCGTGCTGAACAAGGGCTTGCGCAAAATTCGCACCGCCGTGGGCCAAAATAAATTTACCGTCTTGTTGCTTAAGTTCTGTAATGTCGGCCACAAGGTCGCTTGCAACCCAGGGATCTAACCATGTTCCTGTGCCTTTAGAAAGTGCAGTTCGGAATGGTCCTCTTTCCGCATCCAAACGCGAACTGTCATTTAGCGCTTGCCTGGCCATACTATCTTTGGTGTGCTCTGCCAAACCTTTCTTAGAAAAAACAATCTTTGGTATCTCGTTCATGGGGGCTGCAAGCAGGTCTGATGAGGTTGGCCAATAGGCTGCCATGGCGTGAAATGTCCGGCTACCCATCATGTGAACTCCTGCTTCCCAAAGCGTTTTTTCAAGCCAGGCTTGTGCTGCTTTGTCCTTTGCGCGCAGCAGCCAGTCTGTTTCTCCGTTCGGTCCGCAGACAAACCCGTCAGCGGTAACAGATATCTTTAAAACCAATTTCCTCATGTGGAGCCTTTAATCCAGATTATATATTCTCATCTATTGGTAGTGTCCTGTAATGCCCGCTAGCGGTTAGTACAGGTTGTGCACAAATCCGTAGCCGGGGGTAGAGCCTGTGCCGGGTTAGTAGCTTTTGTTTATTACGGTTTGCGATCTGTTGGGTAATTATGCTGAAGATATTTTGCAGTATAGCTTCTTCCGCTGGCAACCAGCGCGTTCTTCTGCTCTTTGGACAGGCGCTTGATCTTGGGACTAATCCCCACTGAAGAAACAGAAATCGTTCTCGCCCAGTCATCCTGCGTGAGTTCCTGCCTGTTCAGGTTCTCGATGATCATGATGTAAAGCGCTGAAAAAAAGCCATTCAGATTCTCCACCTTCAGCGGGACAAGCTTCTGAGAGGAAGCATCATTCTGTATCTGCTCCTGTGAATCAATCCGGATGCCCAATGTCTGCATGTTTGCCAGCCTGATCTGCTTACCGGATGGATCTGTGACAACACTGTCAAACATGGTAATCGGGAAATTCCCAATTATACCGCCGTCCACCATGATATCCAACTCCTGCCCGACTTCAGGTCTGGTATACGTCTTACCGGCAGCATCTACAAAAACAGCTCTAAAATACAGTGGAATAGACATTGAGATGCGCACAGCATCCTTTACTTTCATTTGGGGATATGTTTCTTTTGAGAGGACAACTAACTGCTGCTTGTTTAAGCATGTGGCCGTGATGTACAGATCCTTATACCCTTTGGCACTCAGCTGCGCAAGCGTAATGTCAGCATCTCCCGTTTTCTGCGCGATAAGCTCTGAGAGCCATGCCCTGAATTTTTCGCCCCTGTACCACCCGTACGCTTTATTCATGCGTACCAGCCCTCCCACAAACAGGAACCGGCCATCATTAAACTTGTTGAACTTAGTAGACGAAATGATGTCGGCAATTTCAGTGGAACTATAGCCAAGAGAGAGCATCATGGCCGTGATGGCGCCTGCCGACGTGCCTCCCACGTTCTCCACATCCTGCAGTAACTGCTGCCGCTCCAGCTCTTCGATTACGCCTGCATAAGCAATGCCCCGGATACCAGCTCCTTCAAAGACAAGGTTTTTTACCGGCCTGGTTTGTGCGCTGCTTTGAAGCACGGAAACCAGCAAGATACTAGCGATTAGGTATGTTTTCATCCGGCGTAGGTGCTGCATGTATCCTGAACGAAGTAGAAACCTGCTTAAGAATAGTGTTTAAGTTTTGCTAACGTTTAGTATAAAAAACGTTTGAGGCCGACGGCCGATGCATGATTATTATACAGTGTTAGCGGTTGTTATTTTTTCTTTTTGGATTTAAGTTAACTGACTTAACAGATTTATTTGCAAACCTTGATGCAGGGCCTAATCTTCGCGAATTTTTAAAATAAATTTCATCAAGCAAGTCCACTAATTTTTCTTTTAGGTTTTTATCAATTATTTGTAGCTCGTCGTCCTCATTTATTGATTCACGAATTTTTTTCCTAAGTTTTCTTCTGTCTCTTTTCTCAAGATATTCTTCACGCTTATTTAGCATTTCAAATATTTGTACACCAGACTGAGTTGCAGTATTGATAACTTTAGGTAGCAATTTGAGGGAAATCCAAATAATAGCAATGTTATTTACATCAAACTCATTTAAAAGCCTTTCAATGAAAATAAGAACTGAACCGAATCTAATTTCAGAAATCTGGATTTGAGCTTCAGGTATTTGAGCGTAGCGACTATAACCTAATTCGCTTGTCATGCCATCAATCCTGTAGATTATATCTAAGTAACTGCTAAATTCTCTGACATTTAAGTTCTCTGAATCAATTGAAATCTCTAATTCGATAGCATTATAGTCGAGATTTGTGTTCTCAAAAAACAGATTCGTTAGAGCTGTTGCTAATTTTCGAGGAGATGAGGAAAACCTTTCAATATTTGCCATATTTTATTAATTACCGCTAACCACTGGATAGCAGGAGCTGTACTCCTGCTATCCTCCCAAATCAGGCGGTTAAGCGTAACAGGGTTACCGAATATACTATATAGAAAACAAAGTATAAACAAAAAGGGAGGCGCTATACCTATAGCCCCTCCCTTTTTGTTTATATTAAAAATGCTGGTTACTGAATTACTACCGGAAAGTCTACCTGCACGTCGGTTTCGCCTTTGGTAATGTCGCTGGTTGCGCCTTTGAGGTTGGGTTGGTGCTTGAGCGTAACCCGCAGGGTACCGGAGCTGGTGGTCGTGGTAGTAAACGTGGTCTGCAGGCCGATCGGGCGGTTGTTTTTATCCAGGTCGGTTTTCTGCACCGTTAGCTTCAGGCCGCTGCTGGGCTCATAGAAGAACTCATGCTCGTCGCTTTCGTTGCTCACCTCGGCTGTCTGGTCCACAGCAGGCGTTTTGCTCTCATCCAGCAACACAATGGCGCCGGTATAGGTGGTATTCGGGGCCAGGTTCAGCGCATCTACAGTAGGCGCCGCGCCGCCAACGCCGTCCGGATCACGGAAGGTGGCGGTAACGTTCTGTCCCTTTCCGTTTGGAACCAGGTTCAGCTGCACGGTTGTGATCAGTTCCTGCTCTTCTACAATGGGCTTCGGATCGTCGCTGCCGCCGCAAGACGAAGCAGCAAAGGTTAAACTACCCATCAAAAGGAAAGCAAAGGATGGTCTGAACAGTTTTTTCATGGTTGGATAAGTATAAATGGTGATGTTAAACTACTAAAGATAATCGGATGCGCCATGCGCGCCTCAACTTTTTGAAAATGCAAGCGGTACTCTTACGCGGAACAACAGCATCCGGCCCAAGTCATCGGCATAGTAGCGGAAGCGGTTCAAGTAATCCCGGTACGAGGTGTTGAGCAGGTTGTTGCCCGTAATGCCTATTTCGAGCGGCTGCTTGCCCAGGTGCAGCGTAGTGCCCGCCTCGGCGTGCAGCAGGAAGTATGCGTCCGGCGGCAGGGCATAATCCTGGTCGGCTTTGGTGGGGTAGCGGGTTTGCTCGGCCACATACTGCCCTCCTATTGCAAGGTAGGAGTTGCTGGTGCGCTTGCTGTTATGGCCAAAGGTATAGCGCAGGCTGTTGTCGTAGCGGTCTGCCGGAATGCCCACCAGCCACTCGCCGGTGCTGGTGTTGCGCGCCCGCACAATGGCTGTTTTAGAATCCAGCGTCAGCTGCTCCAGCAGTTTGTATTGCAGGCTCAGGTCAAAGCCCCGGAAGGTAGCCCCCACCTGCTTATACTTAAATGTAGGGAAAGCCCCGTTCACCGACAATGTAATGGTTTGCGTGGGTGCCTGGTAAATGTAATTGTCGATGTAATTGTTGTACACGCTTAGCTGGCCGCTCAGGCGCGGGCTGGCAAAATATTCGGCCGACGCTTCAAAATTGTAGGCTTTTTCGGTTACCAGGTTCGGGTCACCGATCTCATAGGTGCCGGAGGCATGGTGCACCCCATCGCTGAAGAGCTCATTTACGCCGGGGGCGCGCCAGGCCGAAGCCGCGCTCAGGCCCAGTGTCAGGTGGTAGCCGATATCGTACATGGCGCCCACGCTGCCAGATACGTTATTGTAATCATAGGTATGCGTCACCACATCCTGGTTTTCCACCAGCTCCTTTACCTGCACATGCTTGTAGTCGTAGCGCAGGCCGCCTTCCAGTTGCAGCCGGTCTTTGCGCCATTTCTCCAGTACAAACACCCCGGGGTTAAAGCTGGTGAAGAACGGGATAAAGTCGCTATACTTCCAGGTGTTATCCTGGTAAATGGTGTTCACTCCCACGGAGCCGGTTAGGTTGGCAATCGGTTTGTGCTCCCAGAGCGCCTCAGTGGTGTGGGTGCTGATAGCCAGGTGCATGGCAGGGTGGCCCGATTCGGCGTTATGCACGTCATACTCGTCGCGCAGGTCATTTTGCCAGCCATAGGTAAAGGACAGCTTCCCGGCAGTGCCCGTGTTGAGGTAGGCTTTCGCTTTCAGCAGGTCGTGGCGGATGTCCTGATACGGGCGGTTAATGGCGTAGGTAAACTGCACGGTGTCGGCGCCAAAGGGCCTGCCGCGTTCAATGGCGTTGTTGATATCGGTGATGTTGCCAATGTGCGAGGCTGACAAAATGCCCAGCCGGGTGTTAAACTGGCTGTAAAAAAGCTCGGCCCCGTAGTTTTTCTGCTGATAGCCCAGTGCCGCCGAAAAGTTGCGTTCGTTAAAGCCGGTGTTCTGCAGGTAATAATCCGGAGCGCTGGCATTGCCAGCTTTCTTGAGCGTGCCCTGCAGGCGCCAGCGCAGAAGCGGCAGTCCGGGCGTGCTGCCCTCCACCGTGCCGGATACGGCGCCCTGGCGGTTGTTGGTGGTGCCAAGCAGGTTCAGCTCGCCGGCAAGCGCGGCAGCAGAATCAGGCAGCGCGCGGGGCTCCACGATCACCACGCCGCCCAGCGCATCGGCGCCATAGCGCACGCCGGCAGCACCTTTGATCACCTTCATTTCCGTGGCTACAAACGGGTCGATTTCGGGAGCGTGCTCGGATCCCCATTGCTGGCCTTCCTGGCGCACGCCATTATTGAGCAGCAGCACGCGGTTGCTGTGCATGCCATGAATCACGGGCTTGGCAATGGTAGGCCCTGTTTGCAGGCTCGACACGCCGGCCAACCCCTGCAGCGAGGCAGCCAGCGACAGGCCGCGTGTTTCTGCCAGTTGCCGCCCCGAAAGGGTCTCGGCAGACTGGGCCTGCTCTTTGAGGCGTGCGCCGGTAACCTCTACAGCCCGCAGCAGGTGCTGGTCGGAGTGCAGTTGCAGGTCGCGGGTTGCAGAGGAGGTTACTTTATAGGTATTCTCCTCCTTTTCGTAGCCCACATACGTTACCTGCAGCGTGTAGGTGCCCTGGCACAAATTATGAAAATGATAATTACCATACTCGTCTGCCCCTGTAGCCAGGTTTAGTTGCGGAATGTAAACAGTGGCGCCCACCAGCGGAGCGCGGGTGTCGTGGTCCATTACTTTTCCGGAGAGCGTGAGGCCGCAGTTCTGGTCTGCCGCCACGCCCGAAGCTCCGTCTGGTAATGCCTGCGCCAGCAACGGCTGTGCGCCCCAGCCCAGCACAAGTATAGGGAAGAGCGCCAGCGGCTTTAGTGAAAGTTTAAACATCAGTAAAGAATATAAGGGGCCACAGGCAAACGCGTGTGCGCCCCGGTAAGGATAGCAGCTACGGTAGGCCGTAAGGCTATTGTCATAAAACCATTTCTTGATCTAATGCGCTTTCCTTGCTCTAACAGAGAAGGTATAGCGCGAAAGGTTGCTTACGCTAATGGCGGGCCACGGAGCGCAGGGGTAGCAGGCGTGGTTTTGTGCGGGCTGCAAGTATAAGGGAAAGTATAAACCACAGCAGGCGCCAGTACAGGCAGTGCTGCCCAGGCCGTTATACTTCCCTGGAAGGAGGCGCCAAAAAGATCTTCGACAGGGCAGTGCGAGTGTTTGCTGGCGATCTGGGCTTTGTGATGATCCGTGTTGGCGGTATCGATGGTATGCGTGTGCGGGTGCAGCTCGAGTAAAAGCGCATCAGGCACCATCACTCTGACAAAGAGCAGGAGCAGGAAGAGGGCGATATAGTTTAAAAAGCGCTGCACGTACAGGTTGTCAGTCAGGCATAAAGATAGTATATATTCTACAATGTTGTGTTTCCCTGTCGGTTTGTGTCATATCCTTGCTGCCTGGGCCTGCTAACGCGGCGGAGCGGCATACCAGGATGGCCGTCCGTACGCCCGCGCTCTGACAAGCTGTCACAAATTTTGTGCTGAACTTGCTCTGGAACAGGATTTGAAAGCAGCAAACCTGAAAATAAAGTATAAAGGCCGGCCGTGGCCGGCTCAAAGACTTCATACGGTAAAAACATCATTTCTAAAAAATATAAAGTATAAACATGGAAGAAAGAGGTAGTATCTCCATTCACACCGAGAATATTTTTCCGATCATCAAGAAATTTTTATACTCTGACCACGAGATTTTTCTTCGTGAGCTGGTGAGTAATGCCGTGGATGCCACGCAGAAGATCAAGCGCCTGGCCGCCATCGGCGAGTTTAAAGGCGAGCTGGGAGACCTGACGGTGAAAGTAGCTGTGGACAAAGAGGCCCGCACCATCACTATTGCCGACCACGGTATTGGTATGACGGCCGAAGAGATCAAGAAGTACATCAACCAGATCGCTTTTTCGGGTGCGTCCGAGTTTGTGGAGCGCTACAAAGATTCCGGCGATAAGAGCCAGATCATTGGCCAGTTCGGTCTGGGTTTCTACTCGGCCTTTATGGTGGCCGAGCGCGTGGAGATCATCACCAAATCGTATAAGGAAGATACGCAGGCAGCCCACTGGACCTGCGATGGCAGCACCGAATTTGCCATTATCGATGCCCACAAAGAAGACCGCGGTACTAACGTGGTACTCAACGTAGCTCAGGACTCAGACGAGTTCCTGGAGCCGGCGCGTATCAAAAACATCCTGGATAAATATTGCAAGTTCCTGCCGGTGCCGGTAGAGTTCGAGGGTGAGGTGATCAACAACCCCAACCCAATCTGGACCAAGCAGCCAAGTGAGCTGACCGACGAGGATTACAAGAACTTCTACAAAGAGCTGTACCCGTTCTCGGAAGCGCCGCTGTTCTGGATCCACCTCAACGTGGACTATCCGTTTAACCTGACGGGTATTTTATACTTCCCTAAGATCAAGAACGACTTTGAGCTGCAGCGTAATAAGATCCAGCTTTACTCGCGCCAGGTGTTTATTACCGACGAGGTAAAAGACGTAGTGCCCGAGTTCCTGATGCTGCTGCATGGCGTGATCGACTCGCCGGACATTCCGCTCAACGTGAGCCGCTCGTTCCTGCAGGCCGACTCCAGCGTGAAGAAGATCAACACCTACATCACCAAAAAGGTAGCCGACAAGCTCAACGAGCTCTTTAAGAAAGACCGCGCTGCCTTTGAAGCTAGCTGGAACGACATCAACGTGTTTGTGAAGTATGGCATGCTCTCAGACGAGAAGTTCTATGAAAAAGCGAAAGACTTTGTGCTGCTGCAGAACACCGAAGGCAAATATTATACTTTAGAAGAGTATAAAACGCTGGTAGAGCCCACCCAGAAGGACAAGAACGACCAACTGGTGCTGCTCTATGCCACCGACACCGACAAGCAGCACGCTTTTGTGGAGGCGGCCCAAAGCCGGGGCTACGATGTGCTGAAACTCGACACGCTCATCGACAGCCACTTTATTGCCATGCTGGAGCAGAAACTGGAAAAAACCACGCTCAAGCGCGTAGACTCCGAAACCACCGATAAGCTCATTGAGCAGGACGTGACGAAAGAAAGCGTGCTCAACGACACGGAAAAAGAAACACTCAAGACGACGTACGAGCAGGCCATTAGCAACCAGCACATGCATGTGGAAGTAGCACCGCTCTCGCCGGATGATGCGCCGGTGGTAATCACGCTGCCCGAGTTTATGCGCCGCATGAAGGACATGAGCAAGAGCGGCGGTGGCGGTATGATGTTTATGGGTGACATGCCCGACACGTATAACGTGACCATCAATGCTAACCACCCGCTGAACCAGCGCGTGCTCCACGCCGCTGCCGACGACAAGACGCGCATTGCCCGCCAGGCCTTTGATCTGGCGCTGCTGTCACAGAACATGCTCTCGGGCGCGGCTTTAACAGCTTTCGTGAAGCGTAGCTTCGAGCTGATGACACAAGAATAATCCCTGACAAGTATACCTACAGTAAAAGGCAGCGCCCCCTGGTGCTGCCTTTTGTTTTTGCCGCCCGCTATGAAACTTAGCACCGGCAAGTATAGTTATAGGCCAAACAAACAGGGCCATAGCAGGCATATATGATTTCTTTGCATCTTTACGTTCTGATAAGGGCTACATTGTTCAATGGCTAAATGGTTTAATGGTTAATTGTTGCTATCTTATACTTTCATCTATACTAGCCATTTAACAATCTAACTATTTAACAATAGACTTATTTAGTCATTCAAAATTCAGTTATTCAAAATTAAGATGAGGTATACTTTTCGGTTTGCAGTAATGGTGGCGGGTATAGGGCTGGCGGCGTTGGGAGGCTGCGGGAAGCCCCAGTGGAACAGCGACTATAACCTAAACCAGGCCCGTTTAAAGGCCGGCGGCAAGAACCCTCAGGCCCTGGCTGCGGCTGATTCTGCTAAGCCCACCATCGAGTTGCCGAAAGAGGAGGAAGAAAAGACCGAAAAGCGCAAGAAGAAGCGCAACAAACGCTACTTTATGGGCCAGAAGGTAAAGCGCGGGTTTGTGAAATCCGGTAGCCGCGGCGGCGACCGCGAAGTGCTCGAAACCTTCAGTTACCTGCCCGAGTACCTGGCGCCCAATCCCTACGCCCCGGATAAGTATGTGTATGACAGTAAAAAGCGCAAGCTTTACCGCACCCGCAACGAAGTGGCCGACGACGGACGCTATTACCTGCTGCACGGCCCTTATATTAAAAAGATTGGCGGCCAGGTAGTGGAAGAAGGCTACTTTTATGCCGGCACCAAGCACCTGCGCTGGGAAAAATACCGCAAAGGCGAAGACAAGATCCTGGTAGATAAGGAACACTACGACAAAGGCTTTCCGCGCGATGCCATGGTTACCTACTACGAAGGGGCCGACAAAAAACTGAAAGAAGTGATCCCCTATGAGTATGGCGAGGTGCAGGGCACTTACTACCGCTTTTATGAGAACGGGCAGGTAGAGTGGTCGGGGCAGTACGACAAAGGCCGCAAAATTGGCCCCTGGATCAAGTTTTACGATTTCCGAAACCGCCGCCACTACGAATACCAGTACCCCAAAACCGCCTACGATGCGCCGGCCGAGCCCGTGCTCATAAAAGAGTACGATCGCCACGGTACGCTGATCTACGAGAAAGATAAGTTTGACAAACGTTCGCAGGCGCAGCGCTAATGAAACGCGTCTTGGATGTGGTAAATAACAGGCGGCGCGCTTAAAGTGACAGAAATAATATCGAAGCGAACCTCATATGGCCAGTTTTCCGCCTCGATGTAGGCGGCGGCTGCGGCTAACAGGAGCGCCTCTTTCCGGGAGCCAACAGCTTCCTCAGGGTAGCCGAAGGTATCCGTAGCCCGCGTTTTCACCTCCACAAATACCAGCACCGCCTCTTTTTGGGCGATAATATCCACCTCTGCCCGTTTGTAGCGGTAATTGCGGTGCAGGATCGTATAGCCGGCCTGCTGCAGGTGTGCGGCCGCCATTCGTTCGCCCTGCTGGCCGGTTCGGATATGGGTGTTTGTTTGCGAAGCCATCTAAAACGTGTAAATTGCATCAGGCAAGGGCCATGCTTTTGCCGGCAGATACCAGTGCTATGAAACAACTTGTTGAAGGCTTTATACAGCAACTGCAGGATGCTACGCAGCTTGCCGCGCACACGCCTGTTGCATTCTCCGGTCTGCAACGGTATAACAACGTGGTGCTGGCCGGGATGGGCAGCTCGGGCCTGGCCGCAGACCTCATCCGCTCTTACGTAGCCGACAAGCTAACGGTGCCGGTGCTGGTGCATAAAAGCTACGATGCGCCTGCCTTTATCGGTCCGGATACCCTTTTTATCGCCATTTCTTTTTCCGGTAACACCGAAGAAACACTCACCGCTATGCGGGCAGCCTTAAAAAAGGAGGCGGCGCTTGCCTGCGTTACCTCCGGGGGCGAAATGCGGCGCATGGCACAGGAAAACGAACTTCCGCACCTCTTCCTTCCGGGCAAGCCGGAGGTGGCGCGCGCCAGCCTAGGCTATACCCTGGTGGCTATCCTCTACCTGCTGCACTATGCCGGCCTGCTGGACGATACCTTTAAAACAGAATTGGCGCAGAGCGTGACGTTGCTTGAAGAGCAGCAGGGAAGTATAAAAGTGCAGGCAAGTGTGCTGGCCAGTGCTTTTCATAGCAAGCTGCCGGTGCTTTATGTGAGCCATACGGTTGCGCCGGTGGCCAGGCGCTTTCAGCAGCAGCTAAATACCAATGCCAAGCAGCTAGCCCACATTGGTATTGTGCCGGAAATAAACCACAATGAACTGGAGGCCAGGCAATTTCCTGATCAGTTGTTCAGCCAGCTGGCCATGCTCCAGGTTTTTACGGCCTACGATCATCCGCGCGTGCGCCGGAGCATGCACCTGAGCAAGCCCCTTTTAAAAGAGAAAGCAGGCGAGGTGATGACCCTGGAAGCAGTTGGGGCCACTATGCTGGAGCAAACTTTTTACCTCATCCATCTGTTTGACTGGGTATCGGTATATCTGGCCAAGCTGAACCAGGTGGATCCGACGACCATACCAACTATTCATCACCTGAAAGAGAAACTCTCGAGGGATTAAGCTTTGAACGTGTCTAAAAATACCACTATACGCTTTGAGCACCTGGGGCTCATGGATTACCAGCAGGCCTGGGACTACCAGGAAAAAGTGTTTAACAGCATTCTGGCGCTGAAGGTGCAAAACCGCCAGGCGTCGCCCGAAGACCAGCAGGCCACACCCAATTACCTGCTGTTCTGCTCGCACCCGCATGTGTATACGCTGGGCAAGAGCGGGCACGAGAAAAACCTGCTCTTAAACGAAGAAGGGCTGAAACAAAAAGGAGCGACCTATTATAAAATAAACCGGGGCGGCGATATTACCTACCACGGGCCGGGTCAGATCGTGGGCTACCCTATTCTGGACCTGGAGAACTTCTTTACCGATATCCACCAGTACCTGCGCTACCTGGAAGAGGCCGTGATACGGACGCTGGCTGAGTATGATATTGTAGCGGGCCGCATCCCAGGTCTTACGGGTGTATGGCTTGACCACGAGGAGCAGCGCAACCCGCGTAAGATATGCGCCATGGGCGTGAAGTGCAGCCGCTGGGTTACTATGCACGGCTTTGCCTTCAATATTAATACTGACCTGGATTATTTTAATAACATCGTGCCCTGCGGCATTACCGACAAACAGGTAACCTCGCTGGCAAAAGAGCTGGGGCATGAGGTGCCGCTGGCCGAAGTAGAAGAAAAACTCAAACACCACCTGGCAGCTTTATTTGGTGCCACTATTATCCCGGCTTTGCATGAAGAAAGACATTAATTTTAACACGGTAGAAGGCGTTTCAGTCGCCATCGCCACTTCGCCGGAGATCCTTGGGGCACCCTCCTGGAATGTATACCTGATCAACAACAATCCTTTTCCGCTCACCAACGTGCTGATCACCTCCAAAGGATATGGCACTGTGGACGGAGAAGAAGTGAAGACCTCGGTGCTGCGGCACATGTTTGAGCAGGTAGAGGCGCGCAGCTTTGTGCAGATAGAGCCCATCGATCCGGGCATTTTCCATATCAACAACGAGTATTGGGTGAGCTACTACGTGGATAACCAGGTCTATGACAAGAAGTATATCTTTGTGCCCGACTCCATTACAGAAGAGCATCTGATCGATATCAGTATGCTGCAGATGCAGGGTGTGTTGCATTCTTAACAGCTAACCGGTTTGGCAAATAGCAAAATATAAAGTAGCGCCAACACAGATTTATACTTTAGGAGTAAAGAAAAAATACCGTCATTTGCTCCTGTATTATTGCACTTATGGATCAGAGTATCTTTTCCCTTGTCTTTTCCTTTAGTTGGGCATTCCTGGTAGCTATTTTTGCTGTTCCATCCATTATTCGGGTGGCGCATCTTAAAAATATCCTGGACCAGCCTAACAGCCGTACGGTGCACGAGTCGCTTACCCCGCGCCTAGGGGGCGTAGCTATGTTTGCCGGCTTTATGTCGGCGCTCACCATCTTTGCCGAGCTAAACAATGGTGTGCAGCAACTGCTGGCGGGTTGTATTATCCTGTTCTTTATCGGCCTGAAAGACGATCTGATCAATATCTCGGCACTGAAGAAGTTTGCCGTACAGCTGCTAGCCACTGGCATTGTCATGTTTATGGGCGATATCCGCATTACCAGCTTTCAGGGTATTTTCGGCATCGGAGAGCTGACCGTGGGTATGAGCTTTGGCTTTACGTTTCTGGTGATCATCGGCATTACGAATGCCATTAACCTGATCGATGGGCTGGATGGACTGGCCGGCACCATTGTGCTGATCATTGCCGGCACCTTCGGGGTTTATTTTTATCTCTATGGCGGGCCTAGTTATAGTAATTATTCGGCAGTAGCGTTCTGCCTGATCGGAGGGATGCTGGGCTTTCTGCGGTATAATTTTCACAAGGCCACCGTGTTTATGGGCGATACCGGCTCGCTGCTGTGCGGGTTTATACTTTCTATACTAGCTATCCAGTTCATCGAAATGCGCACGGTGCCGGCTTCCCCATCGGTGGCGCTGGGCATTCTGTTTGTGCCCCTCTTCGATACCACCCGCGTTTTCTTTATCCGCATCATGAAAGGCCGCTCGCCTTTTATCCCGGACCGCAACCACATACACCACCGCCTGCTGGGCATGGGCCTGAACCAGATTGCCACAGTAATTACGCTGGCTGTGCTGAATGTGGCGGTGATCCTGTTTGTTGTCAGCTTTACGCCCTTAGGCAACCAGGGGCTGTTGCTGGGGCTGTTTCTGTTTTCGGTAGGGTTAAGTATTTTTCTTGGTTTTTATAAATTACGAAGTGCGGAGCAGGTTTCAGAAGCATAAGGCAGTACGCTACATCGGGTTGCTATGGTGTATACTTGGTTTTGCCTGGCCTTTACGGGCACAGGTGCTGCCCCTGGAGCAGAAGAATACCATTACGGCCGACTGGCTGGTGCATGAGCCGGGATCGTCGCAACTGGTGCCGTATGCAGCAGGCGTGCACGCGGGCTACCATGCCCTGCACCAGTGGCTGTATGTTAGCCCAGCCCAGCCATTTGTGATCGGCTTCAGGGCGCCAAAGGACCTGTGCCTTTTCCTTAACAATCAGCTTATCTTCAAGGCCGACTCCACCTCCCGCTACACCCTCAACTTGACTGATTATACTAGTCGGTTAAAGCCCGTGAACGGGAAATACCTGCTTACCGTCTGGCATCCGGAACACCAGCCTGCCGTAGGCTCTTTCCGCAACCAGGTACGGCAGCAGGACAGCACCGCCCGTTTGCATCAGCCGCCGCTCAATATCCGGATGCGGGAGTATGTGAATCAGAATGCCTTTATTATTTTTATGCTGCTGATCGGGCTGATCTATGGCTGGCTTAAAACTAGCTATCCGGCCGATTTTAAAAGTATCTTCAGCACCGATACTTTTGGGCGGAGCGGCGCCAAAGAGTCGGCTTTTTTATCAAAGCCGGTTGCTTCGTGGTCCAGTGTGCTGTTTGTGCTGGCTTTTTCGCTTACCATGGCGCTGCTCATTGCAGCCATTCATACCAATGTGCAGCACGTGCGGCTTGTAAACAGGCTATTTCCGGTGTCAGAGGCTGATATTACCACTAAAATTCTTTTCTATACGTTCCTGGTCTTTTTGTTTGTCCTGATAAAGTACCTTTTTTTAAAGGTGATCAGCTTTATTTTCGGGCTGGAGCAGGTGGTACAGGTGCAATACCGGGAGTTTATCAGGGCTATACTTTTTCTGGGTATGTTTCTACCTTTGGTCATGATGCTCTACCTGGCCCTGAACGAAGCCATGCCCGAGGCCATTCTGCTGGTGTCGAACACGGCGGTTTCGTTGCTGCTGATAGTCACCACCCTTCGGGTGTTTACTTCAGTAAATAAGAAGTTGCCTGTACTAAATTTGCATTTATTTTCATACCTTTGCGCCACAGAAGTAATTCCGCTGGCGATTATGCTTAAGCTGATAGTTTTCAACTTTTAAAAACACAATTTAGCGGTAACAGCGGACCATGGAAGAGGATAATTTAATAACCGCATCATTTAATATGGCTGAGAGCAAAGCAAAGGGCACAGCAAACCCTGACAGAGACAAACTTCCTATCAAAAGCATTCTGGTTACGCAACCACAGCCTACAACGGATAACTCTCCCTACTTATCTATTGCCGAAAAGTATGGTATCAAAGTAGACTTCAGAGCTTTTATAGAGGTTGAGCCCGTGCCTTACAAGGAGTTTCGCAAGGATAAAGTGGATATCCTGGCGCATACGGCTGTGATCTTTACGAGCCGGAATGCGGTAGACCATTTCTTCCGTATCTGCCAGGAAAGCAAAATAGAGATGCCGGCCGATATGAAGTATTTCTGTATTTCGGACCAGACGGCCTACTACCTCCAGAAGTATATTGTGCTGCGCAAGCGCAAGTTGTTTGTTGGCGAGAAAACAGCCAAGGATCTGCTGGAAGTAATAAAAAAGCATAAGAACGAGAATTTCCTGTTCCCGTGCTCCAACATCCGCAAAGAAGACATTCCGGAGTTTCTCACAGCACATAAGATCAAGCATACGGAAGCCATCATTTACAAAACCGTAGCGGCCGACCTGTCGGATCTGGACGATGTGACCTACGATTGTCTGGCCTTCTTCAGCCCATCAGGTATTACGTCACTGTTTGCCAACTTCCCTGATTTCAAGCAAAATAACACCCGTATTGCGGCCTTTGGCCCAACCACGGCAAAGGCGGTGCGCGACGCCGGCCTGGAACTGGATATTGAGGCGCCTATGCCGAACGCACCTTCCATGACCGGGGCGATCGAGGTTTATATCCAGAATCAGAAACTCAAGGCAAAAAAATAAGCCGGGAACGCAACTTTTGTTGCGCTTTTCCATAGTAACTAAAACGCAAATGCCAGGGCCAATTCAGCAGGTGCCTGCATTTGCGTTTTAGTGTTTATTGGCTATATTTGGAAGAAGGTATATTTTGTCCCTTCAGCCATCCCTGCCTTCTTGCAGCCTATGAGAAAGCTTCTACCAGTTATTTTGCTGTTTCTGCTATGCCGGCCGCTGGCTTGGGCACAGCAGCAGCCACAATTTACCCATTATGGCTTTAACGGGATGCAGTTAAGCCCGGCGTATGCAGGTATAACTAACCGCCCCGAACTGCTCTCTATTTACCGCTACCAGTGGCTGGGCTACGATGCTACTTTTGATGATGGCGGTTCGCCGCAAACGCTGCTACTAACAGCTAATGCGCCCGTTAGGCTGCTGCACGGCGGGGTGGGCCTGAACCTGCTCCGCGACCGGATCGGAAATACCACGTTTATGATCGCCGCCCTCTCCTACTCCTATCATATTAAGGTGGGGGAAGCCGGCAAGCTAGGGATAGGTGTGCAGGGCAATGTGAACAACATTAAAAAAGGCGCTTACCGGGCCATCGACCAGAACGACCCGAGTGTGCCCTACAACAGCTCGGATACCAAGTATGACTTGGGCGCAGGCCTGTGGTATGAGTCAGAACAATTTTATGCGGGAGGAAGTATAACGAACCTTTTGCACTCTGAGTATATGTTTCAGGATTCGGCCAATACCGGATCAGGAAAATTTTTAAGCGAAAACCATTTATATGTAACCGCAGGGGTCCACTTACCCGTAAGCACAGACCTGATTGTAACACCCACGGCGCTGTTAAAACATGATACTGAAACATTTTCGTTTGAAGCGGGAGCCCGGGCAACCTACAATGAAAAATACTGGTTAGGAGTGAATTATAGACATCAGGAAGCTGTTAGTGCCCTTGTAGGTATTTCTCTTTTTCAGGACAATGCGCTGCGGGTAGGATACGCTTTCGATTTTACCACGTTTAACAAAGTAGCTAAAGCACCCACCTCGCATGAGGTGATGGTAAGTTACCGATTACCAGAGCCGGTTGTACGGTTCCGGCCTGCCATCCGAACCCCGCGTTATTATTTTCCGAAATAACGGGGATTCCAACATCAGAAAAAGGGATACTGAAAGAAATATGCTCTTTAGAAAGTGCATAAAAATATGATTTATGATTATAATATTCAGTGCCTTATACCGTTCAGAAATAATAAGCTCCGTGCCACAACGAAATGTTTTTATTTATTTTTAAATCCTATATATTTGCTTCACCCGTAATAGTGTGCTAAAATACATTTACTGTAAAATTCATCTTTTAAAAGGCATCATGAATAAATTACTTAAGCTGTCCTCCTTCGCGCTGGCGGTGGTGCTGCTTGCAGGCTGTGGATTGAGAAAAGGACCCCAGGGAGACCTGGTGGGTGCTGAGGATCGCCCGGAGTACAATCCCCAGGAAGTACCTTACGGCATGGTATCCTGTCCGGGTGGAACCTTCCACATGGGGCAGGCGGACCAGGATATTGCTGCTACCATGGCTAACCTGAACAAGCAGGTAACAATTGGTAGCTTCTATATGGACGAAACCGAGATTACCAATAACGAATACCGCCAGTTTGTCAACGTGATGAAAGAGGACTCGCTCGACGTATTGGGCGAAGAATTTGTAATGACGCAGCTCTATCCTGATACAACGGTTTGGGTAAAGGATTATACTTACCACATGGGCGACCCGCTGATGGAGTACTATTTCTCGCACCCGGCGTTTGACGATTATCCGGTGGTGGGCGTAGACTGGTTTGCAGCTAAATATTTCAGCCAGTGGCGCAGCAAACTGAAGAACCAGGCCAATGCCGAAGACGGAAAAGCCCCCATGCCAAGCTTCAGGCTTCCGACAGAAGCGGAGTGGGAATATGCCGCCCGTGGTGGTCGCGACATGGCAGTTTATCCGTGGGGTGGGCCCTACCTGCGCAATGGCAAAGGTTGTTTGCTGGCTAACTTTAAGCCGGGCCGCGGCGATTACTACAGCGATGGCTTTACTTATACAGCGCCTGTAGCGCAGTTCTTCCCGAACGATTTTGGCCTTTATGATATGGCCGGTAACGTGGCCGAATGGTGCGATGATGCCTATTCGGATGCTACTGTTCCGATTGTATGGGACCTGAACCCGGTATACCGCGACGACAATGAGCCAAGAAAAGTAGTAAGAGGCGGTTCGTGGAAAGACATTGCCTACTTCCTGGAGACCGGTACCCGCAACTTCGAATTCCAGGACTCTGCCCGTTCATACATCGGCTTCCGTAATGCCATGATTTATCTGGGAAGATCATCCGGAAAAGAATTCAGATAGCCTTAACTAGTGCAACAAATAAAAAACTCTAAAAAAACCTAATTCACTAACGTTCACAATTAATCAGAAAACAAAATGAGCAAAGCTAAAGGTCGCAGTTTCATATATGACGTGTTGATGCCAAAAGTATATGGCATCGGAGCTGCTGTTGTTATCATCGGAGCGTTGTTTAAGATCCAGCACTGGTCTGGAGCCGACTTTATGTTGATCGTTGGTCTGGGCACAGAAGCTGTAATCTTCTTCCTGAGTGCTTTCCAGCCACAGCACGCTGAGCCGGATTGGGCAAGAGTATACCCGCAACTGGCCGACGATTTTGCCGGCGAGGGACTGGTACCGGCAACTGCCGTTTCACAAGGACCATCAATTACCGGTAAGCTGGATGACATGCTGCGCAATGCGGATATAACACCAGACACCATCAATTCACTTGGCTTTGGCCTGAACCGCTTGAGCGAGACGGCTGCCCAGATGGCAGACCTGAGCCAGGCCACTACAGCTACCCAGGACTATACCGTGAAGATCAGAACCGCTGCTGACCAGCTCGATAACATGAACCGTGCGTACGCTACCACAGCAGAAGCACTTTCTCATATGGCCGGCTCCACAGTAGATGCCAAAGAGTACCACAGCCAGATACAGAGCATGACCAGAAACTTGGGCGCGCTGAACGCTGTTTATGAAATGGAGCTGCAGGATGCCAACAACCACCTGAAAGCCATGAACAGATTCTACGGCAACCTGAGTATGGCCATGGAAAACCTGACAGACGCCAGCAAGGATACAGAACAGTTCAAGGACGAAGTTGCCCGCTTAACGCAGAACCTGCACTCGCTTAACACCGTGTACGGCAACATGCTGACAGCCATGAAAGGCTAATTCTCCAACCGAAATAAGTTCTAAATCAACAAGACAACAGTTAAATAGTATAAAATGGCTGGAGGAAAAGAGACACCACGGCAGAAGATGATCGGTATGATGTACCTCGTACTGACCGCACTTCTTGCCTTGCAAGTGAGCTCGGCAATCCTGTTGAAGTTTAAGTTCCTGGACGAAAGTTTGATGGAAGTAAACAACAAGACAGTAGGAAACAATGCCGGGATAATAACCAATATTAAAACTGCCGTTAGCAAAGCCGGAAACAGACCCAATGACCAGCGGGTACTGAACAATGCCCAGGAAATCCGCAAGCAGACCTCTGAGATGGTTACCTACATCCATAGCCTGCGCGACATGCTGGTTCAAAAGACCGGTGGTGTGAACGAGGAAGGACAGTATGTGAACCCCTCTTCGGAAGATGTAGTGGCCATCAACATGATCGGCGCCGCTAACAAGAACAACGGGAAAGCATACGAACTGCGTGATAAGCTGAACAACTATGCCAAGTTTATGCGCCAGTATAACCCTGACATGCCGGCCAGCTTAGCCCTTGCAGGCAAGGAAGACCCGGTAGCCAAGAAAGACAAAGCCCAGAAAAACAAAGACTTTGCCGAGCTCAACTTTGAGAACACCCCGCTGGTAGCCGCTTTGGCTACCCTGTCGCAGAAAGAGAACGAAGTGCTCAAGTATGAGGCCGATGCACTGCAGCGCCTTGCCCAGCAGGTGGGTGCCGACATCATCAAGTTCGAGAAGATTTTTGCCATGGCCCGCGCAGAGTCCAAAACCGTAGCTGCCGGTACCAAGTATAAAGCCGATATGTTTATTGCTGCTTCTTCTGATGCCATCACACCGGTGATGAGATTTCAGGGCAAGCCGATCAAAGTAGTGGATGGCAAGGGTATAGTAGAATTTACTGCTGCTGCCTCTAACTATGATGCGGATGGTAACTCGAAACAAACCTGGAAAGGTCAGATCATCATCAACCAGAACGGCGAAGAAAAAGTATTCCCGGTGGAGGAAGAGTATATCGTAGCCAAGCCCGTGATCCAGGTGCAGTCTGCTGCTGTGCAGGCTTTATACTTCCAGTGTGCCAACGAACTGAACATTCAGGTGCCGGCCCTGGGAGCCGTATATGACCCTAGCTTTAGCGCATCAGGCGGTTCTGCCGTGAAAGGCGCCAAGAAAGGCGAGGTAACGATCGTGCCGACATCAACAGAAGTAACTATCAACGTAAGCAGCGGTGGAAACGCTATTGGCAAAGAGACGTTTAAAGTACGTCCGGTGCCAAAGCCAGTGCTGGTGCCGCTTGTTAACGGCCGTCCGATCGATGTGAAACGCGGCGTTCCGGCGCAATCGGTCCGAGCAGTTGAAATTCAGGCGGTTGCTGATGAAGGGTTTAAACAATTATTACCTAACGAAGCACGTTATAGAGTAACACGCTGGAAAGCTTACCTGGTACGCAACAACCAGCCAATAGACCAGGGCGAGTATAGCAGCCCATCGGCTAACTTGTCCAGCTTTGCTGCGAAGGCAAGCAAAGGCGACCGGGTGGTGATTGAGGTACTTGACGTGAAGCGCCTGAACTATAAAGGACAGGCCGTGGATGCCAAAGTAGGTGGTGACAATAACTGGATCATCCCGTTAAACTAAATTAGAAGCTTACAAGGAGTATGAAATTAGTTAAAGCAATAGGTGTAGCAGCAGGTTTGATGTTATCTGTGGGTGCCATGGCACAACAGGTTTCGAATACAACCGCCAGTAATCCGTCCGCACGACCTATTCCCGAGTCCGATATCCTGTTTAAGAAAACAGTTTGGCGTAAAATCGATCTGCGTGAAAAGCAGAACAAGCCTATGTTTTCTGAAAACAGAGAGATCACCAAGGTAATCATCAACGCCGTAAAAAGCGGTGAGTTGACAGCCTACAAAACAGACTCGGTGAATACGCCTCTGACACGCGAGGAGTTTATGGCCAACATGACGCCAAAAGAGTCGACCGGAGCGCTGAGCGAAGAGGAGATTGCAGCTGGTTTTGGCAAGCAGGATAAAGCAGCTGAAGACGATGCCTGGGGTGCTGCCCTAGATGAAAAGCCTGCAGCTAACGCAGCTCCTGTAAGCAACGAGTATTTTCCGAAACAGCTATACTTGCTGGAGATGAAGGAGAATGCGGTGTTCGACAAAAAGCGTTCGCGCATGTACCATGATATCCAGACGATCAGCATTAAAGTGCCTGCAACGCTGAACCCGCTGGGTTTTGAGCAGAACGTAGGCTCATTTAAAATGAGCGACCTGGTGAAGGTTTTCCGTAGCAACCCGGATATGGCCATATGGTACAACGCCCAAAACGACGCGCAGCACAAGAACCTGGCTGATGCATTTGACCTGTGGCTGTTCAGCTCTTACATCACCAAGATATCCAACCCCGGCGACAGAGCCCTGGCCGATATTTATGGTGGCGGTAAGAAAGGATTGCTGGCCGCACAGGATGCCGCCGAAGCCCTTATCGAGTATGAGTATAGCTTGTGGAGCTACTAAGCACCAACCAAGTATAAAACAAAAAGGAGATGCCAGAACGGTGTCTCCTTTTTTGTTTTATACTTGGTAAGAACCAGGTAATATCAATTAAAAACCAGAGGTCTGTGCCCTCCTATGCTCTTCAGGATTTGTAATCCACAAGTATAAACAGGTAAGCAGATAGCTGAGCATTGGGTTTTCTAAATAATCAGCAGGTGTAAACATCCCTCTGCCCTCTTAAAAGGGGGACATTCTTGTTTCAGTGGCTTTCTATTGACTTCCAGAAAAGATATGGAAGTGAGACAAGTTTATACCTGTCCGTTGTGGAAGTAAGTATAAAGGATGGCTGCTTTGGCGGCGCCAACTTCGGAGGCCAGTTCCTGTTGGGTCAGGTCTTTGAGCTTTTTAACGGATTTATACTTGGCCAGCAGCGCTTCAGCGGTATTGGGCCCGATGCCTTTTACTTCGGTGAGCTCTGTTTTTAATGTGCCCGCATCGCGCTTGCTGCGGTGGAAGGTAATGGCAAAGCGGTGTGCCTCGTTGCGTAGCCGTTGGATCAGCTTCAGCGATTCAGACTTTTTATCGATGTAGAGCGGCAGTTTGTCACCGGGGTAAAAGATCTCCTCCAGGCGCTTGGCAATGCCCACCACCGCAACTTTGCCATAAATATCCAAGTCTTTTAGCGCTTTCACAGCCATACTTAGCTGGCCTTTGCCCCCATCTATGATGATGAGTTGCGGCAGAGGCTGGGTTTCGTTCAGCAGGCGCTGGTAGCGGCGCGTTACGATCTCATACATCGACTCAAAGTCGTTGGCGCCGACCACTGTTTTGATGTTGAAGTGACGGTAATCTTTCTTGCTGGGCTTGCCATTCTTAAAGCAGACCATGGATGCCACCGGGTTGTCGCCCTGGAAGTTGGAGTTATCAAAACACTCGATCTGGCGGGGCAGCTCCAGCAGGCGCAGATCTTTCTTCAGTGTTTCGAGCACGCGCAGCTCCCGTTGTTCGTTCAGGTCCTTGTTCTTCTCCTGGCGGCCCTCCCGCTCCTTGCGCAGGTAGAGCGCGTTCTTCAGCGACAGGTTGATCAGCTTGCGCTTGTCGCCGATCTGCGGCTGCGATAGGCTGATGTTATCCAGCGGCAATGTCAGCTCAATGTTGGTGATCACCTCGCGGGAGGTGCTTTCAAATTCCTGGCGCAGCTGCACGATCACGGAAGCAAGGATGTCGGCATCTTCCTCGTCCAACTTTTTCTGTATCTCCAGCGATTGGGTAAGTATAATGGACCCGTTCATTACCTTGAGGTAGTTGATAAAGGCGCATTGCTCGTTGCTGGTAATGGTAAAGACATCAATGTTGGTGAGCGTGTTGCTCACGACAGTCGATTTGGTCTGGAAATCTTCGAGCATGTCCAGCTTTTGCTTATACTGGTGGGCCAGTTCAAACTGGTAATCGGCGGCAGCTGCGGCCATGTGCTCTTTAAAGTAGTTTTTGGCTACTGTCAGGTTCCCCGAAAGGATGTTTTTGATCTGCGAGATATGGCCGTTATACTCGGTTTCATCTATCAGTGCTTCGCAGGGCCCTTTGCAGTTGCCGATGTGATACTCGAGGCATACCTTGAACTTACCGGCGGCAATATTCTCCGGCGACAGGTTATAAGTGCAGGTACGCAGCGGGTATAGCGTGCGGATCAGGTCCAGCACCACATACATGGCCGTTCCGCTGGGGTAAGGGCCAAAGTAACGCGAGCCATCGTTGAGCTTGTTGCGGGTGGTGATCACGCGCGGAAAACGCTCGTTCACGATGCAGATGTACGGGTACGTCTTGCCATCCTTCAGCAGGATGTTATACTTGGGCTGGTACTGCTTGATGAGGTTATTCTCCAGCAGAAATGCATCTGCCTCAGTATCTACGATCGTGAACTCAATATCCTGGATCTGCGAGACAAGCTTAAGCGTTTTTTTATTGTGCTGGGCCGAGCGGTTGAAATACGAGCTCACGCGCTTACGTATATCAATGGCTTTGCCCACGTAAATGATGCCTTTCTCGTCAAAGAACTTGTAGATGCCGGGTTTGTGCGGCAGGTGCGCGATCTTCTCTTTCAACTTCTCGTTTGCAGGCATGGGGTTTTCGTCAGCTTAGATGTCCGCGTCCAGGTCGATCTCGGTCGGCAGGTTCAGGAACTCATCCTGCTGCGAAGAATCGACTGGCACAGCGCCCTGGTTATACAAAGCGCAGTCTAATTGTACCGAAATCGGGGTAGAAGGTTTAGGGAAAGGCGCTTTGGACACGTCAAGCGATTTATCGGCATATACCTTTTGCATAAAGGCTCCATAGATCGGCATAGCCAGCTTGCCACCCTGGCCCAGGGCCAGCGTACGGAAGTGAATGGAACGGTCTTCGCCCCCTACCCAGGTGCCGCATACCAGCGTTGGTGTAATGCCCATAAACCAGGCATCTGAGTAGTTCTGGGTGGTACCTGTTTTAGCGCCGATCTCATTCTTAAGGCCATTGCGGTAGCGCAGGCCATAATAGGCAGTACCGCCGGGTTGGGCAGCTGCCTGCAGCATATATTCCATCAGGTACGCCGTCTCCTCGCTCAGGGCCTCTACTTTGCGGGGCTCAAACTCCGCTACCACATTGCCGTGCTTGTCTTCGATGCGGGTAATGAAGTTGGGTTCGGTCCAGGTGCCGCTGTTCACAAAGGTGCCGTAAGCGCCCACCATGTCAAACAGGGTAACATCGCTTGTGCCCAGCGCCAGCGAGGGTGTAGGGTCCAGCGGCGTGGTGATGCCCATGCGCTTGGCTGTAGCGACCAGCGTTTCGGCCCCCAGCTTGTTTACCAGGAAAGCGGAAACGGAGTTTACCGACTCAGCAAGTGCCTTGCGTAAGGTATACTTCTCGCCCGTATACTTGTTGGTGGCATTGTTGGGGCACCACATGGTGCCATCCGGCAGCGGCACACATACTTTGGTATCGATCACCTCGTAGCACGGGTAGTAGCCGTTTTCGATAGCGGCGGTATACAGGAATGGCTTAAACGTAGAACCTGGCTGGCGGGCCCCCTGCTTTACGTGGTCATACTTGAAGTGCTCGTAATTAATGCCGCCTACCCAAGCCTTGATGTGGCCTGTCTGTGGCTCCATGGCCATAAAGCCTGCCTGCAGAAAGTGCTTGTAATATTTAAGCGAATCCATGGGGCTCATCTTTACCTCTTTCTCGCCGTTCCAGGTGAAAATGGTCATCGGCACTTTTTTGTTGAGGTAATAATTAACCGAGTCCATGTCGCCATCAAAACGCTCCATCAGGCGGCGGTAGCGCGGCGTGCGCTTAATTGCCTGCTCCGGAAAGTCCTTGATCTCTTTCATGTTGCGGTCTACCCAGGGGTTGCGGCCTTTCCAGTGTTCGAAAAAGGCTTTCTGGCGATCGGCCATGTGCTCGTGCACCGCCTGCTCGGCATACTTCTGCATCCTCGAGTCGATGGTCGTATAGATCTTCAGTCCGTCGGAATACAGGTCGTAGCCGTTTTCGCGGCACCACTTCTGCAGCACCTTGCTGGCCTCGGTGCGGAAGTAAGGCGCCATGCCGATGTTTTGGTTTTCGACCCGGTAATCGAGCTTGATGTCTTTGTCTTTCAGCTTTTTATATTCCTCCTCCGGCAGGAAGCCATACTTTACCATTTGCGAGAGGACCACATTGCGGCGGCGCTTCGAATTTTCAGGATGGAATTTCGGGCTGTAATAAGTTGGGTTTCTGAACAGGCCCACAAGTACGGCAGATTCTTCAACAGAGAGGTTTTGAGGCGTTTTATTGAAGAAGGTCTTGGCGGCAGCTTTTATACCGAAAGCGTTGCTCCCGAGTTCAACGATATTCAGGTACATCACCATGATCTCCTTCTTGGTATAGGAACGCTCCAGCTTCACAGCCATGATCCATTCTTTGGTTTTATGGATGAGCATGCGCATACCAGGAATGTCGTTCAAAAGCCCTCCGTTAAGCTCTTCGCCACGTGTTCTGAAAAGGTTTTTGGCTACCTGCTGCGTCAGGGTACTGCCCCCGCCTTTAGACTGGCCCAGCAGGATGGAAGCGGCTACACGGCCCATGGCCTGCGGATCGATGCCGGAGTGTTCATCAAAGCGGATGTCTTCTGTGGCGCGCAAGGCGTTTATCAGGTTTTCCGGCAACTCTTCGTAGTCTACCGGCGAGCGGTTCTCGCGGAAGTATTTGCCCAGCAGTTGGTTGTCGGAGGAGTATAGCTCCGAGGCCAGCTCGCTTTTAGGATTTTCGAGGGTGCGCAGGTTGGGCAGCTCCCCGAATAGGTTAAGGAAGTTGATACTGACTGCGTAGATGTAAAGGATGAAGACAATAAAGCCGCCTACAAATAACAGCCACAGGGTGGAGATAACCTTCGGATAAATTTTCTCTTGACGAGTAGACATTGTGATTAATAATTGTTTCGGAAGAACGTCAGGTATGCTTCTAAGTCCTGCTTCTGCATAAATTTCCGGTAGTTGGCAGAAGAGATCACAAAGGTAGTGAATTCTACGCCTCGGATTCTACCAACCGGTGCCTGCGGCCCTTTTTGTTTGATGTTATAAGACAAAGCAACTTTCGGATCGGCGAAAGCGCGCAGCACCAGCATGGTTTTGCCGCCGGCCAGCGCCACCGAATCCGTCTGAAGGTTTAGATTGCGGTTGTAGGTGTTGTTATACTTGGCATACTTGGCCGTAATGTCTTTAAAGGCCGGCGCAGCGGCCGGGTAAACCAGCACAAAATAGTATGCTGAGTCGGGTGCGGCCTCATAAGCCAGCGGATCTTTCTCCGCTACAACAGCAGGGTTGCCTGCCGCAGCGGCCGTATCGGGCTGCGCCGAAGCGGCAGGTGGAGATGCCTGCACCGGGCTTGCCGGTCGCGGCGCATTTTGTTCTTTCACGGCCACAGGCTTGTCCGGCGCCTTATCTGCCGTGGCGGCAGGCTTTTGGGTTGCATTTTCGGCTTTCGGGGTAGCAGGTGTTTCTTGTGCCGGCGTTGCGGGCTTAGCAGCTACCGCCATCAGCGCATTTATTTTCTCCTCCCGTGTCTGGCTTGTCTTTGCAGTTGGCTTACGGGCAGATTTTGGAGCCGGGGCTTCCTTGCGCAGTTTGTTTTCCTGCTCCAGCTGGGTATAAGAGGTAAGCAGCGCATCGGCCTGTGGCTGCAGCGCGCTACCGGGGTACGCAGCTTTAAAGCGCAGCAGCTGGTCGCGCAGGGCCTTCGGCGGGCTGGTGCGGGCCGTTACCAGGGCTTCCAGGAAAGCAATCTTATCCGGGATATCGTTCAGCGGATACCGGCTGACAACGTTATCCAGCAGTTTGGCCGCTTTTTTATACTCCTCGGCTTCATACATAGTATAGGCCGAATCATACAGGGCATGGGCCTTCAGGTTGTCGACCGCATTCTTGCTCATAAAGTCGGCATCATCTACCAGGCGGGCGTAGGTGGTATTCGGAAACTCCTTGCGGATGCGGTTGTAGTATACCTGTTGCTGCTGGGTATCACCCGACTTGCCATAAAGTAAATACAGGCTGTAAAAGGTTTCGGCGGTATGCTCCGAGCGCGGGAAATGCTGCAGCAACTGCTCGTAGGTTTTAATGGCCTGTGCCGGATCTTTCAGCTTCTGGGCATAGATGTTGGCCAGGTTAAACAGCGCCTCTTCCACTTCTTTTTCGGAGCGTTGCAGGTCCGCCGTGGTCAGCGGAATGTTCTGCAGGTAAGCGTTCAGCTGCGCGTCAGCGCGTTCTTCGGGCGAGGCTTGGCTTTCTTCCGGCTCGTCAGCTACCGGGACTTCGGCTAGTTGTGGTTGCTGGCCGCTTTCCCCACGGCTGCGGGTGCGCCAGAAATCCTGGAGGGGCCTGTCGCCCCAGCGGCGGATAAATTCGGAGCGGGCCGAAGCCATAGCTGCCGGATTATCGAAGTACCATACGCCCCCTGCCGCGCTGCCCTCATCGGCAAAGGCGCTCCCATTCTTGTTGTTGCGGTTGTTATTGCCACGGGGCGCTTCGCGCTCGCGCTGCCGGGCTGTTTGCTGCTGTTGCTGTTTCAGTTGCTCCTGCTGGCGGGCTTCCTCCTGGCGCTGCACCAGCTGGCGCAGAAAATCCATCCGCTCAGCTTCGGGTAGTTTGGCCAGGCGCTGCAGGCTGTCCTGCGTCTGGATGGTGGTGTACTGTTTGGCAAAATCGGCCAGCACATCGCGGCGCTCGGCCACGGCAGCATAGGTCAGGGCATTTTGCGGGTATACCTGCACGGCGCTATCGTAATAGGCTTCTGCCAGGTTATACTTGCTCAGGTTATCAAAGTAGATCTCGCCGGCTGACACATAGCTGTAGGCTTTCTGGTTGGGCAGGGCGCCCGGCGTTTTAAGCGAAAGCTGCAGGTACTCCAGCGCTTTGTCGTAGTGCTGCTGGCGAAGCTCAAACTGCGCCATTTCATAGTAGATCTTGTCGCGGTATTCCTTGTTTTTGTCGTCCTTAAGCATTTTGCGGTAATAGCCGGCAATGCGCTCCAGGTCCTGGGCATCGCTCAGTTCCGATACCTGCCCCAGGTTCAGGCGGCTGAAAAAGCCCAGGTCGTAGGGCGGGTTTTTGCGCAGCACCTTGCTGTATTGCTGATAGGCTTCTTTGTTCTGCCCGGTCAACTGGTAAAGTTGCGCCAACGTAAAGCGCGTCCGCGACAAGGCATCTTTCTCCTCAAAGTTGGGCAAGGCCAGCGCCAGGTTCTCTACCACAGCCGCCGTATCGCCGGTGATGGTATTGTATTGGGCACGGGCCAGGTATAGCTCGCGGGCATTCTCGCGGTTCAGGCGCTCTTTGCGCAAAAACTCCGATACGGCCTGGGCATTGTCCATTTCGCCCATTTTCAGAAAGGAGCGCATCAGCCAGACCATGGCCGCGTGGCGGGCGTTTTTGTCCTTGCTGGTGGCATTTACGTACTTAAACGTTTTGGCGGCCTCGGCAAAATTAAGCTGGTAAAACTGCGCCTGCCCTACCAGTAGGTAGCTGTCGTCGATCCACTTGCTGTTTTTGTGCCATTGGATCGGGAAGGAGGCTTTCTTTACCACATCCTCCAGGTCGGCGGCCATGGCTTTGGCCGTGGTGGAGTCGATGGTGGGGTATATAGGCAGCACCTGGCTGTAGTCGTACTGCATTTGCTGCTGCAGACCTGCCTCCAGGGCGCGCATTTTTTCGTTGGCCAGAAAGTAGCCGTTGTAGCGGGCGGTGGTATTATGGTAAGCTTTGCTTAGCGGGTTGTGCCGCTCTGCCGAACAGGAGCCCAGCAGCAGCGCTAGCAGCAGCAGAAAAAGGTGCAGCGGTTGCTTGTTCAAAGTCAGGATGGGTGCAGGGTGTTTCAGCACTATTGTATAAGGTATAAACGCCAGGGTAAGTATAAAAAGTATGGCCTTGCAGCAGCTATGCTGGCCAATATGGGCCGTCATTCCTACAAAAATACGATAATATGCCAATAGGCAAGTATTTGCGTAGCCGGCAGCTAATGAACTATATAAACCGCAATTTGGTTTCAGGCGCAGTTAAAGCGGCAAGGCTACCGCAAATGTTGTGCCGCCAGGCAAATAAGATCGTAAAAAAGAAGTAGTTTTGCAAATAGCTGATAAACATGGAGAACATGCCGGAACAGAAGCCAAAGCCTTCGCGCCAGGATAATATCAAGCCTTACCTCCGTTACTCCGGGCTGGCCTTTCAGATGATCGGGGCCATGGTACTGGCGGCCTTTGCCGGAATGAAACTGGATGACTATTTCCAGACGCAGAACCCCTGGTTTACCATTGTGCTCCTGCTGCTGGCAGTGGTGGCCTCCATGGTGCTGGTTATCTTATCACTTAATAAAAAATAACGCTTGTGACTTTTTTTAAAAACCTGTTGATCTTTTCAGGAGTAACAGGGCTTGCCATTGGTGCCCTAACTTACTTTACCGGCCATGCGCTGGTGCATCCATATGTGTGGTATGTGCTGGCTTTTTTTGTACTCATTACCGCGGCTACCTTTTACATTACACGCCTGGGCATCAGCTATGATAGTGATAATTTCCAGCTCTATTATTTTGGCTCCATGGGCTTCCGGATGCTGCTGAGCATCGGGGTGGTGTTTATCTACGTGTACCTGTTCTCTGAAAACGAGCTGCAGTTCGTGCTGAACTTCTTTGTGTTATATTTTCTGTTTACCGGGTTTGAAATTTACAGCTTATTGGCTAACTTGCGGCCCAATTTGAAAAAGCAGCATCACGTATAAGGCCTTGCTTTATAAAACCTGTTTCTAAATATCTCTTAATGAAGAAGTTATTCGTTTTACTGTTTTCCCTTCTGACGATTTCGGCCTATGCCGAAGCGCCAGCGGAAGAAGGTGGTGAGTTTAAGCCGGGCGATATGATCACGCATCACATTGCCGACGCGCACAAATGGGAGTTTGCACATGGTGCTAACTTATACTTGCCGGTCATTCTGCTGGATAACGGGCAGGTGCAGGCATTTTCGTCTAAAAACTTCTTTAACGAGCACGGTGAGGAAGTGCCTTACAACGGGTATGTGCTGGAGCACGGCCATGTATACAAGGCCAATGCAGCGGGCGAGCCCCTGGAAGAATATAGCGGCCTATACGACTTCTCCATCACCAAAAATGTGGCCTCCATGTTTGTGAGTGTAGCTCTGCTTTTCCTGGTGTTCTTTTCTATCGCGGCAAGCTATAAGAAAAATGCCGGCAAAGCACCAAGAGGCCTGCAGTCGTTCTTCGAGCCCATTATTGTGTTTGTGCGCGACGAGATCGCCAAAGCCAACATTGGCCCCAAGTATGAGCGCTATATGCCTTACCTGCTGACGATCTTCTTCTTTATCTGGTTTAACAACATGCTGGGCCTGATGCCGGGTGGCGCTAACCTGACAGGCAACATTGCCGTGACCTTTGTGCTGGCGCTGTTAACCTTGCTGATCACAGTGTTTAGCGGTAATAAGAGCTACTGGAGCCACATCTTCGCTACACCGGGCGTGCCTACCTGGCTGTCGCCGATCATGGTACCGGTAGAGTTGATTGGTATCTTTACCAAGCCTTTCTCCCTGATGATCCGATTGTTTGCCAACATCACGGCAGGCCACATTATCATTCTGTCCCTGTTCAGTCTGATCTTTATTTTTGAAAGCCTGGCCGTGGGACCTTTGAGCGTGGCCTTTGCCGTGTTCATGAACTTCCTGGAGCTGTTTGTGGCGCTGTTGCAGGCCTATATCTTCACGCTGCTGTCGGCTATGTACTTTGGCGGCGCGGTAGAGGAGCACGACCATGTAGAGGACATGGGCTTTGGCGACGGAGGCCATCATTAATCTGAATTTTTATTTTTTTAACTATATATAACTACAATTATGTTATTAGCAATTTTGCTTCAAGCAGTAGCCTCAACCGATTATGGTTTAGCTATCATGGGTGCCGGTATCGGTGCTGGTCTGGTTGCCCTGGGCGCTGGTTTGGGTATTGGTAGAATCGGTGGCTCTGCCATGGAATCTATCGCGCGTCAGCCAGAAGCTGGTGGCAAAATCCAGACAGCCATGATCATTGCTTCAGCCCTGATCGAGGGTGTTGCCCTGTTCGGTGTGGTAGTTTGCTTGCTTATCTCTTTCAAAGGCTAATCATGCTTTTGTTGATCTCACGTCCGGACGAATGGTCCGGACGATGAGGTCAAAACCGTAGTTATCAAGTATAGTGTAGGTAAATAAGAACCTAATTTTCAAATTCATAAACAATGGAATTAGTAACCCCGGGTATAGGTTTGTTATTCTGGCAGACGATCACCTTCCTGATCGTTTTATTCCTGCTCAGCAAGTTTGCATGGAAGCCGATCATGAAAGCGCTGAACGACCGCGAAACCTCTATTGAGAACGCGTTGAGCGCCGCTGAAAAAGCAAAGCTTGAAATTCAGGGCCTGAAGGCAGAGAACGAGAAGTTGCTGGCCGAAGCACGTCTGGAGCGCGATAAGATCCTGAAAGAAGCCACAGAAGCAGGTAACCACCTGATCGAAACAGCTAAGCAGCGTGCTAACGAAGAAGGCGACCGCATGGTAGCCAATGCACGTGAGTCAATCGAAAACGAAAAGCGTGCCGCTATCACCGAGGTGAAAAACATGGCTGCTTCGCTGTCGGTAGAGATCGCTGAGCGCATTCTGCGCAAGGAGCTGAGCAACCCGCAGGCCCAGCAGGCGCTGGCGCAGGATTACATCAAAGAAGTAACGCTTAACTAAGTATACAGGCGGGCGCTGCCATAGCAGTTAGCCCCTCAACGATAAAAAGCCCTATGTCAGAAATTAGAGTTGCTTCCAGATACGCGAAGTCGCTGATTGAACTGGCGCAAGAGAGAGGCGTACTGGAGCAGGTAAATGAGGATATGAAATTATTCTCTAAAACCGCCACCCAGAACAGAGACTTTCACCTGCTGCTACACAACCCGATTGTAAAGTCAGACAAAAAACTGGCCGTGATCAATGCTGTGTTCCAAGGCAAAGTAAACGAGCTGACACTGGCTTTCTTTAACATTGTGGCGCGCAAAAGTCGCGAATCGCTGCTGGAGTTTATTGCCACAGAGTTCGAAGCACAGTACAACGACTACAAAGGCATCCAGAAAGCGAAAGTAACCTCGGCTGTGCCGCTAACGCCCGGCCTGCGCGAAGAACTGGGCCAGCGCCTGGTAGCGCAAACCGGCAAAACCGTAGAGCTGGAAGAACTGGTAGACCCTTCGCTCATCGGCGGCTTTGTGCTGCGGGTAGGCGATAAGCAAATAGACAGCTCGGTGAAGTATAGCCTTCTCAAGCTGAAAAATAATTTTAAAGACAACCCCTATATCACTAAAATATAATCATGGCAGAAGTAAGACCTGACGAAGTATCAGCCATACTAAGAGAACAGCTGTCCAATTTCCGTTCTGAGGCAGAACTGGAAGAAGTGGGCACTGTGCTGCAAGTGGGTGACGGTGTCGCACGTATCTATGGCCTTTCTAAAGCGCAGTCTGGCGAGCTCCTCGAATTCGAGAACGGCCTGCAGGCGCTTGTGCTGAACCTGGAAGAGGACAATGTGGGTGCCGTAATGCTGGGCGACTACAGCGAAATCAAAGAAGGCGCCACTGTAAGAAGAACCAACCGCATCGCTTCTGTAAAAGTAGGTGATGGCATTATTGGCCGTGTGGTAAACACCCTGGGCCAGCCCATAGATGGCCGTGGCCCTATTGCCGGTGATTTGTACGAGATGCCCCTGGAGCGTAAAGCCCCTGGTGTGATCTTCCGCCAGCCGGTAAACGAGCCGATGCAAACGGGTATCAAGGCGATCGACTCGATGATTCCGATTGGCCGTGGCCAGCGGGAGCTTATCATTGGTGACCGCCAGACAGGTAAGTCTGCCGTGGCCATTGACACGATCCTGAACCAGCGCGAGTTCTTTGAAAAAGGAAAGCCTGTATTCTGTATATATGTAGCTGTAGGCCAGAAAGCCTCTACGGTAGCGCAGGTGGTAAAAGCCCTGACAGAAGGTGGCGCGATGGATTATACTGTCGTGGTAGCTGCTTCTGCTTCTGATCCGGCTCCGCTTCAGTTCTACGCGCCGTTCACGGGTGCTGCCATTGGCGAGTTCTTCCGTGATACCGGTCGTCCGGCTCTGGTAGTTTATGACGATTTGTCGAAGCAGGCCGTAGCTTACCGCGAGGTGTCGCTGCTGCTGCGCCGTCCGCCAGGCCGCGAAGCCTATCCTGGAGACGTGTTTTACCTGCACTCACGCTTGTTAGAGCGTGCGGCCAAAGTAAACGCTTCCGACGAGATCGCCCGTAACATGAACGACTTGCCGGCTTCTATCAAGCACCTGGTAAAAGGTGGCGGATCGCTGACAGCACTTCCGATCATCGAAACACAGGCCGGTGACGTTTCTGCCTATATCCCAACAAACGTGATCTCGATCACTGATGGACAGATATTCCTGGAAACAAACCTGTTCAACGCCGGTATCCGTCCTGCCATTAACGTGGGTATCTCGGTATCGCGTGTAGGTGGTAACGCCCAGATCAAGTCGATGAAGAAAGTGGCTGGTACCCTGAAACTGGACCAGGCACAGTTCCGCGAACTCGAAGCGTTTGCCAAGTTTGGCTCTGACCTGGATGCTGCTACCAAGCTCACTATTGAGCGTGGCCGCCGCAACCTGGAGATCCTGAAGCAGCCGCAGTTCTCGCCGGTACCGGTAGAGGAGCAGGTTGCCATCATCTACTGCGCTACAAACGGTTTGATGGATGATGTGCCTGTAAACGAGGTAAGAACGTTTGAAAGCGATTTCCTGCGTTCCATGCGTGCACAGCACCAGGATACCTTAAATGCGCTGCTGGCCGGCAAACTCGACGACGAGACCACAGGTGTTCTCAAGAGAACAGCCCGGGAGCTATCAGCTAAATACAAGAAGTAATTTTAAGTTATGAGTTAGGGGGTAAGGGCCGGTTGGCTTTTACCCTTTAACCAAATGCTCATAGCAGAAAATATATGGCAAGTTTAAAAGAGGTTAGAAGCCGCATTACATCCGTATCGTCTACACAGCAGATCACGAAAGCCATGAAAATGGTGTCGGCTGCTAAGCTGCGACGGGCACAGGATAGCATTCTGCGCATGCGCCCTTATGCGCAGCGCCTGGGAGGTATCCTGGCCAATTTGTCGACGCTTACGGAAGGAGCTGTTGAAAATCAGTTCTCACAGGAGCGGGAGCCAAATAAAGTGTTGCTGCTGGTCGTAACCTCTGACCGTGGTCTGGCGGGTGCCTTTAACTCAAACATCGTGAAAACGGTTACCGCCCTGATCAACGATAAGTATAGTCGCCAGTTTGCAGCAGGCAACGTAACGTTCCTGACCATTGGCAAAAAAGGCTTTGATACGCTGCGCAAGCGCGAAGGCTACAACATCATCGGCGATTATACGACTACGTTTGCCAACCTGTCGTTTGATACGGTGCGCCTGGCAGCGGAACGGGCCATGGACGGTTTCGTGAACAGGGAGTTTGACCGGGTGGATATTGTGTACAACGAGTTCAAGAACGTTGCTACGCAGATCATCCGTACCGAGCAGTTTCTGCCGATCGAAGAAAAGCAGATCGAACGCAACGGCTCTGCCGCACTGGCTGCCGACTATACCTTCGAGCCTTCTAAGGAGGAGATCATCCGCGAGCTGATCCCCAAATCGCTGAAGATACAGGTATACAAAGCCGTGCTTGAGTCGAAAGCATCTGAAGAAGGTGCCCGTATGACAGCCATGGATAAAGCAACTGAAAATGCTGGCGAGCTGCTCAAACAGCTGAAGCTGACGTACAACAGAACGCGTCAGGCAGCCATTACCAAGGAGATCCTCGAGATCGTGGGTGGTGCCGAAGCGCTGGCTGCTAAGTAAGCAGTGCAAAATACAGTGAAGCAGCGCCCGTCAACAGGTGGGCGCTGCTTCTGTTTTTATACCAAGGGGTAACTGGCAGTGTGTTACCAAATTGCAAAATGTGCAGCTTTCAGCACCTGTTGTTACTATAAAAGTAGGGTTCTTGTTATATTTGCTGCAACTGACCTATAAACCAATGAGCAAACCTTCTGTCCTGGGGCGTGGCATCTTTGCAAAAGCGGCTTTTGCCTGCTTTGCAGCCCTGAGCGCCTGCGTGGGGATCACCCATACCACTACTGTAGAAAAGGAACCGGCTACCATGGCAACAACCGTCATGCAGCGGCCAAAACTCATTGTAGGCATTGTGGTAGACCAGATGCGCTACGATTACTTGTTCCGCTACTGGAGCAAGTATGGCAACGATGGTTTTAAGAAACTGGTAACGGAAGGGTATAACTTCAAGAACAACCATTATACGTATGTGCCAACGTATACCGGCCCTGGCCATGCGTCTGTTTATACGGGCAGCGTGCCCGCGCTGAATGGCATTGTAGGCAACGACTGGTATAACCGCGCAACCGGCAAGACCATTTACTGCACCGAAGACAATACCGTAAAAACAGTTGGCAGCACCTCTACGGCCGGGCAAATGTCGCCGGCCAATCTGCTCACTACCACCATTACCGACGAGCTGCGGCTGGCAACAAACATGGGGGCCAAAGTCATTGGCGTCGCGCTGAAAGACAGGGGCTCCATCCTGCCGGCCGGCCACCTGGCTAATGGCGCTTATTGGTTCGATTCGCCTTCGGGCAACTGGATCACCAGCACCTATTATGAAAATGACCTGCCTGCTTGGGTAAAGGAATTTAATGCCCGCAAACTGGCCGATACCTACCTGAGCCAGCCCTGGAACACGCTGCTGCCCATTGCGCAGTATACCGAAAGCACTAGAGACGATGCCCCTTGGGAAGGACTGATCGCCGGCGAGAAAAGCCCGGTGTTCCCTCACGATGTACCCGCCCTGCGCGGCAAGGATTACGAACTGATCCGCTCGCTGCCCGCTGGTAACACCATCACCAAAGACTTTGCACTGGCAGCCCTGAAAGGCGAGAACCTGGGCAAAGGCACACATCCTGACTTCCTGGCCGTTAGCTTTTCGTCAACCGATTATGTCGGCCACCGCTACGGACCGAATTCCGTAGAGGCGGAAGATGTGTTCCTGCGCCTGGACAAAGAAATTAGCGAGCTGATCGCGGCGGCTGAAGCGCAGGCCGGCAAAGGCAACGTGCTTTTCTTCCTGACCGCAGACCACGGCGCGGCGCATGTGCCGGCCTTTCTGCAGGAGCACAACATACCGGCAGGCGTATCCAGTTCGGCTACCATCCGCGACTCGGTGGAGGCTTACCTGGATAAAACCTATGGCAAGGGAGAATGGGTGGAACGCTACATCAACCAGCAGGTATACCTGAACAGAAAGTTGGCAGATAGCAAAAAGCTGGACCTGGCAGAAGTGCAACAGCGCGTAGCCAGCTATGTGATGCGCTTCCCGGCGGTGGCCAGCACAGTTACGGCAACGGCCCTGCAGCAAAATAACTGGAGCCAGGGCATGAAGGGCCGGATAGAAAATGGTTATAATGCCCAGCGCTCAGGCGACGTAATCGTGGTACTGCAACCCGGCTGGTTCGAAGGCTATGGCAGCGGCAAACCCACCGGTACTACCCATGGCTCTTACGCCAACTATGACACCCACGTTCCGCTGGTATGGTATGGCTGGCGTGTAAAACCGGGCGAAAGCTCTGAAGAAACAGGAATAACCGATATTGCGCCGACCATTGCCTCGTGGCTCTACATACAGGAGCCGAACGGCAGCGTGGGTAAACCTTTGCAACAATACATGAAATAATAAGCGCGCCTGAAGCAGAAACATTGACGGCGCTTTAAAAAAGAAAAAATGATGAATTTGGAGAATATGGAGAACAACAATCCATGGCATAGTGTGAGTTTCGGTGAAGAGGCTCCTGAGGTGGTTACGGCTATCATTGAGATCCCGAAAGGATCGAAAGCAAAGTATGAACTGGACAAAGACAGCGGCATGTTGAAACTGGACCGGGTACTTTTTTCATCTATCCATTACCCGGCCAACTATGGCTTTATCCCGCAAACCTACTGCGACGACAAAGACCCGCTTGATATCCTGGTGATCTGCTCGATCGACGTGCAGCCCATGTGCCTGATCAATGCGAAAGTAATTGGCGTAATGCAGATGATCGACAACAACGAAGAAGACGATAAGATCATCGCGGTAGCCTATAACGACATGTCGGTGCGCCATATCAACGATATTTCGGAGCTGCCGCCGCACACGCTGCTGGAGATGCGCCGCTTTTTTGAAGATTACAAAAAGCTGGAGCAGAAAGAAGTTATTGTAGAGCAGTTCCTGGGCCGCGAGCACGCCTATAAAATCATTCAGGACAGCATCGAACTGTATAACACCACCTTCGGGGAGCCCCGCCAGGTAAAGTCGTTATAAGTATAAGTGCTTTTGCCTAAAAGCCTGGCGTGGGGAAAACCTGCGCCAGGCTTTTTTGATTTTAAGCAGATAGTTAGAGAACAGTTGAATGGCGGCAGATTTGTTGCGTACTTGCATAGAAGATGGGGCAGAACAGAAGCATCGGCATCAGCGGGCACAAGCCACACACCGCACCGCACCTCTACACGCTGGTGCGCCGGGTGCTGGGTGCACTGCTGTATAGCAATGTCTTTATTTCCTGTTGCGCCTTCAGCCTGACGGTGGAGACGTATAAGCTGGCCAAGCTCCCGGTATCGCTGCCCATGGCGGTATTTGTGTTTCTGGCCACCCTGTTTACCTATAACCTGAGCAGCGTGCAAAGTATGGTGCGCCATCCGCTGCAGCCACGCAATAGGCAAAACCCCTCCTGGGCACAGCGGCACAAACCGGAAATGGCGTTGCTGGGGCTGGCAAGTATAAGCGCGGCCGCCGGGCTATACCTGGCTTTCGACCTGAACATCAATCGTTGGATCATGCTGCACCTGGCCGTCATCTCGATCGGCTACACGGTGCCCATTCTGTATAAATCCCGCCAGCGAAGGCCGCTGAGGAGCGTGCCCCTGCTCAAGGTTTTTCTGATCGCGTATGTATGGGGCGTGGTTACGGCGCTTTTCCCGCTGCTGGATGCCGGGCTGCAGGTATGGGAACCGCAGGCGCTGCTGCTGTTTGTGCGTCGCTTCTTGTTTATCCTGGCCCTGGCGCTGCTCTTCGATATCCGCGATTTTGCCTACGACCAACGCACCAATACGCTTACCATTCCGGGCGTGCTGGGCGTGAAAAGAACCAAGCTGCTCTCGCTTTTGCTGCTGCTGCTGTACGTGGTTGTTTCGGTGAGCTCCGAAACAGGGCCGGTGCAGCTGGCGCTTATTGCCAGTGCCCTGGGCGCGGCTGTGGTGGTGGTGTTCTCCTCCGAAAACAAGCCCCGCGTATACTACGCCCTGCTGGCCGATGGGGCCATGCTGCTGCACGCCGGCCTGATCTATCTTACCCTGCGCTGAGGGCTTGCAACTGCAGAAAAGCCGCGGGCAGGTGGTCTATCACGTCAGAGGCGATCATGCCAACATCTCCTACTGTTTTTAGCGCCAGGTCGCCGGCCAAACCATGCACATACACGCCCAGGCGGCAGGCCTCTTCCAGGGTGTAGTGCTGGGCCACCAGCGCGGTGATGATGCCGGTCAGCACATCGCCCGTTCCCCCGGTAGCCATGCCCGCATTGCCAGTAGAGTTAAAGTATAAATTCCCATCGGGCGTGCCAATGGCCGTATTGCTTCCTTTCAGCACCACGTAGCAGGCATATTCCCGGCAAAACTCCAGCATGTCTTGCAGGCGATCATAATCATTGTTGCTTTTGCCCACCAGGCGCTCAAATTCTTTGGGATGCGGCGTAAAGATCACTTTGTTGCGCGGGAGTTGGGCCTTGAGTTTCTCGCTGCTGCCGATAATGTTGATGGCGTCGGCATCGATCACCAGGTATTGCCCCGAGGTAGCCAGCAGTTGCCCGATGGCCGTTTTGGTTGCCCGCTCAGTGCCAAGGCCTGGTCCCGAGCCTACCACGTTATACTTGTCCAGGTCCTGGGGCAGATGGGAGAGGTGCCTGCGGTTTTGATCGACCAGCGTCATGGCTTCGGGCACGGCTGTTTGCAGAATATCATATCCGGCAGCCGGCGTGTGGACGGTGAGCAGGCCCACGCCGGCCCGGAGGCAGGAGCGGGAAGCCAACACGCAGGCGCCCATCTTGCCGAAACTACCGGCCAGCAGCAGCGCATGGCCGTACGTGCCCTTGTGCGAGAAGCGCTTGCGCGGCTTCAGAAGTTGCTGCACATCTTCCTGCATCGTCAGGTAGTAACGGGTATCCGCCTCCGCTATAAACTTCTCGCTCAGCCCGATCGGCACCACATGCCACTCCCCGACAAACGCCTCGTGCTGGGGCAGCAGAAACGCCAGCTTGGGCAACTGGAAACTAATAGTATAGGTTGCCTGGATAACAGCGCCTTCCTGGGGTGTCTGGCTGTCGGTGTAAAGGCCAGAGGGCAGGTCGATAGCCGTGATGGTAGCGTTGCTTTCGTTCAGGTGGCGGATCAGGGCAGCATAAAGGCCCGTAACAGGGCGGTTCAGGCCGGTGCCGAACAGTGCATCGATCACACAGGCATGCGGGGGAATATTGGGCAGCTGTTTTTCTTCGGTTAGCGGCTGTTGCTTTATTTGCTCCGGCAGCCGTGCCCGGTTCGCTTTAAAGTCAGCTGAAGCGCTGGTCGTATCGCCTACCAGGTATACCTGCACCGGATAGCCCCGCTGGTGCAGCAGGCGAGCCACGGCCAGGCCATCGCCACCATTATTGCCAGGGCCGCAGCACAACAGCACCTCTTGCGTAGGCTGAAACTTGTTCTCAAACCAGCAGGCAAATGCTTTGGCGGCACGCTCCATCAGGTCTAAAGAGGAAATGCCTTCCTCCCGGATAGTAAAAGCATCGGCTTCGCGGGTCTGGGCTGCGGACAGGAGTTTCATGTTGCCGGTTTTAATTTCCTAAATATACTGCTTATGTGGTGTGAAGTTGTTAGAAGGCAAGGAATGGAAGGCGTTGGTGTTGTTGCGTCCGGCAGGGTGGCGGCTGCAGTATACTCTGCGGCGGGTTATTATAATACTTGTTAGCTGCTTTTCTGATGTTTTGGTAGGATACTTCCGTTTATAGTTATGAGTGGCAGTTTGTTGCGCTGTTTTAACCTTTGGCTATACTTTGTAGCTAGCTGTATTCCTCAGTCTTATACTTGCCTTGTTTCATTTAAGCATTGGTGCGCTCCAAGCCCGCGAGGGCTCGTCCTTGCGTTTCGCGCTGTGGCGTGAAGCTGCTCCTCGCTGGCGCTGCGGGCTGCCTTTCAGGCACCGCAACACACCAAGGCGCTCAACCCAAGGACTGGGATCTGTTCGATAGCTGTTGTTTATATTTTAGTTAAAGTATAGGAAGTACAAGGGTTGAATGCCTTTGGTTTGCAACTTAAACCTAGTCCCCCTTTGAAGGGGGTAGGGGGATGTTATCACCTAAACCAGCCTGCCTATACTATAACTAAAGTATACTTGTACTCTTACCACCAATAACTTTAAACAAACTGTCATTTCGACGATAGGAGAAATCTGAAACATAACATATCCATTCAGATCTCTCCTTGCGTCGAGATGACAGAAGGGAAGTGAGTTTCTCTTTTCTAACCTGCATAGAACCCTAACCGCTTATACTTCCCCAGTTGTAACTACAAACTCCCCTCCTTAGACTAGTGAGAACGCGAGTTCGAAGCCAGCGTTCGTAGCTCTGAGGGGCAGGGGTGGTTGGACCCGGACTGAAACCAAACAAAAAGGCAGAAAGCTTTTCAGCCTTCTGCCTTTATACGTTACAAGATCATCCGCTATTCTGCGTCTTCATCCGGCAGGATCTCCACGTCCTGCACCAGCACGAAGTTCTCTATTTCGCGGGCTTTAGGCGTGTTGGCCAGCCCGCCTTCGGCGGTCTCTTTATACTTGCGCTCCATGCTTTCGCCTACCTCGCCAAGGGCCGCCACGCACTGGTCCACCGGAATGACCGCGTTTACACCGGCAATAGCCATTTGCGCTGAGGAGAAAGCAATGGCTGCCGCACTGGCATTGCGTACGATGCAGGGCACTTCCACCAGGCCGGCTACCGGATCGCACACCAGGCCCAGCATACACTGGATGGTAATGGCTACGGCCGTGAAGACTTGGTCGGTGTTGCCGCCCAGGCAATAAACGATGGCACCGGCTGCCATGGCGGCGGCACTGCCGGTTTCGGCCTGGCAGCCGCCCACAGCGCCGGCCAGCGACGCATTCTGCTCAATAATCAGCGCAATACCGGCTGCTACCAGCAAACCTTCGTGAATGCTGCGGTCTTCGAGGCCGTGCAGTTCCTGCAGCGTGGTGAGCGTGCCCGGCAGAATGCCCGAAGCTCCCGCCGTAGGCGCAGCCACCACGCGGCCCATGCAAGAGTTTACCTCCTTGGCGCCCAGCGCCCGCGCTACCAGCAACTGAAACGCCGGAGCGAGCACTGTAACCGGCGATTTGGCTACTTTTTTGGCGCTGTTGTTCACCATGCCCGAGCGGGACCGCATGTCTTCGGTCAGGCCCGTGTGCACGGCGTCTTTCATCACCTCGTAAGCCCGGGCAATATTTTCCCAGATAAACTCCTCGGTGCGGCCTTTCTGTTCTATTTCGTATGTTAAAACGGGCTGGTAGAGCGGCTCGCCTGTTTCGGCGCAGTAGGCTTCCCAACTTTTAAAGTCATTGAATAATAAGGACATAGTCTTAGTTTATAACCCATCCGGCACGCGAAGCGCCAGGGGGCATTAAAGATAAATCAATTTTAAGAATTCAGCCAGTGCTGCTTTTAAGATAACGAAACTTGTCATCGGAATTGTTCTATCCCGGACAAGTATAAATTAATGGGATTAACCAATTGCAGCCGGGTCCGTTTCCTCAGAAACAGATCAGTTTATACCTTATCGCTTATGAAAACCAACAACAAACGCATTGCCCTGCGGGTGCATGGCAACGTACACGGCGTGTTCTTTAGAGCCAGCACCCAGGAAAAAGCCCGGGAACTGGGCCTGACCGGTTTTGTGCAGAATGAGCCTAACGGCACCGTGTACATGGAAGCCGAAGGAGACCCGCTGGCCCTGGAAATGCTCGAAGCCTGGGCACATGTGGGCCCTGAACACGCCACTGTAAAGAAAGTAGAGGTAGAAGAAAAACCGGACCTGGCAGGCTATACCTCGTTTGAGCAGCGGCGGTAGCGAAGTAGCCATAACTTGTTTGTCTCTGACGCAAGTGTCCGCTTGTGCCTGCTGCCTGGCCCGCACAGCAGGCTCTTATACTTTCTTTGTTGTCTTCTCCAGGCTTTTTATACTATCTGAATGGGCTGGGTAAAGTATAAAATGCGGAAAGTTTAAGGCACAAGCGGACGCTCGCACCAGGGGAGTCGGTCCCAGGCTTCTCCCGAAACTCAGAAGTGCAGCCCTACCTTGGATAGGCTCATATTCCTTAACCGGCGCTGAAGTAAGTATAACCGGCCGCTAAATCGTTCATTACAACCCGCATGCTATTGGAAAATAATTTTTTATACTATATTTAGTATATATTCAGAAACCATTAGCGTATGATCTCGCACAAAAGCATGAAACAAAGCGGCTTATCTGTTCTTTTTCTCTTCCTTTTTGCCTTGCTCTTCAGCAGCTGCCAGGACGACAAAACACCGAAGATCCTGGTGTTTAGCAAAACCAAAGGGTATCATCACGCCTCCATTCCAAAAGGCATTGCGGCCATTCAGAAGATAGGAGAGCAGGAAGGCTACCGCGTGGACACCACCACCGATGCCAGCATTTTCCGCGATGAGAATCTGAAGAAATACCGTTCGGTTGTGTTTCTGAGTACCACCGGCAACGTGCTGAACGGCGACCAGCAGGTAGCCCTCGAACGTTACGTGCAGGCGGGCGGTGGCTTTGTAGGCATCCATGCTGCGGCCGATACCGAATACGACTGGCCGTGGTATAACAAGCTGGTCGGCGCTTATTTCCTGAGCCACCCCCAAAACCCCAATGTGCTTAAAGCGACGGTGGAAGTAACCGACACGGCCTTTGCGGCAACAGCCGGTTTGCCCCAGCGCTGGGAGCGCACCGACGAATGGTATAACTATAAAAATATCTATCCGGACCTGAAGGTGGTGGCCGTGCTGGACGAAGACACCTACGACGGTGGCGAGAACGGGGAAAATCATCCCACAGCCTGGTACCACGACTTTGATGGCGGGCGTGCCTTTTATACCGGAGGCGGCCATACGGACGAAAGCTTTAGCGAACCCCTGTTCCTGAAGCATCTGGCGGGCGGTATCCGCTATGCCATGGGCGACAGCACGGCCGTGCTGGATTACTCAAAAGCTTATGCGGTAAAAGTGCCCGAAGAGAACCGCTTTACCAAGGTCATCCTCTCAAACGATTTAAATGAACCGATGGAGCTGGCTGTGGCACCTGATGGCCGTGTGTTCTTTATCGAGCGAAGCGGCAACCTGTATCAGTACGATCCGGCTACAAAACAAACCAAAGTAGCGCACCGGTTTGCCGTATTGCCCGAGCCTGACCGGGTGCATGGCAATGGCCTGCTGGGTATCACTGTAGACCCCGATTTTAAAACCAACAACTACCTCTACCTCTATTACACGCCTGACGGCCAACCAATCGAACAGCTGTCGCAGTATGTTTCACGGTTCACGATCTCCAAAGATGGTGCACTGGACCTCAAATCAGAAAAAGTGGTGCTTAAAGTGCCCATCGATTTGGAGGTAAGCGCCCACACCGGCGGCTCGCTGGCCTGGGACAAAGACAAGAACCTTTACATTTCTACCGGCGATAACACCGTTCCGTTCGAGTCGAGCGGTTATGCGCCAATTGATGAAACGCCGGGCCGCAAAACCTTCGATGCCCAGCGCTCTTCCGGTAACACCAATGATCTAAGGGGCAAGATCCTGCGCATCCACCCCGAGCCGGACGGCACTTATACGATTCCGGAAGGTAATTTATTTGCGAAAGGCACGGCACAAACCCGCCCGGAGATTTACGTGATGGGCTGCCGCAACCCGTACCGCATCTCTGTTGACCAGAAGACCTCTATTGTATACTGGGGCGAGATCGGACCTGACGCCGGTGAAGATGGCAAGCAGGGCCCGCGCGGGTATGATGAGTTTAACCAGGCCAAAAAAGCCGGCAACTATGGCTGGCCATACTTTGTAGGCAACAGCAAACCCTACCACGACTATGATTTTGCCAGCAAAACCGTAGGCGAACTGGCCAACCCGAAGGCGCCTGTCAATACCTCGCCCAACAACACGGGCCTGAAGCAGCTGCCACCCGTACAAAATGCCATGGTCTGGTATCCGTATAATGCCTCGGAAGAATTCCCCGACCTAGGCGAAGGTGGCCGTTGTGCCATGGGTGGCCCGGTGTATCATTACCAGGAAGCCCTGAACTCGAAAGTAAAGCTGCCGGCATACTACGACAAGGCCCTGTTTGCCTACGACTGGATGCGCAACTGGGTGTATGCGCTGCGCCTGGACGAAAACCAGCAGTATAAACGCATGGAGCCCTTTATGCCGGTAACCGGTGATTTTAAGCGCCCCGTAGATATGGAGATCGGGCCGGATGGCGCCATGTATATGCTGGAATATGGCTCCGTTTACGGCGTGGATAACCCCGATGCACGCCTGGTGCGCATCGAATTCAATGCTGAGAACCGTGCCCCGGTGGCACAGATCAGTGTGGAAGATTCTATCGGGCAGGCACCGCTTAAAGTGGCTTTCAGCAACAAGAGCTTCGACTTTGACGAAGATGATAAGCTTACGTATGAGTGGCGCTTTGAAGGAAACAAAGTAGGATCGACGGAGGCCAACCCAAGCTATACTTTCCAAAAGAACGGCGTGTATAAAGCCATCCTGAAAGTAACCGACCCGTCCGGCAAAACAGACCGCGACACCTTCGAAATAAAAGTAGGCAACACGCTGCCGAAAGTGGCGATCAGTACGCCCGATAACAGCACCTTCTTTTTCGACAATGCCAACCTGCGCTACAACGTGGCGATTCAGGACAAGGAAGACCCGGCTATTGCCGCCGACAGGATGCTGGTAACCCTGACCTATATTCCGAAAGTGAAAGATCAGCAGGCCTCGGCCGGGCACCAGGACTTGAAAGCTGCCCCCGTAAACCTGGGCAAAGCGCTGATGGAAAGCAGTGACTGCAAAGCCTGCCACCAGATCGATAAGAAATCGGTTGGGCCCGCCTTTATGCTGGTATCCCAGAAGTATAAAGGCCAGCCAAACGAAGTAGCCCGCCTGGCTAACAAGGTGATTACCGGCGGTGGCGGCGTTTGGGGAGAACATGCCATGAATGCCCACCCGCAGTTATCGCGCGAGGAGGCAACCGAAATAGTAAAGTATGTGCTCTCGCTCTCGGAGCAGCCTGCCAACCAGCGCCTGCCGCAGCAGGGAAGTGTGGCCCTGAAGGAGCATATGGCCAAAGGCGGCCAGGGTCGCTATGTATTGCAGGCTTCGTATACCGATAACGGCGGTGCCATTGTGCCGCTCACCGGCACCGATGCGCTGGTACTGCGGCCGGCACGAGTGCTGGCCGCACAAGCCGATGTTTTACGGAACATAGAGCGCCATGAAAACCAGCTGGGCGCCATTCACAATAGATCATACTTTGTGCTGAAGAACATCGACTTGCGGGGCATCCGTACGCTGGCGTACCGGTACTCGTCCAAAGACAAGGATGCTACCCTGGAGGTGCACACCGGCTCCGCCAAAGGACCTGTAATAAGCACGCTGCACTACAAGGCTACCGGCAACTGGGATACCTATAACGTGGTATCGGCACCGGTTACCGCCCCTGACGGCAAAAATGACCTGTACTTTGTGATCAAAAAAGAGCAGGAGCCCAACCAGCATTTATTTAACCTGGACTGGATAGAATTTAAACGATAGAAACAAGGTATAGGGCGCTTTCCAGAAAAAGGCGTCCTATACCTTATATTACCACGCTGCCCTGAAAGTATAAATACCAGACCCGTATAAATCAAACCTTACCGGAGAAGAAATGAAGCTAAGAATGTTCCTCAGTACCTGCCTGGCATTGGCGTGCCTGTCCTGCTCCACCCAACAGCAACAAAACGCACAAGACGACGATGGTTGGGTGAAGCTTTTTAACGGCAAGGACCTGAATGATTGGGAGGTAAAGATCAAGGACCATGCGCTGAACGAGAACTTCGGGAACACGTTTCGGGTGGAAAACGGGAATTTAGCGGTCCGCTACGACGGGTATAAAAACTTTGATGAGCAGTTCGGCCACTTGTTCTATAAAAAGAAGTTTTCGGATTACCTGCTGGTGATGGAGTACCGCTTTACGGGCGAGCAGGCCACCGGCGGCCCCGAATGGGCCTACCGGAACAGCGGCGCGATGCTGCACTGCCAGCCGGCCGCCACGATGGGCCTTGCCCAGGACTTCCCGATCTCGCTGGAGGCGCAGCTGCTGGGAGGCAACGGCAAAGACCCCCGAAGCACGGCCAACCTGTGTACGCCCGGCACCAACGTGATGCTGCAGGATACCCTCTTTACCCCCCATTGCATCGATTCCAGCTCTAAAACCTACGCCGGCGACCGCTGGGTACGCGTGGAAGCGCTCGTGCTTGGGGATTCCATCATCAAGCATATTGTGGAAGGCGATACGGTGCTGGTCTATACCAAGCCGCAGATTGGGGGAGGCAATGTGAGCAACTATGACCCGGCCATCAAAAAGGATGGGCAGCCCTTAACAGAAGGCTATATCGCGCTGCAAAGCGAAAGCCACCCGGTGGAGTTCCGGAAAGTAGAGCTCTTTAACCTGGAGAAGTATAGAAATGATCCGCAGCAGCTGAAGCAGGTATTGCATCAATTGCAAAAACGCAAAGATCATTAACAGCTTTCAACGCTGCAGCAGTTGCTTTCCCGGGCAAGTATAAGGTGCAAACGTCAAACCACTTCAGGTATAACATCCTCATCAAAGAAGAACTGCGAAGGACAACCATTCAAATTCATCCAAGGCCTTATACTTTGATAAGGTTATTGCATCCTATACTTCGTTTCCTGCTCTTCCCGGCGCTACGATACCTTTATGCCTGGCTGAAGCTGTCTGCCTCGCGGTAAGCTTTGATGAGCGCGAGCTCTCCGGCCTTGCCTTCTTTGGCTTTCCCGTGTTCCATACCCATAATGCCTTTGTACCCTTTCTCGTGGACGTGTTTGAACACGTTTCTGAAGTTGATCTCGCCTGTGGAGGGTTCGTTGCGGCCCGGATTGTCGCCAATCTGGATGTAGGCAATCTCATCCCAGCAGCGGTCCAGGTTGGCGATCAGGTTGCCTTCGTTGCGCTGCATGTGGTAAATGTCGTAAAGGATCTTGCAGGAGGGGCTGTTGACGGCCTTGCACAGGTTATAAGTCTGGTCTGAGTTGCGGAGAAAAAGGTCGGGTGTGTCGCTCAGCGGCTCGAGCACCATCACCAACCCATGCGGCTCAAAAATGGCAGCTGCCTGACGCAAGGCATCTGTAATATTAGCTGTCTGGATGCCCATGGGCAGGTTGCGCTCATAAAAGCCGGGCACCACCGTCATCCATTTGGCATTGCAGCGTTTGGCTACGTCCACGGCTTTGCGGCAGGTGCTCAGAAATTTGTCTTTGAACTCCTGCTTGCCCGTAGCCAGCGATGTTTTCCAGTTATCGCCGCCATCGATCACAAACACGCCCATCTGCATGCCCAGTTTCCCGAGCAGCTCGCCTATGCGCTGCTGCTCTGCGGCAGGCCTGTTCAGCATGCCATTATCCTCCAGAGAGCGGAAGCCCTGTTCGTGCATAAACCGGATCTGGTCCAGGAAATCCTTGCCGGCATGGTTGGCAAACATCCCCTCGTGCGGGGCATAATTGAGGTTGAATGGCTTCCCTGCTTTCTTAGCGGCAGGTGTGTTGGCTGCAATCGCCGCAGCACCGCTTGCCAAGGCTACGCCGGCCAAAAGGCTGCTCTTCAAAAATTCGCTTCTACGCATCTTGTTCCCAGGCTAAAAAGCTGCAGCAATACCAGGTATACCTGTTACTGCTGCAGCTTTTGATTATACTTCATTTAAGTGCTGGTGCTGTTTATACATCACAGATCATCACGCTTTCCTGCAGCGATACAAGCGGCGTTTTGGACTTCGGAATAAATTCCTGGGCCACATAGCCTTTGTAGCCTGTGTCCACAATGGCCTGCATAATAGCCGGATAGTATAGCTCCTGGGTGTTGTCGATCTCGTTTCGGCCGGGCACGCCACCGGTATGGTAATGCGAGATATAGGGGTGGTTTTCCTGGATTGTCCGGATCACGTCGCCTTCCATGATCTGCATGTGGTAAATGTCATAAAGCAGCTTAAAGCGGTCCGATCCCACCATTTTCGCCAGCTCCACGCCCCACTTGGTATGATCGCACATGTAATCCTTGTGGTTCACTTTGCTGTTGAGCAGCTCCATCGACAGCGTTACCTTGTGCTTTTCGGCCGTCTTCATCAGGCGCTTCAGGCCTTTGGCGCAGTTGGCCATGCCCTGCTCATCGCTCATGCCGTTGCGGTTGCCCGAAAAGCAGATCAGGTTGTTGAGGCCGGCCTTGGCCACCTTCGGGATCATCGCCTCATAGCGGGCCACCAGTTCGTCGTGGAACTTGGGGTCGTTAAATCCTTCGGTCAGGCTCTTTTCCGCTCCCCAGGCCATGGCGCAGGTCAGGTCATACTTCTTCAGCGTAGGCCAGTCGTCGGGCCCCAGCAGCTCTATGGACGAAAGGCCCATTCCCTTGGCTGCTTTGCAGAGGTCCTCGAGCGGAATATCGTTGTAGCACCACTTGCAAACCGAGTGGTTGATCCGGCCTTTGAGTTTTACTTCCTTCATTTCAGCAGCTCTTAGTTGTTCGGGCAACAACATAGCCGTGGCGAGCACAGCGGCCCCTCCTGCCATGTTCCGGAGTGCGGTGCGCCGCGTATAGCGATTTTCCATTTTAATTTTCCTTTTAAAGTGTAAGCTACAAGTTTTTTTCAGATGTCCGCTTATTTGCTGGCAACCGCTTTAGTGGCCGGCTTTTTAAGCGAATACAGGTACTCCACCAAATCTACCAGCTGCTGCTCCGACATACCTTGCTGCAGGTTGGCAGGCATAATAGAGTGCTCCATCTGCGTTTTAGAAGCTATTTTGGCTTTCTCGTAGCGGTTCTTTATGCCACCCGGGCTAACCAGCTCAATAGCGTCTTCTGTCTCGCTGGCGATAATGCCGGCTACTTCGCTGCCATCTTTCAGCTTCAGCAGGTACCCTTCATAACCAAAGCTGATGCCGGCATCCGGGTGCAGGATGGACACATACAGGGCGTCTTTGGTGAGCTTGCTGCCGATCTGGGTCAGGGCCGGGCCAAAGGCAGTACCTTCTTTGCCGGCCTGGTGGCACACGCTGCAGGTTTGCAGGAATACCTGCTTGCCTTTTACCTCAGAGCCCGGGCGCATGGCCAGTTCACTGATCGGCGGCAATGGCTTGCCATCTGTGGCATTGGCCGGCTTCAGATACCGCAGGGCTTCGTCGCGGATGCCCGTGCGCATGGCACCGGCCAGCGCTACCGATGCCGTTGGCTTCAGCTCTTCGGGTAGTTTGCCGTCCCGCACCACGTTCATCAGCCGTTCTTCGCCGCTCCAGCCTGTGCCCAGCGCCTTTACGGCTACTTTCCGAATGGCCATGTCGCCTGACTTATCCATCATAACCGACTGGATCAGGTCCAAAGATTCGTTGCTGCCTACGCGGCTCAATGATCGGAGCACCGCGGTTGCTTCGCCTTCTTTCTTACTGCTGATTGATTTTTTCAGCAGGGGCGTTCCGCCTGCGTTCAGCAGCAACCGGGTTGCCTCCACGCCCAGGCTGCTGTCGGGGTGGGCTAGTGCCAGCTGCAGCAGTTCTTCGTTCTGGTTGCGGAGCTTATAGCGGCTCACAAGGTCCACAAACTCCTGCGTTCCTTTCAGCTCAGCCAGGGTACGGTCCAAGGCAGCTTTTGCTTTGGGTGATTTTTGCAGGCTCTCGGGGGTAAGGTGGTTCAGGGCAATCTTCGATACTTCAGCTTTGTGCGGTCCCTGGTCGTCGAGCAGGGTTAGCAGTGTTTGCTCTTTAGCCGGGTCATCTATAAAATCGAACGCCCTGAAATACTTTGCCCGGTCTGCGGACGAGGTGCCGCCGTTGGTGATGTTTTTGGCAAGGTATGGCAGCGCGAGTCCGGTTCTGGAACGCCAGATAATATCCTGGCTGGCTTTGTCTGCCAACGCGTTACCGGCTTTCTGCTGATAAGCTTTAAAGAACGTGTCCCACTGCTCGTCGGCGCCGATGCCTAAGGCTTCCAGGTACCAGCGGTCTTTGCCATCATACTGCTGCGCCAACTGCACCCAAATGGCCGGCGCCTCCGCCGACTTGTTATGGCGCAAGGCAATGGCTGCTTCGCGGCGTACCTGCGGGCTCTTGTCGTTTACCAGTTGCTTTACATACGGGATGATATCTTTAGCTTCCTGGCGGGCGATCCGCAGGCCGGTAATACGCATGTCCGGTTTCTTATCTTTCAGGGCCTGTTGGATGTAGGTGTCGCTTTTACCGTCGATCTTGGCCAGCAGCCACAGGGCTCTTGCCCGCATGCGCTCGTTATCCGATTTCCAGAGTTGCTGAAGGGCTGGTTCCGCTTTAGCGCCCCAGGTGTGTAGTTTGTCCCAGGCCAGGTAGCGCGTAGCCAGGTTTGGGCTCTGCAATGCTTTCACGGCTCCTTCCGGCGAGGTCAGGTCCAGCTTGGGCGTTTTGTAAGGTGTTGCCGGCGGAGCGATCCGGTAAATTCGTCCGCGATTCATGTCGGCCATTTGGTGGCCACCCACACCCGGATCATACCAATCAGCCACGAAAATAGAACCGTCCGGGGCTACGCTCAGGTCGGAGGGGCGGAACCACTGGTCGCGTACGCCTTCTACCAGCGGCACGATGCGGGCTTTATACCCGGCGCCGTCCTTTGTTACCGGGTACGCTCTCACCACATTGGGGCCGGCATCGGTATGGATCATCTGGTTGCGGTATACTTCGGGGAGCAGGTTGCCTTCGTAGATCACCATGCCAGTAGGCGAACCGGCGCCCGTTTGCAGCAGGTTGGGTATACTTCCGGGGTCGTTCAGGTGCCAGTGCTGTTTAGGGATCTCGGTTTCCATGTTGGTGCGACGCGACCGCCAGCCGGCGCCGGTCATTTCATCCGTATACCCATAGTTGCCGAACTCCATCACATAGTTGATGCGCACACCCTGGTTGCCATCGTCGTCGTTGTCGGACTGCCACAGCGTGCCGTAAGAGTCCACAGCGGCCTCGTAGTTGTTGCGGAAGTTGTGCGCCAGCACTTCAAACTCGGTGCCGTCCGGGTTCACCCTGAAAACCATACCCTGGCGGTAAGGCTTGCCGCTGTTGTTTACCGTTTTGCCATCCTTGTCCACCACCGGCTTTCCGTTGCGGTCCATGATTTGCTTGCCTTCGTTGCCGAAGTTGAAGTATAACTTGCCGTCCGGCCCAAAGGTGAACGAGTGGATGGCGTGGTCGTGCTGCACGCCGCCTAAGCCCGAGTAAAGCACTTCCTTTTTATCGGCCACATCATCGCCGTTGGTATCGGTAAACATAAACACGTTCGGGCTGCTGGATACGATCACTTTGTTGCCCAGTACGGCCACACCTAGGGCGGCATTGATGTCGGTGCCCTGGTAAAACACCTTAGCGGTATCGGCGCGGCCATCATTGTTTAGGTCTTCCAATATAAGGATGCGGTCGCCTTCTGCCCGTTTCGGATTGGTAGGGTTAATCTCCGGGCGGTAATTGTATGCCTCGCACACCCACACGCGGCCTTTGGCGTCCACGTCCATGTTGGTAGGGTTGCCCATCATGGGCTCAGAGGCAAAGAGTTTTACCTGCAGGCCTTCGGCCGCTTTCAGACCCAGTTCTGCGTTCTCCGGCAGCCTTTTCTGCGCTTCGGTCAGCTTGTCGTATGCGGCATCCCGCTCAGCTTCAGATTGTTCTTTTGTAGCTGTTTGCTGCGAGTTGTTGCAAGCTGGTAAGGCCAGCACACTCAGCAGGACAGCCACTGAAAGTATATTCCTTTTCATGGAAGTAAGTGTTATGGTTCAGTAATTCGATGTCTTATTTTGCTACAGGCTGCATTGCTGGCCCGTTATTTTCTGCTCCTGTAGGGAAAGCATGCTCTTTTAAGCGTCCGCTATACTATAAAATGTTTTACCTGCCTGTAATACAGCATTCTAAGAGAAGTAAGTCTACCTGAAAAGAGGACCAGGACAGTACAAACGCTTGTCTCTTTTAGGTCAATTATATCATCTAAATAAAAGGATAAAGACAAGGGAGCCGGTAGCAGGAGCGGCTCTCTTGTCTTTTCTCAGGTTGAGCTTAATACAGCGGGTTTTGGATCAGCTTCGTGTTTCTGTTCATTTCATCCAGCTCGATTGGCAGGAAGTAAAACCGCGGATTCCATTCCCTGTCCTGTATCTTGATCTTAGAATAAGTGCGGTTGGAGATGGCACCATTGGCAGCCATGTTTCCGGTAACGCTTACACCGGTGGCATTTTCATAAGCCTTCTCCCCGATCATCCAGCGGCGAACATCAAAGAAACGCTGTTCTTCATAGGCTAGCTCTACGCTACGTTCGTTTCTGTAACGCTCCAGCAAGGCCTGGCCGCTTTCTGTTACAGGTGGCATGCCGGCCCTGGCTCTTACCTGGTTGATGTAGGTGCGGGCTTCTTCCTCCTGGCCCAGGCCTAGGCAAGCTTCGGCATAGTTCAGCAATATCTCGGCATAGCGGAATCTGCGGAAAGGCAGCGTCTGCTTGTTATACTGATGGTCTACCTTGGGATCAATAAACTTGCGCAGGTAATACCCGGTATAGGAGCCGTTCCAATCTTCGATCGGTCCTTTGCGGGTATCCAGGCCCGGCACCACCGTGCCATCCGGCTTTTTATAAGAGCCCACCTGCACAATGCCCAGCGGGTCTGCGGCCTGCACATCTGCCGGACGCGGGCGCCATTGGGCACCTTCATACAGGATGCTGGCGTAAAAGCGGGGGTCGCGGTTCTCATACGGGCTGGCTTTATGGGCCGGGTTATCCCAGCTGAATTTAGTACCGTCGCTCATTTCATACCTGTCCACCAGCTGCCCTATCGGAGAGCTCTCGCCCCAGTTATGCCAGCCATTCGGGCCTGTAAACAAGCCGGGGTTCGGCGCATCCCAGTTTCCGTTGCGCAGGTTGTCGTTAAACTGCAGGAAGATGTCTTCGGAGTTGCCATTGTTCAGGAAGATGTTGGCATAATTGGCCGTTGCTTCTTCCGGGGTGGAGGGGCTGGCTGCGCCATACAGGCTATACATGCCCAGGTCCATCACCGCTTTGGCAGCATCCTTGGCGGCCTGCCAGCGGGCGTTGCGGTCGCCGCCGGTATAGCCTACCAGTTCCGGGTTGCTATAGCCAGCTGCCCACGACGCATTGGTGTTATGCAGGTCGCTGGCGGCATATAACAGTACCCGCGATTTCAGTGCCAGGGCCGCTCCCTGGGTTGCACGCGCTTTATCGCCGGAAGGAGACAACAAGGCCGCCGCTTTATCGCACTCTGACGCGACGAAGGAAATAATTTCTTCATACGAATTGCGCGGAGCCGTAAAGTCGTCGTTGAGGGTGTAGGTTTTGGTGATCAGGGGCACACCGCCGTACAGGGCAGCCAGGCGATGATAGAAGTACGCTCTCAGGAAGGTTACCTCGCCGATCAACTGGTCTTTCTGCGACTGCACCTCAAAAGGAACGTCCTCTATTTTCTCCATGAACAGGTTACAGGCCCGGATATTTTTATAGGTGCTGTTCCAGGTCATATACCGCTCATGCGACACCCAGAAGCCGGGTCCGAAAACGGCCAGGTAGCTGGGTGTGATCTGGCTCTTGGTTACGTTCTCGGTTTCCCAGCCAGCGTTAAACTGCGCCTCGTCTACCAGGTTGGCCAGCATAATGGTATGGAATGGGCTTGGTATGCCCAGGTAAATGTTGTTTACAAAGGTCTCTACCAGGGCAGGGTCCTGCCAGACCGCGGCATCAGAGTAGCTTTCTAAGGGCGTTTGCTCCAGGATGTCCGGATCGCAGGAAGTAGTGCCTGCCAGTGCCAAAGCGATAAGGATGGGATATATTCTCTTTTTCATGATTCTTACTTAAAAGGTAACTGATAGACCACCATTCACAATTTTCTGCAGCGGATACCCTTGGCCGGAGCCGGAGCCTAGTTCCGGATCAAAGTCTTTGTAATCCGGGCTGTAGGTCAGGAAGTTGTAGGCGTTCACATACACGCGCAGCTTCTGGATGCCCCACTTCTGAGTAAACTCCGGCAGGCTGTAGCCGAGCTCCACATTCTTCAGGCGGATGTAATCTGTTTTGTGCAGCCAGTAGGTATTGCGCTGGCTCACCCAGTATTCGTTGCTGCGGTTAAAGGCGCGCGGGCCCGAGGCGTTCGGGTTCTGCTCTGTCCAGCGGTTATCATAGAAGCTCTGCAGGAAGTTTCCGATCTCGCCGGACTCTGTGCTGATGTAGTTCACGGCACCGGCTGCTCCCTGGATGAGCATGGAAAAGTCGAAGCCTTTGTAGCCCAGGCGAGCCGTGATACCGCCGGTTAGGGTCGGCGTGTTGCTCTTGTCGTTCCGAACCTTATCGTTGGCATCGATCAACCCATCGTTGTTCACATCTTCAAAGATAATGTCGCCGGGGCGTGCGCCGGACATGTGCGGGTAGGCGTCCACGGCGGCCTGGTCTGCAAAAATGCCGATAGCCTGGTAGTACAAGTCGTTATCCGGGTTGTAAGGGTCTGTCGGGATTGGGCGCCCGGTGGTAAGCTGGTAGTCAGGGCGGCCCGGGGTTTCGTCCCAGAAGATGATCCTGTTCTTGGCATAGCCGCCGTTAAAGCCTACTTCATAAGTGAAGTCATTGCCTATCGCGTTGTCATAGATCACGCTGAAATCGAATCCTCTGTTGCCGGATTTACCAATGTTTTCCGGAGGCAGCGTCATACCGGTAGAAGCCGGAATAGAAGCATTTCTGCGCCACAGAATATTAGAGCGCAGGTTATCGAAGTAATCGAAGGTAACCGAAAGGTGGTTGTTGAGCAGCTCGGCATCAAAGCCAACGTTGCGCTGTATGGCTGACTCCCAGGTGGTGTTTTCGTTGGGCACTCGGGTCTCAAATAAGGCTGGATTAAACTTTGTTCCTCCATCCGTAACAAATGATGATCCGGGATCTGCCAGATCAAGCGTAGCCAGGTAAGCATATTCTACTAAAGCCCCTTCAAAGTACACTTGATCCCAACCCGTCTGGCCCCACGAGCCTCTTAACTTGAAGAAATTCACGGCACTTAAATTGTCTTTCCAGAAGTTTTCCTCTGACACCACATAGCCTAAGGATACGCCCGGGAAGAAGCCGAATTTATTGCCTTTTTCGAAGATGTAAGAGCCCTGGTAGCGCCATACAAACTCTGCCAGGTACTTTTCCTTATAGCCATAGTTTACCCTGCCGAAATAATTGAGGCGGGCATTTGGAGCACCAGTACCGTTATTTGTTAAGTACTGATCGGTAGCGCCGGCAAACATCTGATCGAGGACAGAGGAGGTGAAATTGCGGCGGTGAGCGCTGAACTTGTCCAGGCCGCCGGTTATTCTTTCCACACCGGCCAAAAAGTTTACGGAATGCGCGTCTCCAAACGTGCGGTCATAGTTTAAGAGCCCGTTGAGCAGGATGCGCTGGTTGTCCTCCATCTCTTCTGTCAGGGCGGGGCTGTCGAAGCCTTTTTTGCCCTTGATCAGCACCGGCTGGCCGCTGGCGTCGCGGGTGCCATCCCAGGAGTATAAGTACCAGGGCGTTTGCCAGAGCTTGCGGAAACGGAAGCCCTTGTCTATAGCGGCATTGCTGGTAACCGAGAGGCCCTGCACCCACGGGATGATCACATTCAGCTTGAAGTTGGAGTTAACTACATAGTTTTTGGTTCTGTCGTAGCCGGTTGCCTTGGTGCTTACCACCACCGGGTTATCGCCATACTCAATATCGGGACCGGGCGTGCCGTCGGGCCAGTAGGCAGGCAGGTTGGGTTTGCCCCGCATCACCATCCGGAAGATGCCACCAGCTCCGCGGGTGGGAAAGTTGCGGTCTTCCATGCGGCCTGACAAATCTACCGCCAGGCTGATGTTCTTGGAGATGTTGCCATCCAGGTTAGAGCGGAAATCATACTGGTTATACTTGGTGCCACTGTTGAAGTAATACCCGTCCTGTGTTCTGGAGGTAAGGGCTACATAGTAGCGCATGTTCTCGCTGCCACCGGAAATAGAGACGTTGCCTTGGTTCTGACCAGACCACGGCTTGATCACTTCCTTAAACCATTCCGTATCCGGGTGGCCCCAGGGATCGGAACCATCCCGAAACTGCTGGATATCTTCGGGGGTGAAGCGGGCTGGGTTGCCCGCATACAGGTCGATTTCATTTAGTATGGTGGCGTATTCCGCTGCGTTGGCCATATCGGGGAGCCGGGTAGGGCGGCCATAGCCCTGGTTAAACGAAGCAGTGATAGTAGGCTTGCCCACTTTGCCGCGTTTGGTGGTAACCAGTATCACGCCGTTTGCAGCCTGCGCGCCATAAATAGCCGCAGAGGCATCTTTCAGCACTGATACGCTTTCGATGGTATTGGGGTCCAGCCTTTCCAACGAACGGCCCGGAACGCCGTCTACCACGATCAGGGGGTCTGAGCTGCCAAACGAGTTGATGCCCCGGATGCGGAGCCTGGCCCCATCATAGCCTGGCTCACCGCTGGAGCCTACGGCCGTTAAGCCCGGCAAGCGACCCGCCAGGCTGTTGGTCACGTTCAGGGCAGGTGTTTGCGTTATTTCGTCGCCTTTTACCGCTGTTACCGATCCGGTCAGGGTCGCTTTTTTCTGCGTGCCATACCCTACCACCACTACTTCATCCAGCGCTTTGGCATCGGTGTTCAGTTGCACGTTAATGGTGGAGCGGTTGTTAATAGGCACTTCCTGCGACTGGTAGCCTATAAATGAGAAGATGAGAGTGCCGCTGCCATCCGGCACGTTGATAATATATGCGCCGTCGGCTCCTGTCGGGGCAGCCGTTGGCGTTCCTTTCAGCAGCACTGTTACGCCTGGCAGAGCCATGCCGCTTTCATCAGTCACTTTTCCCTGCACCGAGATGTTTCCCTGGGCAAGCGCCATTACAACAGAGGCAAAGAAAAGAGGAAATACCAGGAAGTATCTCAGTTCTTTAGGTAAATAGTGTTGCATAGATCACATATTTAAAGGTTAAAAAATGAATAAGAAGCGTTGTAAATCCGTCAATTTCCGCTGTTGCCTCTAAGGCACAGTATTATCCCACCGGAGCAAGGAAAACCCTGTTCCGGTGCAACCCGATAACTTGTCAATCGCCGCTGAAGGGCAGATCATACTAAAGTAAAAGGAGCAGTTGCTCTGGAAATACCTTTTGATAACAGGGCCGCTTTAAAAGAGGACTTGTATCAGGCGTGTAGAAATTCTGAAAGGAGATATCGTATACTTTGTATTCTTATATCGGTATCCTGAAAATATGATTTTGATCAAGGGAGGTAATCTCTATGCGTAACTCCCCGCTTAGATAGTTTATACTTTGTTAAAAGTAGTTTATCTATATTAAAAAAGCAATACGTAACTGCTTCTAATAAGTGAGGACTTACTTTAAATAAATTTTCAAGCGGCTTGCCGGTTCATCTTGCAGTTGCTAAAATACTTACGCTGTCAGGTCTGCTGGCCCGCAGCCAGGCGCAGGCTGCCGGTTTCTGCAAGGCTTGTTTAAACCTGCTTTTTTAAGTCCTGATGCCTTCTTCTGAAAGTATAAATGCCTGGGCTATGTGTTCGGGGGGAGCGGGCTCCTGCGGATTGAATTCCATTAAGTAGCACGCAGGAGGTTGCCTTTGGATGAAGCAATATTCTTAGGCCAGCTGGTTAAGGCAATGCTTTCTGTTATGGCGGGTGTTTGCATTAATTTTACGTTCTTGTGTTTTCCTTAGCAACTCCCCGGACCATGCGCGAAAAGGCGATCCAGTATGCATTCTTTTTTTCCGGCCTGCTCTTGTTTGGCCTGGGCAACGCCATTGCCGTGAAAGTAAAATACCTGGGCCTGCACCCCTGGGAGGTGCTGAACGTGGCGCTTTTTCAGAAATTCGGCTACAGCATTGGTACCTGGAGCACACTAACCGGCTTGCTGCTGATCTCGGTTTCGTGGTTTGTGAACCGGAAGTATGTCAACATCGGCACCTTTCTTAACGCGCTGCTCATCGGCCCTATCATGGACTTTTTCCTGTGGCTGGGGGTGCTGCCCGAGGCATCGCATACCAGCTTAGATTATGTGCAGCTGGCCTGTGCCATCGTGGTGGTAGGCGTTGCCGGCGGCTTGTATGTGGCGGGCGGTATTGGCGCTGGCCCGCGCGACGGGTTTATGCTTTCCTTATCCGACCGCACCAAACTTTCCGTTAGCAAGGCGCGCATCCTGGTCGAGTCGGTGGTGATCTGCGTGGGCCTGCTGCTTGGCGGGCCGGTTTTTATTGCCACTTTCTTTTACTCCTTCATTCAGAGCCCCATTTTCCAGGTCATGCTCAAATTCTTTGGCAGGCTCCGCGTTTCGCTCACAGAAGAAAAGCTGTAACTATAAGTATAAGGCTGGGGTCAGCTTTCTTTCGGAAGTATAACGGGCACCTCGGTTTTCTCGCCAGTGCTGATATCAATTTTAAAAAGCTGGTGGCTGTTGGTGCTGGTTACCCATAGCTGCCCCTGCAGAAAGATAATGTCGTTGGGTTCGCTCAGGCCGTCGGCCAGCGTGCGCACGCGGTGGCGGCTAATATCCAGTATTTTGATCTTTCCGTTATAAGTGTCGGCAATAAACACGTCGCTGTCGATGATCTCCAGCCCCACGCAATGCTGCAACAGTGCATCGTCCACGTGGCCGTCCACATCACCGAATTCGAATAACCCATGGCCCAATGGCGTGAGTACCATCCCTGTTTCGAGGTTAACCGTCCGGATAGCGCTGGCTTCGGCATCGGCTACATACAGCACCTGCCCTCTGTGCGCCAGGCCGCTGGGCTGGTTAAAAGCCGCTTCCAGCAAGGGGCCATCGGTCAGGGCTTCGCGGCCACTGCCGGCAAAGCGGTATACCTGCTCGGTCGTTAGATCCATGCGCAGCAGCTGGTGGTTGCCGGCACTGGCAATGTACATGCTGTTGCCAAGTATAAGCAGGTCCCAGGGGCTGTTGGGGTTTACAGGCTCCTCGCGTTTATCGTCCATAAAATAGTACCCCATCTCGCCGGTGCCGGCTGCCGTGCTCACCTGCTGCTGCGCCAGGTCTACTTTTCGGATCGCATTGTTCTTGGCATCGGCCACATATAGTGTAGTACCGTGCAGGGCCAGGCCGTGCGGCTCGTAAAAGGATGCTTCTGTGTAGCTGCCGTTCGTAAAGCCCTGCCGGCCACTGCCGATCACCTCCAGTACCTGCCCCTGTTGGTTTAACTTCAGGATGCGGTTGTGGCCGCTGTCGGAGAGGTAAATGTTGCCTTCAGGGTCGCTGATGAGCTTGGAAGGGAAGTATAAGGCAGAAGTTGCCGGTTGCGCCACGTGAAACCGCAATGGCTCCCGGTGCAGGGTCTCGGCAAAATCCTCTGTCATTTTTTGGATGTAGGGCTGCACCGTCTGGTAAACGCCTTCGCCGGCATGCTGGCCTACTACTTTGCCATTCGGGTCTATCAGCACCAGCGTAGGCCATGCCCGCACGCCATACTGGTTCCACAGCTTAAAGTCGGCATCGTTCACCACCGGGTGTTCGATCCCGAACTTTCGGATTGCCTGCCTGACGGTGTCGTTCTGCTTCTCGGCATCAAACTTAGCCGAATGGATGCCGATTACCACCAGGACATCGGCATACTCCTCTTCCAACCGTTTCAGGTCGGGCACAATGTGCTGGCAGTTGATGCAGCCAAAAGTCCAGAAATCCAGCAGCACAATTTTGCCCCGGAGATCTTTGATGGACCAGGAGCGGTCGGTGTTGAGCCAGCCATAATTGGTGGATAGTTCTGGGGCGTTTACGCGTCCGGTGAGCATGGTATCGGTTCGTTTCGTGTTTGGTGGGGTGCTTTAAGAGGTACCGGTTTAAGAGGCGTTTTGTTGTGGGAAGTTGCAGCCGGTAGCGCAAAATGCACCCGAGGCACAAGCGGGTGCTTGTGCCATAAAAGGGAATATAAAGGGAAAGATTTAAGGAGCAGGAGCGGAAACATAAAGTCTAAAACCTTTATCTTTAGCTCTAAAGCAGTAGTGCCTAAGAAGCTGTTGCATAGCTCCTGGTACAAGCATGCACTTGTGCTTTCTTTTTCGGGGCGGGAGGCGATAGCAGTATCGGTGGTCTGCCTTTAGATCCGTAATGCTCTTTAAACTTTGAGAACGCGATAAATCCTATGCTCCGCACCCTCCTCCAGCAAGTCCCCTACTTCACGCCCGACGATATCGACGCTTTTGAGCTGTTGTGGCAAAAGCGGGTGCAGCTGCGCCGGTATGATTTCCTGATCCGGCAGGGGCAGGTGGAGCAGGGGTTATACCTGGTGACCAGCGGGGCCTTGCGCATTTACTACCCGTTGCCCGACGAGGAGATCTGCGTGGGCTTTGGCTATCCTAACACCCTGCTGGTTTCTTTTCCGTCGTTTGTGGATGCCTCGCCCTCGGCCTATTATATCCAGGCGCTGAAAAAGAGTGAGCTGCTGGGCATCAGCAAGCAGGATTTTGTGCAGCTGATGGAGCGCAGGCCCAACATCCGGCGCTTCTGGTACCAGGAGCTGGAGAAGGCGCTGGTGGGTAAGATCGAGCGTGAGGTAGACCTGCTGCTACCCGAGCCGGAGCAGCGCCTGCAGCGCGTGTGGCAGCGCAGCCCGCACCTGTTCCAGCACATCCCTAAAAAGTACATTGCCTCGTACCTGCGCATGTCGCCTGAAACGCTGAGCCGGCTGAAGTATAAATCTTGATCCGCGTCAAGGATTGGGAAGCGTAAACAGCTGTATATTTGGCGTATATCCTCTAAAACTATGGAATTTATGAACACACTGGCACAGCTTTCCCAAACCACCAAAGGCCTTTACGATACCGTAGCCGCCGAATTCGCTCCGCTCGACCTGAGCAGCCTCAACTTCAAGCCCGGCCCTGAGAGCTGGAGCATCCTGGAGTGCCTCGAACACCTGAACCGCTACAGCCGCTACTACAACCCGGCCCTGGCCAACGCCATTGCCCAAAATTCCGGTAGCCCCACGGTGCCCCATATCAGCTACAGCTGGCTCGGCAAAAAATCACTGGAGATGGTGCAGCCGCAGCTCCTGAAAAAGCACAAAACCGTAAAGCACATGAACCCCAACAACAGCCCGCTGAACCGCGCCACGCTAGAGGAGTTTCTGCAGCACCAGACAGAGCTGCTGCGCCTGCTGGAGGAGGCCAAAAAAGCCAACCTCCATAAAAAAGCCGTGCCGGTGGAGTTTCTGAAGCTGCTGAAGCTGCGGATAGGCGAGGCGCTGGAGTTTGTAGTGGCGCACCAGGAGCGGCACGTGCAGCAGGCCCTGCGGGTAAAGCAGTTGCTGACCAGGCAGGCGGCAGCATGAGTATAAACCGATACATCTCCCACTTCTCGCCCATACTTGCTTTCTGCTGCTAAAGGTAAAAGCATGACCCCGTCGGATGCTTGCGCCATACTTTGGCGTAAGGTCTTGCAGTGCGTGTACCTGTCCCGAAGTATTTCAGAGGCGCCAGTAAGCGGCGGAGCCACGGTATATCTCGTAAAATATCGTAAATTTGCCTAAACAGCTGCAAGACAATGGCAGAAACCTATACTTCGGACTTCGGAACCATCCTGCTCTTTCTGGTAGGCGGGACTATCTTTGTGTTGCTTGGCTTGTTTACGGCCAGACTGATCCGCCCCAGCCGGCCGAACGAGGAGAAGCTCACCACTTATGAAAGTGGGGAGGAGCCGATCGGTAATGCCTGGGTGCAGTTTAACCCGCGCTTTTACGTGGTGGCGCTTATCTTCATCATTTTTGATGTGGAGCTTGCCTTCCTGTTTCCGTGGGCAACCGTGTTTGGGCGAAGAGATCTGATCGAAGCCACAGACGGGGCGTGGGGCTGGTTTGCACTCATCGAGATGGTGGTTTTTATCGGCATTCTGGTACTTGGGCTGGCGTACGCCTGGGCCAAAGGGCACTTAGACTGGATAAAACCTAAGCCGGTGCTGCCGCAGAGCCGCTCCAGAATCCCGATGGAGGTATACGAGCAACTGAATGCCCGGCAGGAGGCAAAACAGGAAGTATAGCAGGGATGGAAGAAAGACAAAAGAAGAACGAGGAAGTATAATGCTTCATACCTCCTCATTCGTGATTCGGAATTCATAATTCGTAATTAAATTGGATAAGACAGGAGAAGGCGGTGTAGTGGTCACCAAACTGGACGATCTGCTCAACTGGGCGCGGCTCACCTCGCTGTTCCCGATGGGCTTTGGTTTGGCTTGCTGCGCCATCGAGATGATGGGCGCGTATGCCTCGGGTTATGACCTGGACCGCTTCGGCATTATTCCGCGCGCTTCGCCCAGGCAGTCGGATGTGATGATTGTGGCCGGCACGGTTACCTTTAAGATGGCCGACCGCGTGCGCCGCCTCTACGAACAGATGCCCGAGCCGCGCTACGTGATCTCGATGGGAAGCTGCTCTAACTGTGGCGGCCCGTACTGGGAGCACGGCTACCACGTGGTGAAAGGCGTGGACCGGATCATACCGGTGGATGTATACGTACCGGGCTGCCCACCCAGACCGGAGGCGCTAATCGGGGGCTTTCTGCAGCTGCAGGAAATCATCCGCAAGGAAACGGTTCGCGCGCCCAGAGCCGTGCAGCAGCTCATGGCCAAACGCGCGCAGCAAGGCCAGCCGGTAGCCGATGCCGATAAGCAGGTTTCCTGATTCATTCACATAGTCACTCAATCACTCATTCAAAATTAAAGGCGTGCAGTTCGAAGAGCTTAAGCAGTTTATAGTGGCGCAGTTTGGCCCTGAGGTGATACTTGCCGAGAAGGCGGATGCCCTGCAACCGTACCTGGTGCTCCAGCCAGGTCGCCTGGCCGAGGTATGCCTGGCCCTGCACGACAACGAATTGACCTACTTCGATTTTCTTTCCTGCCTCACTGGCATCGACAACGGGCCTGAGGCCGGCACGATGGAGGTGGCGTATACCTTATACTCCATCCCCTATAACCATCGCCTCACGCTGAAGGTGCAGGTGCCCCGCAACACCACGCCCGAGCTGCCCATGCCCGAAGTTCCGACTGTCAGCCACATCTGGCGCACCGCCGACTGGCACGAGCGGGAGGTGTTCGACATGTTCGGCATCTACTTTAAAGACCACCCGGATATGCGCCGCATCCTTTGCGCCGCCGACTGGCAGGGCCACCCGCTGCGCAAAGATTACCAGCTGCAGGATTACTACCACGGCATCAAAGTGCCTTTCGACCGGCACAATGCATTCAACGGCTTTAAAGGTGAGCCGCAGTGGCTGACCTCGGAGCCGACGCCTTTTTCGGATAAGCGCGAGAAACCAGAGCCAGAGTAGTACCGGGTCCAACCACCTCTGCCCCTCCTTGGCTAAGGAGGGGAGCCTGACTTATTGAAGTTTCTGCTGATTTCCTGTAGCCCAGCATCTAAGTGAATAAAGTTAATATTGTTTGCGAAGCGAAGGGCATTGACTCCGAGCTCTTGTAAACTGCTGCGGATTCCCTTATACACATACTTACTCTTTATCAGCTGCATTCATTCTTTCATTCGATATAAGCTATACTTGCTAGCTACTTTTATTCCGCAGTTTTATACTTGCCTTGTTTCATCTTTTGCTTTGGAGCGCTCCAAGCCCGCGGGGGCTCGTCCTTGCGTTGAGCGCTGTGGCGTGAAGCTGCTCCTCGCAGATGCTGCGGGCTGCCGCATGCGCGGCACCGCAACACACCAAGGCGCTCTACCCGAGAACTGGGATCAATTCGATAGCTACTGCCTTTGCTAATGGAAACCCCTGTAGGGACAGGTCGCGACCTGTCCGCAATACGGCAGCCGCTATGAAAGGATAGCCGGAAGTATAGCAGTAGCAGAAAGTCCCCCTTTGAAGGGGGTAGGGGGATGTTATCACCTGAACTATGCTGGTTATACTTGTCTCTGGTAAAACAGCCCTCTTTCCCTTTTGTCACCCTGAAAGGATCTTGTGAGCAAGCTAATGAAGCCAAAACAACAACACTCATACTTCACCAACAGTAATTACAGACTCCCCTCCTTAAACTAGCGAGAACGCGAGTTCGAAGCTAGCGAGCGTAGCTCTGAGGGGCCAGGGGTGGTTGGACCCGGCATTGCACCGCTTATACTTCATTAAGAACCAACAGCCGAACTCCTTCCCATATTCAGTAGCAGGGCACTCTATATAAGGGGTAGGCCACATCACCTGGTAAACAAAAAGGCCGCCAGTTATACTTCCGGCGGCCTTTGGTTTATACCTGGCTATAGATTACTCCACATTCTTAAAAAACGTGGGCGAGTTGCCGTAGAGCGGGGTGCGGCCGTCCCATTTCTCAATGAACTGCTGCTGAATGAGCAGCGACGTGAGGGTGCGCTGGCGCAGCTCGTTGGCGCGGGCTTCGGCCTCTGCTTCTACTATCTTTTTACGGGCCTGGGCTTCGGCTACTTTCAGCTCGTTTTCTACCTGCATGGCCTGCTGCACGGCTTTGTTTTTGAGGTTCACGGCCTGCACAATTACATCGGGGTATTGCAGGCCGCTGGTCATCTGCTCCAGGGCGAAGCCTTCTTTGCGCAGTGCATCGCCAAGCGCCTGCTGCACTTTGTCCTCAAAACTCTGGCGGTTAGAGATGATGCTGTCAGTGCTGTACTGGTTAAACTGGATGCGGAATGCGTCGCGGGTATAGTTGTAGAGCGTGGTTTCGGTGATCTGGTTTATCTCTTTGCGGTATTTGCTGAAGATCTGCGGACTTTGCCCGGCAATTACCCTAAACGAGAGCGTCGGGTCTACAGTGAAAACCGAGCCGTCTTTGGCATTTACGGTAAAAGGCGCATAGTCTACGGTCTGCACGAAAGTGGGGAACTGGAACACTTCTTCGGTAAGGGGGTTGTACCACACGCGCCCTGTTACCAGACTTACGTCCTGCACGCCTTTGTCGGAGCCGTAGAGTTTTACCAGGATGCCTTCGTGGCCGGCGTCGATGCGGGTACAGGAGGTGATGGCGGTAGCGGAAAAGGCAAGGAGCAGGAGGACGGCAACGGTCCAGGTTAAGGTTCGGTTCATCAGGTGTTCAGTTTGGTAAGGGAAAAACGAATGACAAAGAAATTGATAAGTATAAGGAGAGTCAGCAGTACGAAGCCAAGTATAACCGAGGCATCGGAAGGCTGGCGGATAAGCGTGGCCACTTCAGTATAGGCAAACACATCTGCCAGGAGCAGCAGGCCAAGCAGCAGCAGGTAAAGGGGTTTCATGGCGATGGTTTTTAGCCGTTTGTAAAGGCAATATATAGAAAATTTTCTATTCTAACTTGTCTTAAACCCAATTGCTGAGAAGAGCTGAGAAGAAACAAGTATGGCCGGATTGGCAGGCGTGGCTGCTTTTGCTATTTAAGTATGATCCTTTGCGGAGCTTTTGCCAGTGCGGGTTTCAGCCAGGCCGGAGAGGTAGAGCAGGCGGAAGTATGCGCTGCAAGTATTATTTGAACGGAGCCTTGCTTTAGAAGAATTGTACTCTTGAGAGGACCGCAGGAGTGTTTCCACCAGCTTTAAGCCAGCGTTAGGACCACATTGCCAATTTTCTGCCCTGTCTCCACATACCTGTAAGCTTCCACGATCTGCTCTAAGGTATAACTCCGGTCCAGCACCGGCTTAAACTCCTTTTGCGCTACCAGTTGCCCGAGGAACTCTACATCGGCTTTGCTGATGGTTGGAATCGGGAACATCACCTTTTTGCCCTTCCGCAGTGGCGTGAGCAGTGCCAGGTAAACATTCTCCCAGTTTTTGCCAAGCTCGGTAGAGATATAAATCCCGTTCTCGGTCAGCACCGGTTTGCAGTGCCCAAAGGAGGTTTTGCCAACGGCATCCAGCACCAGGTCATACTTGCGGCCTGCCCGGGCATAATCTTCCTGCGTGTAATCGATCACCACATCAGCCCCCAGGGACTTGACAAGCGGAACACGTTGAGTATGGCAAACAGCCGTTACGTGCGCCCCGAAATGTTTGAGCAGCTGCACTGCCGCCGAGCCGATAGCGCCCGTTGCCCCATACACCAGCACCGCTTGCCCGGCAGTTACGTTTGCTGCCCGGATGTGGCCTAGCGCATAGTGGGCACCTTCGGTGATCGGGGCCGCTTCTTCGTAGGTCAGGCCTTCGGGCATGGTCGTAAAGGCGTCGTTTTCCACTAATGTCATGTACTGGCCATGTCCGCCGCACTTCTTGTCGTTATAGCCGAACACATTTTCCCCGACTTTTACAGATTGCACGGCCTTGCCCACTGCTTCTACCTGGCCGGCAAACTCACAACCCAGCGTTTGGTAATTGGGCCGGAGCAGGCCGCTCCAGAACCTCGAAATGAAATATTCGGCACTCCGGAACCCGCTGTCGGTGCGGTTAACCGTCGAGGCGTAGACCCGCACCAGCACTTCATTGTCTTTGGGCTTTGGCTTGGCAACTTCCTGTATACTGACCACTTCGGGAGGTCCGTACCGGGTATGTACTGCTGCTTTCATGCGTGTAAGGGCTTATACTTTATACTTGTTGCCAGCGCATAGGCTAGGAGCAGAAAGTAAAATTGCAAGCGCGAGCTTGAAGCTCCTGCCTTGCCATTATCTTCTTATATGAGATAGCACGTTTGTTGGCCTCTTGCTGGCACGAGTTTGTAGCTTGTGTGTGGGTACTGTCTTTTAAAATGGCTTGAAGTATGAGCTTCAAGTTTGTACTGGCGCGAGCTGGCTTTCACCCTGCACAATTTCTTCAATGATCTCGAGTATCTTCTCATTCTTTACTATTGTGAGCCCGACTCTTTCTGAAGATATCCCGTCCTTTAGTTTATAACTGTAGACCGGCGTATCACCTTCGAGTATTGATTCCAGCTGCTTAAAGGTGATATTCTGCAACTTTACCAACTCCTGACAAACTTCTACAATATGAGTAGAAATGAAGAAGAGGGATGATCTTATTTCTGCAAACTTCGATGTGATCAATAGCGTGGCATCAAAGGCATCCTTGACATTGGTTCCTCTGAAAAGCTCATCGAAGATCACAAAGACCTTCTTCTTCTCTTTTATCTTCAGCGCAATCTCCTTCACCCTTCTTACTTCGCTGTAGTAGTGGCTGTAGCCTTTATAAATGCTGTCAGAGATGTTTATGGTGGAGTATAGTCCGCTAAAAACGGACGTCTCCATAGCGCTTGCCGGTACAGGAAAACCAATGTGTGCAAGGAATATACATAGCCCCACTGTTTTTAAAAAAGTAGACTTCCCAGCCATGTTAGCCCCTGAAACAAAGCACAAGTTGCTGTTCTCATTTAATGCAATGCTGTTCAGGACCGGCTCCTCCAAAAGCGGATGGAAAAGGTTTTCAATTCTTAGCAGGGGCTTTGGAGACGCGCTAATTTTAGCAAAGGAGAGACCTTTGTTTCGCGCTATTTCAGCCACAGAAGCAAAGGCATCCAGCAGGTCGGTTAGTTTCAGCAAATTACTTATTCTTTCCTTCTCCTGCTTTCTGATAAGCCCGTCTAAACGGCTTACATGTCGGAAAGTAACCTGCTTAAGGTTAGGCTTAAGAAAGCTGTTGAATTCGGGAGCATTTTGTACCGCTTCAACCTCCTCTTTAAGTTGAATAAAAAAGGGAGGCAGATCATACTTTGCTAAGGAGTCGACAATATTGGAAAGATTCAGCAGATGATCCCTTAAAAACTCAACGCCCCTGGCTATAAGGTTATATTCGTTGCTTACCTGTAGTTGGTTATTTAGCCAATGCGCACAGGAATCAATAAAATTGTCCCGCAAAACAGGTATGTTCAGGTTCAGATAAAGCTCTATAGCATAGAGCTTTTTTCTATCCAGCTCAAAACAAAAGCTGTTATCAAGTATAAACTTTATGGCTGAGACCCTGTATTCTAGCTGGTCTACATTATCAGTGGGCGTTCTCATTAGGTGCTCTAAGGCATCACTCCCACCTCGTGTTGTAGTCCGGTCATAAAACCCCAACACTGAAACATCGCCCATTATCAATGGAAAAATATTTAAGTCTGTTTCTGTTTGTAAGTCTAGTCCGAAGCTCATTAGCCTGTATATGTTGGATGTATTGTAACAGCAAACAGTACTACAACTCCTCCTTCTGGCGCGAGCTTGTAGTTTGGGTCCCGGTACTACTAATTTGCAAAGGGACAGAAGTACGAGCTACAAGCTCGCACTAGCGAGGTATGGAGTAATCTCTCTTGTGTCATATGGCCTTCTAACATTTTAATAGTTTTTGCTTTGTAGGCTTATTTTATTAGATCATTGAACTAAAGAATAATCATCTATTTATAAATACTTTAACTAAGATAGTATAATTAAAATATAGTAAAAATTTAAATTATTTTAATCGTACCTAGATCTCTGTTTTGAAAACTCAACTAACAAAACTCCATAATTCCCTCCTTTTTCCGACCTTTGCCGAACAGGCAACTTTTTAACTTTTTAACTCACCCCGTGTCATCTACCCTCTACAAAAACTACCTGCTGCAGTCGGAGCCCAACAAGTTCAGCCTGGATACCTTGCGGGCGGGCGAGATGATCGTGAACATGGGGCCGCAGCACCCGAGCACGCACGGCGTACTGCGCCTGGAAGTGGTCACCGACGGCGAGATCATTCAGGAGGTAGCGCCGCATATCGGGTACCTGCACCGCTGCTTCGAGAAGCACGCCGAAAGTATGGCTTACAACCAGACCCTGCCCTACGTGGACCGCATGGACTACCTGGCGGCCATGAATTCGGAGCATGTCTGGTGCATGGGCCTGGAAAAGCTGCTGGGCATCACCGACCAGATTCCCAAGCGCGTGGAGTACATCCGGGTGCTGGTAACGGAGCTCAACCGCATTGCCTCGCACTTTGTAGCTATCGGCACCTACGCCATCGACATCGGGGCGTTTACGCCGTTTCTGTGGCTGCTCCGCGACCGCGAGCACATCCAGCGCCTGCTGGAGTGGGTGTGTGGCGCGCGCATGCTCTACAACTATATCTGGGTGGGCGGTTTATACTATGACTTACCGATCGGCTTCGAGGAGCGCTGCCGCGAGTTTATCAATTACCTCGGCCCGAAGCTGGATGAGCTCGATACCATCCTTTTAGAGAACAAGATCTTTATCGACCGAACGGCCAATGTAGGCGTGCTGCCGCTGGATGTGGCCATCAACTACGGCTGCTCGGGCCCCATGCTGCGCGGCTCCGGCCTGAAGTATGACCTGCGCCGCATAGATGGCTACAGCGTGTACCCCGAGCTGGACTTTGACGTGCCGATGGGACAGGGGCTGGCCGGCACCACCGGCGACTGCTGGGACCGCAACTATGTGCGCGCCCTCGAGTGCCGCGAATCGGTTAAGATCATCAACCAATGCCTCGACCGCCTCACCGCTGATTACAAACGCACCCCCGATTTTGACCCACAAGCAGCCTGCCCCAAGAAGCTGCGCATGACGGGCACGCAGGAGCTATACTTTCGGGGCGAAACCCCGCGCGGCGAGCTGGGCTATTTCTTCCGGACTACCGACCGCTCGGACGTGCCGTTCCGGGCAAAAGGCCGTGCGCCGAGCTTTGTGAATTTGTCGGTGCTGCCCGAGATCAGCCGCGGTTGCATGGTGGCCGACCTGATCGCGATTGTAGGCTCAGTGGATATTGTGCTGGGCGAAGTAGACCGGTAAGGCCGGGTGGCAGGCAAAGTATAGGAGGCCGGAACAAGTACGCGGCTTTGAACACTTTGTAAGACGCATCTAAAACCTAAGCTACTTTGCTGCGTTATTTTAAACTGAAATAATTGATCTGACGCACTTAAAGAGCCTTATACTTTGAAAATAACCAACATCATAATTGCACAGTTCCTGTGGTGCACCGTGCTGTTTGTCCCTGCACAGGCACAGGTCGTGCCTAAGCACCCCGCCACCGATACCGCGCATGTGCTGCCTGCCGACACCGTGCTGCCCGGCCAGAAACACCCATTTACGGAAAGCCAGCGCCTGGAGGGCAGCAACAAACGCTACCTTCTGCGGGCAGTGCTTCCGGCAGCGGCCTTGATGGGCGCGGGCGTTTATACGATCCAGGGCAACGGCTTTTATAGCAGCTTCGATGCCCGCGACGCCCGCAACAGGCAAACTCCCAATTTCAGCACCAAAATAGACGATTACCTGTTCTTTACGCCTATTGTGGGGCTGTATGCATTTGACCTTTTCTCGTCGCAAAACCGCCACGACATCCGCCGCCAGACCGGGCTGCTGCTTGCCTCGGGCCTGCTGACCTCGGCTATTGTATGGCCTGTAAAAAACATCACAAACATCGACCGGCCCAACGGCGACCCAACCGCATTTCCGTCGGGGCACACGGCTTACGCCTTCACCATCGCCACGCTCGTAGACAAAGAGTTCCGGCACAAAAGCCCCTGGATCAGCGTGGGCAGCTATGCCGTAGCCAGCGCCACGGGCGTGATGCGGGTGCTCAACAACGAGCACTGGATGGCCGATGTGCTGGCCGGTGCCGGCGTGGGCATTCTTTCGGTGAACACAGTTTACTGGCTCAATGATAAGCTGGCGAAGAACAAAGGCTACAACACTACCGCCATACCGGTGGTGCTGCCCACCGGGCAACCGGGCATGGCCATTATGGTGCAGTTTTAACAGAACAGACAACTCAAACGAAAGGCGTTTTCCCGGGCGGGTTAGCGCCTTTTTTTTATCTTTACCAGATGCCATACTTCCGGATCCTGCTCTGCTTATACTTCTGCCTGGTTACGCTGGCTGCCACGGCACAGGTGCACGCCCTGCAAGGCACCGTGCGCGATGCCCGGACCAACGAAAAGCTGGCGTTTGTCAGCATTGTGGCCAATGAGGGCGAAACAGGCACGACCACTAACCTGGAAGGATTTTACCAGCTGCGGCACAACCGGCCCATCACTAACCTGCGCTTCAGCTATGTGGGTTACCAGCCGCAAACGCTTGTGCCGGATTCTACGGGCGTACTGGATGTGTCCCTGCAGCCGGCGGTGGCGCAACTGCGGGAAGTGGTGGTGCGGGGCACCGGTCAGAATCCGGCCCACCGCATTATTAGGCTAGCCACGCAAAACCGACGGCGCAACGACAGCCGCAACTTGCCCCAGTTCACCTATCGCACCTACAACAAGTTTATACTTACTGCCACCCCTGCCCGTGAGCTGCACCTGAGTGATACCCTGCAGCTCTCGCCCAAAGATTCGTCTTACCTGAAAATGCAGAAACTGCTGGCGCGGCAGCACCTTTTCATGGCCGAAAGCATCACCGACTTTGCCTTCCGGCAGCCGGACCTGCGCAAAGAAACGATCCTGGCTACACGCGTATCGGGTTTGCAGCAGCCCAGCTTTGGCATAGTGGCCGCCGAGGCCCGTGACTTTTCGGTGTACGACGACATGCCCGTCTTCTTTGGCAAGCGCTACCTCAGCCCCCTAAGTCCGGGCAGCACCCGCAAGTATAACTTTGTGTTGCAGGAAGCCCCCGTTACAGGCCAGGATACCACGTTTATCATCTCGTTTGAGCCCCAGAAAGGGAAGAATTTTGACGGGCTGAAAGGCGTCCTCTACATCAGCAGTAATGGCTGGGCGGTGCAGAATGTACTAGCCCGCTCAGCCACCGACAACGACCAGCGGGGCCTGAAGCTGCAGCAGCAGTTTGCCCAGGTAGGGATGAAGCACCAGTGGTTCCCCACCGAGCTGGACGTGGAGATCACCGTTCCGCAGCTGGAGCTGCGGGGCCACCAGCCTTATGGCCACATCCGCACCTACATCACCAACATCAACCTAAATCCCGGCCTGCAGAAATCCGATTTTAGTGTAGTGGCGCTGCAGCAAACGCCAACGGCCGCCCACCAGCCGGAGGCATTCTGGAACCAGCAGCGGCCGGACTCCCTTAACCGCCTGGAGCTGCGCACCTACCAGCGCCTGGACAGCGTAGGCAAAGCCGACAAACTGGACCGCACCATCCGCACTATGGAATTCCTGACGAGCAAACAGCTGCCGCTAGGCCCGTTGAGCCTGGACCTGAACCGCCTGCTGCGCGTGGGCAACTTTGAGGGGCTGCGGCTGGGTGCTGGCCTGCACACCAACAGCCGGCTTTCGGAGCGTTTCAGTTTGGGCGGCTACTGGGGCTATGGCTTTAAAGACAATGCAGCCAAGTATGGCGCCGATGCTTCGCTTATTCTGCATAAACCTTCGGAACTGACCCTGAAAACCACATACTTTGAGGACCTGCTGGAGCCGGGTGGCCGCCGCCTGCCTTTTAAACAGCCCGGCTTGCTGCTCCAGGACCTGCGTTGGGCGCTACTTCCTTACCTGGATTATACGACCCATTACAGCGCTTCCCTTTCAGGCCGCGTGCAACGCTACCTGCAGGTGCAAACTACCCTGCGCCGCGAAGAGCGCCGCCCTACGCTGGCAGCCGCTGCAGGCACCTATACCCTGGCAGAAGGCGTGGTCAGTATCCGCTATGCGTATGGGGAGCAGTACATGGAGCAGTTTCATCAGCGCATGGCCCTGCCCACCGAGTACCCGGTGCTGTGGCTGCAGTATACCCGCGGCTTTGACGGGCTGCTGCAGGGCGACTATGGCTATAACAAGTATGAGGCGCGGGTGGAGGCCGCTTTCCGCCATCGCACGTTCGGGCAGAGCCGCCTCACCTTTGCGGGTGGCTACGTGGCCGGCACTGCGCCGCTGGTAACGCTCTTTAACGGCTACGGCAGCTACGATCCGGAACATACAGTATATGCGGGCGATGGCTTTGAGACTATGCTGCCCTTCACTTTTTTCTCCGACCGCTACGCCGCCCTGTTTCTGCAGCAGGATTTCGGCAAGCGCCTGTTCCGTACAAAACTGTTCCACCCTGACCTGGTTGCGGTTACCAACATCGGCTGGGGCGACCTGAAACAACCGCTGCCTGAGCTACCTTACAAGACCATGCGCAAAGGCTATTACGAGTCGGGGTTGCTGCTTAATAACATCCTGCAAACGACATTCTCCGGCATTGGTATTGGTGCCTTTTACCGCTATGGCCCGTACGCTGCCCAAGCCCCGAAAAACAACATCAAGCTGAAGCTAACGGCCACGCTGGCGTTTTAGGTAGTGGTTCTTTCTGAAGTATAGGCGGTGCAGTACCTGGTCCAACCACCCCTGGCCCCTCCTTATCCAAGGAGGGGAGCTTGTAGTTACTGCTGGAGAAGTATAAGCGGTGTAGATTCTATGCAGGAGAGAAATAAGTTACTTCTTCCCTGCTGTCATCTCGACACTAGGAGAGATCTGGGTAATATGTTATGTTTCAGATTTCTCCTAGCGTCGAAATGACAGCTTAGTTTAGGTTATTGCCTGAGAGAACACAAGTATACTTGGGCTGAAGTATAAGCGCTGTAATTCTGGTTTGATTAGCTTGCTCCCAAGATCCTCTCAGGATGACAAAAGGGAAAGAGGGGTGGAGAGGGTTTTATACTTGAGCCAAAGTATAAGCAGCATCTCAGGTCAAGCAAGTCATCCCCCTACCCCCTTCAAAGGGGGACTTGGTTTAAGTTGCAAAGCAAAAGCTTTAATTCTTTCCCTTCCTATACTTAAGCCCAAGTATAAATACTTAAGCCCAAGTATAAACAGTAGCTATCGAACTGATCCCAGTTCTTGGGTTGAGCGCCTCGAGAGTTTCCGGTGACGAACGAAAGTGAGGCAGCCCGAGGTACGAGGGCAGGAAACGAAAGCAGCGCGATGCCCAAGGACGAGCCCCCGCGGGCTTGGAGCGCTCCAAAGTATAAGGTGAAACAAGGCAAGTATAAAATGCGGAATACAGCTCACTAACAAGTATAGCTGGAATATTATACTTGCAGATCTGCAGCTAGCAAGTATAACCACAACATTCGACAGCCACTACCAAGTATAGCCAGAACATCCAGCAACCGCTAGCAAGTATAATACACAACAGGTGTTAGCCGGCACCCGGCCTCCTTGCTGCGCTACAAGAAGCGGCGCAACCCAGCGGAAAGAAACGTTGAACTAAACTTACAGGTGCGGCTGTTGCTTTTTTCAGGAGCCGCTCCCTGCCTGCACAGAATTTATACCTGCCAAAGCGTATGACATTCAGAACTTTGTGCGTTATTTTGTCCATGGCTTCCGCAGGAGCGCCACATCTACTTAGCTGAACATCGTTTCATGAAAAAATTCTTTTGGTGGTGCGCCGGAGCCGACGACACTATTCTGGGAAAATGCTCTAAATCAGAGCATATCAAGTATGCCGGCATTGGGGCGACCGTGCTGTTTACGGGGCTGCTGGCCAGCATTTCGGGTGGCTATGCCCTCTACACGGTCTTCGACTCGGCTTTGCTGGCGCTGGTGTTCGGCTTGTTCTGGGGAGCCGTTATCTTTAACCTCGACCGTTTTATTGTTTCCACGCTGCGCAAGGAAGGCCGGTTCTGGAAAGAGCTGTTGCTGGTAACACCGCGTATATTGCTGGCTCTGGTGCTGGCCGTGGTGATCTCCAAGCCGCTGGAGCTGAAAATATTTGACAAGGAGATACAGGCTATTCTGCAGGAAAAACAGGCCGAGTTGGCCATTCAGCACAAGGCGCTGGTGAGCAAACAGTTTACGGAAGTGGATTCGCTGAAAACCGAGATTGCCGGCATACAAGCCGGGGTAGCCGCCAAGCAGCAGGAGCGCAACAAACTATACGATGCCTTGGCCGCCGAAGCCGACGGTACCGGTGGCACCGGCAAAGTGGGCAAAGGCCCCATTTTTGAAGAAAAGAAACGACAGTACGACAAAGTAGACGAAGAGCTGAAACTGCTGCAGGCAGGTGCCCTGGACCAGGTAAAGTTGCGGGAGCAACGCATTGCAGATCTGATGAAGCAGTACGATGCCACGGTGGCCAGGGGGCAGGAGAGCTTTCTGCACTACGATGGCCTGATGGCGCGTGTAAATGCCCTGGACAAGCTGCCCTGGCTGCCCGTGTTCTTTATCACGCTGTTGTTTATCTGCCTGGAAACGGCACCCATCTTTACCAAGCTTATCTCCAGCAAAGGGCCATACGACGATATTCTGAAAGGCGTGGAGCACGAGCGGACCACGCAGGAAATGCAGCGGGTGGCCGAGCGCCAGCAGCAGTACGATACCCGCCAGGCCGTGGCCGATGCCAAGTTTGCAGCCCGCAAAGAGTATGAAACCGAAGCCAAGCGCGAGGAAGAGCGCCTGAAATCGGATGCCCACCTGGAGGTGGTGCGCGAGTCGGCTTCTGTCTGGAAAGAGCGCAAGCTGGTGGATGTGCACCGCAGCCCCAGTACGGCCGCCGATATCCTGAACGACAACGAAGAAAACGGCTACTACAAATGGTAATGCGGTTTTAGGCCCGATCTTATAACGTATACTTCACCACCGGCCGGGCCTGCAAACCCGGCCGGTGGTTTTATGTTTCCGGGCGATGCGTATACTTTTTGGCCAATTGCTAGGCGATACTTTGCCGGAAATCGTACCTTGTGGCATAATCTAAAACTGAATCTCCATGATCGTTTCTAAAATGGCCCAGAACCTGATCGGCTCCGAAATTATAAAGGTAGCCGGCGAGGTAAACGCTATGATAGCCCGTGGCGAGCCTATATGCAATCTCACCATCGGCGATTTTAATCCCGCCATCTTCCCGATTCCCAAAGAGCTGGAAAACCAGATCAAGCTGGCCTACGACCAGGGGCATACCAACTACCCGCCTGCAAACGGCGTGGCGGTGTTAAGAAAAGCGGTAGCTGCTTTTACAAAGGAAAGGCTGGGCTTGTCGTACCCTGAAAATGACATTCTGGTGGCCGGCGGCTCCCGTCCGCTCATCTACTCCACGTACTTAACACTGGTTGATCCAGGCGATAAAGTGGTATTCCCGACGCCTTCGTGGAATAACAACCACTACTGCCACTTGTCGGGTGCTGTGCCGGTGATGGTGGAAACCCGTCCGGAAAACAACTTTATGCCGACTGCCGCCGATGTGGCGCCACACCTGAAAGGGGCTACGCTGCTGGCTTTGTGCTCGCCGCTGAACCCCACAGGTACCATGTTCTCTAAAAAAGACCTGGAGGAGATCTGCGACCTGGTGCTGGAAGAAAACAGCCGCCGCTCGGAAGGCGAGAAGCCCCTGTACCTGCTCTACGATCAGATCTACTGGATGCTGACCTTTGGCACCGCCGAGCATTATGACCCGGTAAGCCTGCGGCCTGCCCTGCGCGAGTATGTGGTGTATATCGATGGCACGTCCAAGTGCTTTGCTGCCACCGGCGTGCGGGTAGGATATGCGTTTGGCCCTGCCAGCGTAATGGACCGCATGAAAGCCATACTTGGCCACATTGGTGCCTGGGCACCCAAAGCCGAGCAAATGGCCACAGCCGCTTTCCTGAATCAGCCGCAGGAGGTAAATAACTTTATGGATACGTATAAGCCCAAGGTGCAGCGCAGCCTGGATGTGCTCTACCAGGGATTTCAGCAGCTGAAGGCCGATGGCTTTAACGTGGATGCCATTGTGCCGATGGGCGCTATCTACCTCTCGGTTAAAATAGACCTGGCCGGCAAAAAAACACCGCAAGGTAACGTGCTGCAAACAAGCCAGGACGTTACGTTTTATGTGCTGCAGGAAGCCAAGCTGGCGGTGGTGCCGTTCTCTGCCTTCGGCTCGGACCGCAGTCTGAACTGGTTCCGCTTGTCGGTAGGAGGAGCCACGCTGGAAGATATCCAGGACTCGCTGGGAAGGTTGCGCAATGCGTTGCAGCAGCTATCCTAAGTATACCGGATACCTTGTTGTAAAAGGAAAGACAGATTTTATGTAAAACGCCACGGCAGCTTTGCCGTGGCGTTTTTGTTTCAGATCGTGATCTGGCGGCTTATACTTTCTTCCAGCGAGATCAGGGTTTCGGTGCGCTGCACGCCGTCGATGGCCTGCAGTTTCTCGTTAAGCACTTCGCGCAGGTGTTTGGTATCGCGGCAAATGATCTTGGCAAACATGCTGTAAGAGCCCGTGGTATAGTGCAGCTCTACAATTTCCGGTATCTGCTGCATCTGTGCCACGGCATCCTTGTACTCGGAGCCTTTTTCCAGAAACACGCCGATAAAGGCACACACATCGTAGCCCACCGCCGAAGGGTTTATCAGCAGCTGCGCCCCTTTTACAACACCCATTTCATTCAGCTTTTTCATCCGAACATGAATGGTACCGCCCGACACATTGAGCTCTTTGGCGATATCGGTGTAAGCACGGGTCACATCCTGCATAAGTAAATGCAAAATCTGCCGGTCAAGATTATCAATTTCGTAACTCATACGTCCCTATACTTTCAGTTTTTAACAAAGTTACAAAGTTAATTGCTTTCAGTTGAAAAATTATCAAACAAGTAAAATATTTATTGATAAATTTTCAAAAATAAAGAACATGTTTTAACTTTGATAAGTATTAAAGCTAAATATTTTACCAAATTTACAAAAAACATGGAGCTATCAACTCTCGAAGAAACTACAACGCTGGAAACAACGTTGGGCCACCTGCGCCGCCCCTTGCTGCCCAAAGTGCTGCAGGTGCAGCAAGGCATTGTGCGCGCTGTCCACGATTTTATGTTTAAAAAAGGACTGACGCAGCTCATGCCGCTGATGCTCTCGCCTATTACTGACCCGCTGAACCACGGGGTGGTAGATGCCACGATCGGGTATGCCGACCGGCACTGGAGCCTGACCAAGTCGATGATCTTTCATAAGCAACTGGCCCTGCTCAACCCGGCGCTTCAAAGCCTCTACATCGTGTCGCCGAACGTGCGCCTGGAGTTTTCCGACCGTGCTGGTACGGGCCGCCATCTGTTCGAGTTCACGCAGATCGATTTTGAGTTTAAAGACAAAGACCGCTTTTATGTGATGGAGTTTATGGAGGAGCTGGTAAATGCCGTGTTTGCCCGCCTGAACGCTGAAATTCCGGAGGTGCTGCTTGAGCTCCGTGGCGAGTTGCTGCCGCAGTATGAGCAATGGCCCGTGTACCGCACCGAGAAACTGGAAGCTGCCCTGGGCCCGGATTATGAGCGGATCAAATCAGAGGAAGCGACCACACCGTTCTGGCTGCTGAACCACACCCGCGAGTTTTACGACAAGGAAGACCCTGCCAAACCGGGCACCTACCTGAACTATGACCTGATCTGGCCGGATGGATTTGGCGAAGGCTTGTCGGGAGCGGAGCGGGAGCACGAGTACCACCAGATACGCAAGCGCATGGCCCAGGTAGGCACCAGCCAGGAGATCTTTAAGCACTACCTGGAAGTGGCCCGGGAAGAAGGCCTGCCCCGCACAGCCGGCGCTGGCTTTGGAGTGGAGCGCATGACGCGCTTTATCTGCCGCCTGAAAGACGTGGACGAAGTAACGGTGTTTTCGCGCAAGCCCTATGCAGCCTCCCTGTTTTAAAGGATAAGGTATGGATGACGACAATAGCGGTAATCCCGCCCCGGATGTAATATAAAACGGCCTGCTAAAGTATAGCAGGCCGTTTTTGTTTTACGGCTTCTGATAAATCCAGCCATGTTATGGAACCTACCCCTAACCCCTCCGGGGAGGGGAATCAGGCTGATGCTGTTTTGTCATCTCGACGTTAGGGGAGATCTGCTACAACCAGGTATAAACCTGGCTTGCGCACATTGGCGTTTGCTATCAAGCGTTCGCTCTTCGGGATCTGCAATCCCATTTCCGGGTGCCGTTATGAAATGGATAGTATGGGAATGCAGCGGCTTAACAGTTATACTTCCGGATTACAAATCCGAAAGAGCATTGGTGCTGCAGACAAAGAAAGGATAGCAGATTCCGCACTACCGTTCGAAAGGATAAGAGATATGAAATGACAACAGGTATAAAAGCCAAAGCCTGCTGTGCTGCAGGCTTTGGCTAAAAATCATACGTCTATTTTTCCCGCTCCTTCCAGAGCTGGTTAAACGACTTTTTAGGCACATGCAGCGGTTCGCGGCGTTTGCTCCAGGTATCTTTCAGCACCCATTTCAGCACAAAGTTCTTTAGGCTGGCCGGCGCCATGTTCAGCAGGGAGCGGCTCTTCATGGCTTTTAGCCAGAACTTGAACGCTGTTTTTTCCTGGTTGTCGGCCAGGCCTTCGTCCACGCTCTGCTTGCGGTTTAGCAGCAGCAGGTTGTGGAGGTTGATCTTAACGGGGCACACCGACGTGCAGGCGCCGCACAGGGAACTGGCAAAGCTCAGGTGCTTGTTTTCGGCCATACCCTCGTAATGCGGCGTGATCACCGAGCCGATCGGGCCGCTGTAGGTGCTCTCGTAGGTATGGCCGCCGATGTTTTTATAAACCGGGCACACGTTGAGGCAGGCTCCGCAGCGGATGCAGTTCAGCGCCTCGCGTTTTTCGGGCAGCGCCAGCAGATCGGTGCGGCCGTTGTCGAGCAGGATCACATACATTTCCTCAGGGCCGTCCTTCTCGTTGGGCTGGCGCGGGCCGCTCAGGATGGTGTTGTATACTGTAACCTGCTGGCCGGTACCGCTGGTGCTGAGCAGGGGCCAGAACAAGTCCAGGTCCATCACCGAAGGAAGCATCTTTTCGATGCCCACAATAGCGATATGCGTTTTGGGGAAAGTGGTGCTCAGGCGGGCGTTGCCTTCGTTTTCGGTAATGGCAATGCCACCGATATCGGCCAGCAGAAAGTTGCCGCCCGTTACGCCTACTTCTGCGGAGGTATACTTGCTGCGCAGCAGCTTGCGCGCTGTGAGCACCAGTTGCTGCGCATCGTCGGTAGGTTGTATGCCCAGCTTGCGCACAAACAGATCGGCAATATCCTTTTTAGACATGTGCATGGCCGGCGTTACAATGTGGTAGGGCCTTTGCTCGGCCAGCTGCACAATGTATTCTCCCAAGTCGGTTTCCACCACATCCAGGCCGTTCTTTTCCAGGTAGGTGTTCAGGTGGATCTCCTCGGTGCTCATCGACTTGGATTTGACTACCGAGCGGGCGCGTTTGCGCTTCATGATCTCGCCAACCTCTTTCAGGGCCTCCTGGGCATCGCGCGCCCAGATCACCTTGCCGCCACGGGCCGTAAAGTTGGCCTCAAACTCCATCAGGTACTTATCCAGGTTGTTGATGGTGTTGGTTTTGATAAAAGAGCCCCGTTCCCGGGCCAGTTCATGGTCGGTATACTGGGTAAGGCCCCGCTGCACAGCGGCGTTATACTTGCCGATGTTATACTTGATGGTAGCGCGGTGGCTCTGGTCAAATGCCTTTGTTTCGGCGTCCTGCAGAAACTGTTTTAATTTGCTCATACTGTCTCCCTTACGATCTTCCTTGCTGGTTGGTGTGCCAGGAAGTGCTGGATAAAAGAAAAACACCCTCAAAGGTAGGGTGTTCTTCTTAATGTATTACGAATTACGAATTACGAATTTTCAGCCTTAAGCTCTCACCTATACTTCATAACTCCATTGCCTGCTTTCTTATTGCCAACTCGTGACTCAGAATTCAGAACTCATAACTATTTCTTATTGCTATCTACCACAATGCGGTTGTCGCGGTTGGCCAGTTCCCATGCCACGTGGAACGCCAGGCGGGCAACTTTCTGGGCGCTCTCGAAGTTGATCTTCTCTACCTCGTCGCTCGGCTTGTGGTAATCGGCATGCACGCCGTTGAAATAGAAAACGATCGGAATACCTTTTTTGGCAAAGTTGTAATGGTCGGAGCGGTAGTAGAAGCGGTTCGGATCGTTCTCGTCGTTAAATTTATAGTCGAGTTTCAGGTGCGTATACTTCTCGTTCATCTGCGTGTTGATCTGGTCGAGCTCCGAAGAGAGCTTATCCGCTCCGATCACATAGATGTAATTGCTGTCGTTGGTTTTCTCGTGGTCAAAGTCCATGCGGCCGATCATGTCGATGTTCACGTCAGCTACGGTGTTGGCCAGTGGGAACACGGGGTTCTCGGAGTAATACTCAGAGCCCAGCAATCCTTTTTCCTCACCGGTTACGGTCATAAACAGCATGCTGCGGCGCGGGCCGTAGCCGTCTTTTTTGGCCTGGGCAAACGCTTCCGAAACCTCCAGCACGGCCACTGTACCAGAGCCGTCGTCGTTCGCGCCGTTAAAGATCTGGTCGCCTGTCAGGGTCGAGTCCACGCCTACGTGATCGTAATGAGCAGTCACCACCACGATCTCATCTTTCTTGTCGGTGCCTTCAATAAAGCCCAGCACGTTCTCCGTTGAAAGCGGCTCTGCAATGCGCTCGGTTCTTACCTTCACGTCTTTGGCCACAGCAAAGGTGCCCGCAGCCGGCTTACCTGTTTTAGCTACAGAGGCCGGGTAGGCCAGCAGCTTTTCGGGGGTAGTACCCAGCAGGGCGGCGCCCGCTACCGGCGAAATGAACATGGTGGCAGCGTTTGTCTGCGTGCCGGTGTTCTTCATGCCGATGGAAGGGCGGGAGGCGTACGACTTGTAGCGCTGCGTGAGGGTATTAAATTCATCTGCGCTGGTGCCGGTAATAATGAGCACAGATTTGGCGCCGTGGTCGGTGGCCGCTTTGCGCTTGCTGCGGTAATCGTTGCCCCAGTCAGAGGCTTTGTCAGTGCCGCTCAGAATATAGTTTCCGCTGGCGTCTTTTGGCTCACCGGCGAGCACCACCACCATTTTGCCGGTTACATCTTTGCCTGCGTAGTCGTTAAACTTCGGGTCGTCGATGCCATAGCCGGCAAACACGATATCAGCTGCCTGCTCGTCCTGGTACGGGGTGCTGCCCAGTACAAAGAAATCCTGCAGCATCAGGAATTTGGCTTTGCCTACCAGCATGTAGCCATTGCCCCATCTGGTTTTCTCCAGGTCGAAGGACTGGTAATAGGGGTTGCTGCCAGTCTTTACCGGACCTGCCAAGCCATCTTTGCGGAACTGCGTGGCAATGTACTCGGCAGCCATCTTCTGTCCTTTAGAGCCGGTATCGCGGCCCATGTACTCGTCGGAAGCAATAATGTGCAGGTGCTTGGACAGATCTGCGGCCGTAATGGTCTGGGCATACTTAGCAGACACTTCCTCTAATTTGGCCGCATCGGTTACAGGGCCTTTGGGTGTTTTGGATGCTGTGGCACAGCCGGCTGTCATCGCGGCCAGCAGCACATAGGCATACATGTAGTTGTACTTCATTGTTTTAAGGTAAGGTTAGTATAGGTTAGGTTTTAAGGTAATGCTATTTGTTTCGTTGTATTAGGTGCTTCCATGCCTTAGATGCTTTGCCCGCTTTTCGCCTCGCCGGCGGGCCCTACTTTTCTCCTTGATGAGAAAAGTAGGCAAAAGAATCAAGACAATTCGAAACTCGCTGAACGCTCAAACATCGAATCGTCAAAGGCGCACTTGGCTGAAGTGTTCGCTTCGTAGCCTCTAAGTATAAATCTTTACTCCTGCTTTCATCCCTGGCGCGAATCTCCGGATTCGTGTCTTTGGATAAGGTGAAGTCTCTGACTTCACTGGCCTGCAAGGCCAAATAGAACCCCCAAGTAAGCCAGTATAGGCCGTTGGGAATGGCGGTCTTTCCTTTTTCTGCCAGCCCAAACCGGACACGAGTACGTACCTGCAGTAGCATATTAAACGCTCACTTCTCCCTCAGTCAAATTCCCCTCTTCGGAGGGGCTAGGGGTGGGTTAATGTGTAATAGCACAGCTAACACCGGGTTATCTCGCCTACAGCTTTTGGATCAGGACGGTGGCAAAGGCTGCTACGCCTTCTTTTTTACCTACAAAGCCCAGGTGTTCTGTGGTGGTGGCTTTTATGGAGATGTCGTGCTCCGGAATGCCCATTACCTCGGCCAGACAGCTTTTCATGGCCGGAATGTGCGGGTTTACCTTGGGCTCCTGCAAGCAGATGGTCGAGTCGATGTTGCCGATCTCGTAGCCTTCTCTCGAAAGCAGGTGTACCACTTCTCTCAGCAGGATCTTGCTGTCGATGCCTTTATACTTGGGGTCATTGTCGGAAAAATGGAAACCGATGTCGCGCAGGTTGGCTGCACCCAGCAGGGCATCGCAGATCACGTGGATGAGCACATCAGCATCGGAATGGCCCAGGGCGCCGTGCGTGTGCGGAATTTTGATGCCGCCCAGCCAGAAGTCCAGTCCTTCCTGCAACTGGTGCACATCGTAGCCAAAGCCGGTTCGTATTTTCAGTTTCATAATTACCTGGTTCGTAATTTCAATACCTGTAGCGCCGGCGCCACAAGTATAAAAGGTAAAAGTAACGAAAATGCGCTGAACTGGAAGATGCGGTTTCTTTTTTTGATGTTCTTCGTTCCGGGATGGGTGCAATTGGGGAGCTTGCTTATAAAAAAAAACAGCCGGTCCCCTTGCGGCGACCGGCTGTTTTTTTGAGTGATGTGTAAAAGCAGCGTTGCCTATACTTCTAACTCCGCAAGCGAAGGGTAATCGATGTAGCCTTTGGTGCCAGGGGCATAAAAGGTGTTTTTGTCGGGTTGCTGCAGTGCGGCGTTCTGCGCAAAGCGCTCCGGCAGGTCCGGGTTGGAGATGAACGGTACGCCGAAAGCCACCATATCTGCCTCGCCATCAGCAATTACTTTATTTCCTTTTTCCTGCGTAAAGCCGGCATTAATGATCAGGTTGCCTTTGTAGATAGGGCGGTAGCGCTTTGCAATATTCGGTTCGGCAAATGGCACCTCGCTTACATCGCTGAATGGCTCTGACAGGTGCAGGTAAGCCAGATTGTAGTCGTTGAGCTTTTCAATGATATAGTCGTATGTCGGGATAGTCTCCTCGTTCAGGGTAATGCCAAAACCGCCATGCAGGCTTGGGTTCAGGCGCACTCCTACTTTCTCTACCGGCATCACTTCTTTAATCGCATCCAGCACCTCGAACAGGATGCGGGCGCGGTTCTCCCGCGAGCCGCCATACTCGTCGGTGCGGCTGTTGGAGGAAGTCACGAAGAACTGATGGAGCAGGTAACCGTTCGAAGAATGTACTTCTACCCCATCGAAATCAGCCGCCATAGCATTTTCAGCTGCCTGCTTAAAGTCCTGTACGATCTGCTTTATCTCCGGCACGGTCAGCTCGCGCGGCGTTACCGTGTCTTTAAAGCCTTGTGGCGTATACGCTTTGTCGTTCGGGTTAATGGCCGAGGGCGCCACCGGCAGCGCACCGTCATGGAAATCGGGGTGCGACATGCGGCCCACGTGCCACAACTGAATAAAGATCTTACCGCCTTCGTCGTGCACGGCTTTGGTTATTTTCTTCCAGCCTGCTACCTGCTCAGGGCTATAGATGCCGGGCGTGTTGATGTAGCCAACGGCCTGCTTCGAGATCTGGGAGCCTTCTGTAATGATCAGGCCGGCACCGGCACGCTGTGTGTAGTACGTCACCATGATGTCGTTGGGCACGTTACCTTCGTTATCTGCCCGGCTGCGCGTCATAGGGGCCATCACTACCCGGTTCTTCAGCTCCAGATCGTGTAATTTTATAGGTTTTAAAAGTGCTTGTGTCATTTTTGAGTTAAAGAGTTATAAAATTAAAAAGTTAAAAAGGTAGGGAGGTGTAAAGTATAAGCTTCTGCACACCTTTTTCCTCTGGTATTCACTCATTCAAAATTCAATTATTCAAAATTATTTTAGTCCCAGGCGGGGGCGAACGATGGGTTGATGAGGCGTGTGTTTGCCTGCTTCAGCTGGTTTATCTGCTGCATCTCTTCCGGTGTCAGTTCAAAATCGAAGATGCTGAAGTTGGAGCGTATGTGCGCCTCATTGGCGCTTCGGGGGATGGCTAGCACGTTGTCCTGCTGCATTAGCCAGCGCAGCGTTACCTGTATTTCGTTCTTGTTATACTTGTCGGCAATGCTTTTCAGCACGGGGTTGCCCAGCACCTTGCCCTGTGCCACGGGGCTGTAGGCAGTTAGCGTAAGGTTGTGGTCCTGCAAGTAAGTATAAAGCTTGTCCTGGTTCAGGAAGGGATGATACTCTACCTGGTTGGTGATGATGCCCGCGCCTGTGGCCAGCACTTTGTCGAGCAGGGCCGTGGGGTGGTTGCTCACGCCGATATACCGGGTATAACCTTTTTGCTGCGCCTTCATCAGCTCCTCCATGTACTCCTCCACCGGCACCTCGGCATTTGGCCAATGGATCAGCAGCAGGTCCACTGCGTCGGTCTGCAGCTTTTGCAGGCTCTCTGTTACCGAAGGCATGAACGTCTTAGCACCTAAATTGGCAGGCAGCACTTTCGTGGTCAGGAACACCTGGTCACGTGGAACATCGGCCTCCCGGATGGCGCGGCCCACACTTTCCTCGTTTTTATACATCTGCGCTGTGTCGATGTGGCGGTACCCCTCGCTCAGCGCAGCTTTTACCACGGTATAAGCTGTGGCATCGGCTAGTTGAAATGTGCCGAACCCGAGGGCAGGTATAGTGGCTTCTTTTATTTTGATGTTTTTCATCGTTTCTTTTTAGGTTTATACATTACTTGTATATACAAGTATAGGAGTAAAAAAATATCAGCCGCGCAGCTTGTCCAGCATACGGCTGACCAGCACGGCCTCTTCCTGGTTCAGGTTGTGGAACTGCTTGTAGAGCTGGGCCGAAGCCTCGTCCACTTCCTGCATTTTCCGGATACCTTTTTCAGTGAGGCGCACTTCGATCATGCGGCGGTTGGCCTGGCAGATGTCGCGGGTGGCGTAGCCTTTTTCAATTAGCTTATCGATCAGGCGCGTCACATTTGAACTGCGGTCTACCATGCGGCACTGGATGTCGCCGAAGCAAACCGGCTCGGGGTGTTGCCCGCGCAGGATGCCCAGTACATTGTGCTGCTGCAGCGTAAGGCCATGGCGGCGAAAGAAAGGCATCACCTGCTGGTTCACCCAGTTGTTAGTAAACAACAGGTTCACAAGCAAGCGACGGTAATCGTCCTTAAACTCCTTCTGCTTTATTTCGTCTTCTATCCGCATACTTAAACCGGGCACATAATTACGAATTGTTATTTGTATATACAAGTATTAAGTGGATTTGGTTGCCTCATACTTGTAAGAAGGAACTGGATAAGTAGCGTAAGCGACGGAGAATGCCCTCCCGGTAGGGGGCCGGTTTATACTTCATACAGTGGAAGGTGCCCTTTCGAACAAAGTGAGAAAGCTGGGTGTGATCCTAAGAATGAATTTATTCGGATTTCTCACTTTGTTCGAAATGACAGAAGGACTTTGTCCGTGCTTTATACTTAGCAAAAAACAAGCCTGTGCCCGTAGTTATACTTCCGCTTCTGCTGCTACCGCCTTCTTCTCGGCTTTATACAGCAGGGTAGAGCAGTTGTTGGGGTTCAGCACTTCCTGGGCGCAGCGCCGGATATCGGCCGGGGTAACGGCCTGCAGCTTTTCGCCTTCGGTATTTACGAAGTTGGCATCGCCGAGCAGCTTGCCGTATGCCAGGTTCATGGCGCGGTTCAGTAGTTCGATCTCCGAGAAAACGATGCTGGCCTCGGCCTGGTTTTTTACCTTATTCAGCTCTTCCTCGTCTACTAGCTGGTCCATCAGCTCCTGGTTAATAGCCTCGATAGCGGCATTAGCCTGCTCCAGCGTAACGCCTTCGTTTAGCTTTCCCTGGATGATGAGCAGGCCTGCTTCGATAGAACCCGATACGGAAGCCGAGATGGAGTTGAACAGCTTCTGCTCTTTTACCAGCTGATCATACAAGCGGCTCGACTTGCCCCGGCCCAGTATATCTGAGATCAGATCTACGGCATAATAATCAGCTTCGGTGCGGGCGGGCATGTGGTAGGCTTTGTAGATGGCGCTCAGGGGCACGTCGGCGCTTACCTCCAGGGTGCGCGGCTCAGTTTGGCGCGGCTCTTTGGCAATGTTGCGGTTATACTTGTGGCCGGCCGGAATGGGCCCGAACCATTTTTCCGTCAGTTCCTTTGCCCGCTCAAACGTTACGTTGCCGGCTACCACCAGCACGGCGTTGCTGGGCGAGTAGTGCTTGCGGTGAAAAGCCTTCACAATGTCCATGGTCGCCTCTTCGATATGAGCGATCTCCTTGCCGATAGTGGCCCATTTGTAGGGGTGCTCTTTGTAAGCCAGCGGGCGCAGCTTCAGCCATACATCGCCATAAGGTTGGTTGAGGTAGGTTTGCTTAAACTCTTCTACCACCACTTTGCGCTGCACTTCCAGGCCGTTTTCGCTGAAAGCCAGGTCCAGCATGCGGTCCGACTCCAGCCAGAAACCGGTTTCGATGTTCTGGGCTGGCAGCGAGAGGTAATAATTGGTGATATCGGGGCTGGTAAAGGCGTTATTCTCGCCCCCCACGCGCTGCAGGGGCTCGTCGTAAACAGGTATGTGCTTGGAACCGCTGAACATCAGGTGCTCAAACAAATGGGCAAAGCCCGTGTGGCTTTCTTCTTCATCGCGCGAGCCCACATTATACAGCACATTAAGCACCGCCATCGGGCTGGTGTGGTCTTCGTGCACAATTACCTGCAGGCCGTTATCAAGGGTAAATTCTTTGAATTGTATCATGGTTTCTGTAAGACGTTAGGTTTTAGACACTAGACTTTAGACGAAAAAGAGTAAAGTGCAAGCATACAACTACTTTCAATGGTAAAGCGCGATTTGCTCTTAAGGGACACTCCCGGGTTATAAACTTAAGTCTTGTGTCTAAAGTCTAACATCTAGTGTCTAGGTTTAAACAAATGTATAAATTAGCAAGGATATATTTCAGGGCTTCGGCTAAACCATTAACTTGCCCAACTATAACGAAGTTTTCCTTTTCAGAGATGAACTACAATCGCAAAGACTATACCGACGACGAACTTTTAACCTTATACAAGGCCATTCTGAAGCCTCGCCTGATCGAGGAGCGCATGCTGGTGCTGCTGCGCCAGGGCAAGGTAACCAAGTGGTTTTCCGGCATCGGGCAGGAGGCTATTTCGGTGGGCTCGGCTATGGCCCTGGATAAAGACGAATACATTTTGCCGCTGCACCGCAACCTGGGCGTGTTTACCAGCCGCGATATTCCGCTGGGACGCTTATTTGCGCAGTTCCAAGGCAAGCCCAGCGGCTTTACCAAAGGCCGCGACCGCTCCTTCCACTTCGGTACTAACGAGCACCACATTGTGGGTATGATCTCGCACCTGGGCCCGCAGCTGGCCGTGGCCGATGGCATTGCGCTGGCCGACCTGCTGGAAAACAAAGAGAAAGTAACGCTGGTGTTCAGCGGCGATGGCGGCGCCTCGGAAGGGGATTTCCATGAAGCCCTGAACGTGGCAGCCGTATGGGGGCTGCCGGTTATTTTCATGATCGAGAACAACGGCTATGGCCTTTCTACGCCCAGCAGCGAGCAATTCAAATTCAGGCATTTTATCGACAAAGGACCTGCTTACGGCATGGATGCGCTGCAGATAGACGGCAACAACGTGCTGGAAGTATACGACACGGTGCGGCAGGCGGCAGCCAGTATCCGCAAGAACCCCCGCCCGATGCTCATCGAGGCGATCACGTTCCGGATGCGGGGCCACGAGGAGGCCAGCGGCACCAAGTATGTGCCGCAGGAGCTGTTCGAGAAATGGGCCAAAAAAGATCCGGTAGAGAACTTTGAGCGTTACCTGCTCGACGAGCTGGTGCTGACGCAGAAAGGCATGGAAAGTATAAAAGAGGAGCTGAAAGCCGAGATCGAAGCCGGCCTGCAGGAAGCCTTTGCTCAGCCTATGCCGCAGGCCAGCCAGGAGCAGGAATTGAATGATATGTACCAGCCTTTTGACCAGGAAGTGATCCAGCCTGCCTCCGGTGCCAAAACGGAGCGGCGCTTTGTCGATGCCATCTCTGATGCCCTCCGCCAAAGTATGGAACGCTACCCGGATCTGGTGCTAATGGGCCAGGATGTGGCCGAGTATGGCGGCGTGTTTAAGATTACAGAAGGCTTTGTAGCCAAATTTGGCAAAGACCGCATCCGCAACACGCCTTTATGCGAGTCGGCTATACTTGGCGTGGGCCTGGGCATGTCGGTGCGTGGAATGAAGAGCATTGTAGAGATGCAGTTTGCCGACTTTGTGACCAGCGGCTTTAACCAGATCGTGAATAACCTGGCCAAAAGCCATTACCGCTGGGGCCAGAATGCCGATGTGGTGGTACGCATGCCCACCGGCGCAGGCACTGCAGCCGGGCCGTTTCACTCGCAGAGCAACGAAGCCTGGTTTTTCCATACGCCGGGTCTGAAGGTGGTGTATCCTTCCTCGCCTTACGATGCCAAAGGTTTGCTGAACGCCGCTATCGAAGACCCTAACCCGGTGATGTATTTTGAACATAAGCTGCTCTACCGCTCCATTGCGCAGGATATTCCGGACGATTATTATACCATCGAAATAGGCAAAGCCCATACCGTGACCGAAGGCACCGACCTGACCATTATCACTTACGGCATGGGTGTGCACTGGGCCAAACAACTGCAGCAGGAGCTAACGGATGCCAGCTTAGAAATACTGGACCTGCGGTCGCTGCTGCCCTGGGACAAAGAGGCCGTGCGCGCTGCCGTAGCTAAAACGGGCCGTGTGCTGATCGTGCATGAAGACACCCTGACAGGCGGCATAGGCGGCGAGATTGCCGCCTGGATCAGCGAGCATTGTTTTGAACTGCTGGATGCTCCTGTGGCCCGCGTAGCCAGCCTGGATACGGCCGTGCCGTTTGCGCCGCCCCTGGAGCAGGAATTCCTGCCAAAGCAGCGCCTGCGCGAAAAGGTGGAAGCTATGCTGAATTACTAGAGATTTATAAGAGACAGGGAAAGTGTTGCCCATGCAGCGGTTGCTTTAAAAAGCAGGTATACACCATTATACTTTAACCGTATGTGTACACACTTTCCCGTCTTCTTCGTTCAGGTATAAACGCTAACCCGGTAACGCCATGCGCCTCCTTCGCTTATCCAGCTTTTTTATACTTAGTATTTTCCTGCTAGCGGGCACTGGTTGCCAGCGCAAAGGCATCATACCTTGCCCCAAGCAAAATGGCAAAAATGTTATGGTAAAAAGCAAAGGAGCGGGCAGCCTGGAGGCCATCAGCGTGCCCACCGATAAGAACGGGCGCGTGAAAAAGCACCGCAAACTACTCGGCCTCTTTTAAGTATAACCACTAATGCGCTGCTGTAACTGATGTTGAAGACCGATGCAAGGCTTTGGAAGAGAAGCGGGTTCCTGCTGTGCCTGCTGGCGTTACTGGCATTTTCGGCCCTGCCGGCTTTTGCCCAGATAAGCCCTGAAAGCAAGGAGCAGCAACGAAAAGAGCAGAAGCGGTTTTTAAAAGAAGCGGCCAAAACCGAATCCGTTTACAAGGACACGCACCTCAACACGGATACGTATACCTTTAAAAAAGGCGAGGCCGGGCGCATCAACGCAAAAAACAACCGCGCTGCGTACCTGTTCGATGAGAACGGGAAACCCATCAAAAAGAAGAAGCTGTTTGAGAAAAAGCGCAGGCAGCCGAAAAAGAAACGAATCGATTAACCGCAAAGAAGAAAGACTATGAACTGGCACCCGCTTACAAGCACCGAACAGTTAGACGAGATATTAGAGGAATCGAAAAACACCCCCGTGGTGATCTTTAAGCACAGCACCTCCTGTTCTATCAGCGCCACGGCCAAAAGCCGCCTGGAGCGCCAGTGGGATGGCGCCAGCCTCGACCACGTGAAACCCTATTACCTGGATTTGCTCCGCTACCGGCCTGTGTCTAACGAGGTAGCCGAAATGCTGCACGTGCACCACGAGTCGCCGCAGCTGTTGCTGGTGCAGGATGGCGTGTGCACTTACGATGTGTCGCATATGGGCATCGGGGTGGATGCCCTTAAAAAGAAAATAACAGCCTAGCAGCAGTTTATACTTGCCGTAGCCCTCACCTGCGCCCTCTCCTGTTTTTAAGAGAGGGCTGAGGTAGGGAAAACTTAGTACCGGAACGAAATGGTTTGCTTCACGTCGGGGTGCAGGCTCAGGGCCACCGGGCAGGTGCGCGCTGCATTCTCCAGCATGGCTCTTTCTTTATCGGTATAGGTTTTGCCGGCCGGCATGGTAAAGTCCAGCACTACTTCGGCAATGCGCCGGGGCTCTGCCGCCATGATCTTGGTCACCTCGATCTCCATGCCTTCGATGTCGATGTTGGAACGGTTGGCCAGGATGCCCATGATGGTCATCATGCAGCTGCCCAGCGCCGCACTTACCAGGTCGGTGGGCGAGAAAGCCTCGCCTTTTCCGTTGTTATCTACCGGGGCATCGGTAATAATGGTGTTGCCCGAAGCCAGGTGCTGCGCCGCGGTGCGCAGCTGGCCTTTGTATATACTTTTAATGGTTGCCATGTGCCTTAACTATAGTTTGTATTACCCGTAAATTTAGTTACTTTTAATCAATCTCTAAATCAAATAAAAGGGTGGTCAGATACCTCGCACTTGTCCTTGCTCTAGCCTTTGGCCTGGCGCTGCCTGCAGCTGCCCAATCAGATGAAGATGAGTCGTTTGAGAATGAGTTGAGCTACGGCGTCAACTTCAACTCCAACGGCGGTTTGGTGGGCGGCGCGTTTATCCGCTCGGCCTTTTTTATGAACGAGCACATGTACCAGTTCGGTGGCCTGGAAGTGGTAGAGGTAAAGCACCCCAAAGAGAACCGCCTCTATAGCCCCGAAACAGGTGACTTTTTTATAGCCGGCAAGCAGAACTACCTGTTTGTGGTGCGCCCGCATTATGGCCGTGAGCTGGTGCTGTTCCGGAAAGCAGCCGAATCCGGGGTGCAGGTAAATGCCGTGGGCGCTATTGGCCCTTCCATTGGGTTGCTGGTGCCCTACTATATCCGCTACAACTATGGCGGGCCGGGCATGGAAGATGTCCGCACCGAGCAGTACGACCCGACCCGACACACCAACATCGACCAGATACAAGGTAACGTGAATTTCCTGCAGGGCCTGGGCGAATCCAAGGTAAACATTGGGGCGCATGTAAAAGCAGGCCTCAGCTTTGAGTATGGCCGTTACAAAGAAAGCATTACCGGCATCGAAGTGGGCTTTGCTCTGGAAGCCTATACCAAAGACCTCATCATAATCCCGCAGGCCGACAACAGCAGCATCTTCCCCTCGGTGTATCTGAACCTGTACTACGGCCGCCGCAAGTAAGCTCCTGGTCCGAACAAATCAGGGACGGACGTTGTTAGCATGATGCCCCGCAGCTTTGCATGTAAAACTTAGTTAAAGGGTAATGTCTTACGTCATAACTCCGTATCTTTGCAACCATGGACGAATTAATAACACTTCCGGTGATACAACCCAACGCTATGCCCGAGGGGCTAAACGCGCTGGGACAGCCACGCAAGCCGAACTGGCTGCGGGTAAAACTGCCGGTTGGGAAGGAATATGCCAAAGTTCGGAGCATTGTAGACGAATATAAACTGCACACCATCTGCGAAAGCGGCAACTGCCCCAACATGGGCGAGTGCTGGGGTGCAGGCACTGCTACGTTCATGATTTTAGGTAACGTGTGCACCCGGAGCTGCTCGTTCTGTGCAGTGGCTACCGGCCGCCCCAACGAATACGACGAGGATGAGCCGCGCCGTGTGGCCGAGGCAATACAGCTGATGGGCGTAAAGCATGCCGTTATCACATCCGTGAACCGCGATGAACTGAAAGACCGGGGCGCTGCCATCTGGCACGAAACCGTGAAGCAGGTAAAATTGCTGTCGCCTTCCACAACCATCGAAACCCTTATTCCTGATGTGAAAGCCAACTGGGATGCCCTGATCACGATGATCTCGCCGGGCCAGGAGGTAGTATCGCACAACATGGAAACCGTAAAAGAGCTCTACCGCCGGGTACGCCCGCAGGCCAAGTATGAGCGTAGCCTGGAGCAGACGCGCCGCACCAAAGAATATGGTAAGCGCACCAAAACAGGCATTATGCTGGGCCTTGGTGAAACCCGCGACCAGGTATACCAGGCCATGGACGACCTGGCTGCTAACGGTTGCGATATTTTAACCTTAGGTCAGTACCTGCAGCCAACAAAACTACACATCGAAGTGGCCGAGTTCATTCATCCCGATCTGTTCGCGCATTACGGAGAAGAAGGCTTGAAACGCGGAATCAAGTATGTGGAGTCCGGGCCCCTGGTTCGTTCTTCTTACCATGCCGAACGCCACGTGCACGTATAAGCGAGTGAGGCTTAAAGAATTACCAGCCCTGCACCATTACCGGTGGCAGGGCTTTTTTTGCTGCCCAAAGGCTAAAAGAGCATGGCTGAAAGTTGGCCCTTTGCCCTTTGTTTTTTCAGGCTAACAACAGTGGGTTGTATAAGTATAGGAACAAAATATATAAAAATAATTTTAATAAAGTTTTACGAATTTATACTACACTTGAGCGCTGAAAAGTAGCTTTGTAGGGCAAAAAGGCCTGTTTTGCCTCAATCCAGGGATATGGCTTATTAAATATATTTCACATTTATTATATATAATCATATTATTTTTTGAATTAACAACAACTTTTCTAGGATTTTAGAGTAAATGCAATTGTTCAATATATATAGGCGATCCTATCTATCTATATTCCTCTAAGCAAATATTTTATTCTAAAATACCTCTATGAATCGAGTTCTACTGTTAATTTGTCTCTTTCTGACAGCCAGCACCCTTAGCTTTGCGCAGTCAGATCCAACACTAGGGCAAGCCAGCGAGTTTGCTGTTCTGGCAGCGACAACTGTAAACAATACCGGCACAACCGGGGTATCGGGCAGGCTTGGAATTGCCCCCGGAACCACAGTGAATGATGCCGGCACCCTACTGGTTTCGCACACCCCGATGCACTTGGGCACCGACTTGGCCATACAGGCGCAGGCAGATGCTCAAAAGGCCTATGATTTTCTAAAGGGCCGGCCGGTAACCGGCACGCTACCCAACAACATGGGTGGCTTTATGGTAACGCCCGGCGTTTACAGAATTGATGGCGATGCCGCGCTTAACGGCATCCTGCGGCTGGATGGTGCCGGCAACATCGATGGCATCTTTATCTTTGTGATCTCCGGTAAATTTACTTCTGGCCAGCCGCTGCCGCCTACACCCAGCACAGGCTTGCTGCTGCAAAACGGCGCACAGGCAAAGAACGTGTACTGGGTAGTAGAAGGCGATGTGACCCTAGGCGGTTCCACGCTATTGCAGGGCACAATCATATCAAACGGCAACATCGACCTGGGGATGGGCGTGGGCCTAATCGGCCGGGCTATTTCTCTGAAAGGCAGCGTAACCCTGAATACCAACAACATCTTTCTGCCTACTGTGGTAACCAATGACCTGAGCATCGAGAAGAAAGCGGTGGCAGGCGATTATACCGTTGGCTCTACCGTTACCTATGTGATCAAGACCAAGAACAGCGGTCCAAACGATGCGTCAAACGTGGTGGTAACAGAAGACTTCCCGCTAGATGGCCTGGAGTTCATAAGCGTGGTGGCAGAGAAAGGCGAAGTAAGACTCGATACCGATGGCAAGTATAGATGGTATGTGGGCGACCTGAAAAACGGCGAAGAAGCTTCCTTAACCGTGACCTTTAAAATACTGGCAGCCGGTACCATCAACAACCGGGTAACAATTATTGCCAAGGACCCGGATCCGGACCCGACCGACAACGAAGGAGAAGCACCGGTGGCGGTACCTTGTGCCAAGCCAACTCTGGAACTGACAGGCGAAAGCAGCTTCTGCACGCCCCTGCTTAACACAACCTACACGGTAACCAAAGTGCCCGATGCCGTGTCGTATACCTTTGATCTGCCTGTAGGCTGGACAAAAGTATCGCAGACAGATAACACCATCACCGTGAATGCGCCTGTATCAGGCACTATTAAAGCCACTGTTAAGAACGTGTGCGGCGAAACTGCTACCATAGAAAAACAGGTACAACTGCTACCCGCCTTAGGCACAACAACCATAGACGGCGCCGCTGCAACCTGCCAGGACACCCAGCAGCTTGTTTACAGAGCGGGTAGCGCAGGCGCTGATGCCTATGCCTGGACCGCGACCGGCGATGTGACTATCGTGGGCAGCACGACCGCTGATACGGTGGTTGTAAATGTAGGTGCCGCAGGAGGCAGCCTGAAGCTGGTAGCCAGCAACAACTGCTTTACAGCAACAGCCCTTAAAACAATCACCACTACCGCCAAACCCGCTGCGCCGGCCGCCATAACCGGCAATGCAGATGTTTGCGCAGGCACTAACGCCACGTTTACAGTAGCCGATGTAACAGGCGCTACCGGGTATACCTGGACGGTGCCGGCTGGCTGGACGATCGTGAGCGGTCAGGGTACCGGCACGCTGGTAGTAAAGGCAAGCGATGCCGCCGGCAACATAACCGTAACCGCCGACAACAACTGCGGCAGCAGCGCCGCCACAACCATGGCCCTTACTGCTTCCGCCAAACCAACGAAACCTGTAATTACCGGTGACGCAGCCAGCTGCGCAGGCACTACCCTTACCTATAGCGTGGCCGATGTGGCCGACGCAACCGGCTATACCTGGTCTGTACCAACCGGCTGGACGATTAAAAAGGGCCAGAACACCACCACCATAGAGGTGGAAGTAGGCAGCACCGCCGGTGATGTGAAAGTGGTAGTGGCAAACAAATGCGGCGATAGCGAAGCAGGCAGTCTGGCTGTGAAAGGCCTGACGGCACCGGCAACACCGGCTGCCATTACCGGCACCGCAGCCGTTTGCGCTAGCTCCGAAGCCCTGACCTATACCTTTGCAAACGCCGAGAACGGCGCGGTGTATACCTGGGCAGTGCCGGCCGGCTGGACGATCGTAAGCGGCCAGGGTACCGGTACCATCACAGTGAATGCCGGAACAGCCGGTGGTACCATCAGCGTATCGGGCACCAACACCTGCGGCACCAGCGGCACTGCCACTACAGAGGTAACAATCACCACGCCTCCGGCAGCGCCTGGTCCTATCCGGGATAAGAGCAACGTTTGTGATGGCCTGGTGTATACGATCGATGCCGTGTCTGGCGCTACTTCGTACACCTGGACCGTGTCAACAGGCTTTACCATCATCGAAGGACAGGGCACGACCAGCATCAAAGTAAAAGCCAGCCAGCCAACTGCCTCCGGCGAGGTAACGGTGGTCGCCAACAACGGCACCTGCGGCAGCGCAGTAGCTACTGCTACCATGGATGCCGCGCTTGCCGATGGCCAGCTAAACTTCCCGAAAGCCTTCAGCCCGAACAATGATGGTCGCAACGATACCTGGGAGATCAGCAACCTGCTCAAGTTCCCGGATAACGAAGTGCTGATCTTTAACCGCTGGGGCTCTGAAGTATACAGAAAGAAGAGCTACCAGAACGACTGGAACGGTAACAAGCTGGAAGCCGGCACCTACTTCTACAAAGTGCGTGTGAAGCTTTGCAACGGCGTCGATAAAGAGTTTACCGGGTATGTGGCCATCTTCCGATAAGGCATCCTGAAAATATAGAAACCCAAAAACACCATGAGAATAGTTTATACGCTGCTGGCCCTACTGCTTGCGTTCACGGCTAGTGCCCAGCAAAACCCCCAGTACTCGCAGTACATTTTTAACAGCATGAACCTGAACCCGGCATACACCGGTAGCAAGAACATGCTCAACCTGAACCTCTTTCACCGCTCGCAGTGGACGGGGCTGGATGGAGCTCCCTCCACGCAGGCTGCCAGCCTGGACGGCCTGGCAGCAGGCGACCGCCTGGGCCTGGGCCTGGGGCTTACCCGCGATGAGATCGGCCCCCAGAGCACCCTGTCTGCCTATGCCAACGTAGCCGTAAAGCTGCAGGTAAGCGCGGCCGGCGTGCTGAGCCTGGGCGTGGCGCCAGGGCTGGTGCAAACCACCTTTGATGGTACCGAGCTGGGAATCTCCGATGACCCTGCCATCCCGTCCGGAAAAGACACCAACATCAAGCCCGAAATTAAAATCGGCGCGTACTACCACACCGATCGTTTTTATGCCGGCCTGTCGGCCTCCGATCTGCTGCAGTTCAAGGAAACCCAATACATGGAGCCGGAGCGTCATTATTACTTCACTTCCGGGTATGTGTTTGACCTGGGTACTTTTGTAAAGTTCAAGCCAAGCGTGCTGGTAAAAGAGACCTTCAGCTCGCCTACCAACATCGATGTGAATGCCTTTGTGCTGCTGGGCGACCGGCTCTGGCTTGGCAGCTCGTACCGCACCAGCGCCCGTGTGTTCAAGTATGATCCGGAAAGTGCCGAAGCAATGACCAAGCGCACAGCCGTAGCCCTGATCGCGGAGCTGCAGCTGACCAAATCGCTGCGCCTGGGCTATTCTTATGATAAGATGCTCAACGACCTGGGCGGCTTTAATACCCACGAGATCTCGGTTGGTTACTACTTCTTCAAGAAGAAAGAAACCAAGATGCTAACTCCCCAATACTTTTAACCGACATCCCTGATAACCATGAGATATACACACGCACCCTTATACCTGGCGATAGCCGCCGTGCTGGGCTTTTCCCCGCTGGCAAAGGCCCAGTCGGACCTGCGCAAAGCCAATAAACGGTTCGAGAACCTGGAGTTTGCCCTGGCGCTGCAGAACTATACCAAAGCCGTAAAAAAACGCCAGCCTGATCTGCAGACTGCCGAGCGCATTGCCGAAGCCTACCGCCTGACCCGCCAGATGCAGGAAGCCGAGAACTGGTATGCCCAGGTAGTGGCCATGCCGGCCCATACGCCCGCCGATGTATACTTTTATGCCGATGCCCTGCGCAGTAACGGCAAGTATGAAGAGGCCAAGGCACAGTTTATAAAATGGGGCGAGGAACTGCCCGAAAAAGCCGACGAGGCCCAGGCGCTGGCAAAAGCCTGCGATGTAGCCCAGACCTGGATGAACATGCCGCCCGTAGCGGAAGTAACGCCTTTCCAGCCTATCAACATGGCCGGTTATTCGGAGTTCAGCCCTGCTCCTTACGGTAGCAATGGGGTGATCTTTACCTCTGACCGGGGCGTAGCCAAGGCCGACAAAAAAGCAAAAGTATATGGCTGGACCGGCCGCCCCTACCTGCAGCTCTTTTCAGCCCAGCAGGATGCGGAAGGCAACTGGAGCAGCCCGACAGCTATGCAGGACGTGGTGAACGCCGATTACCATAACGCCACGGCGTCTGCCGCCGAGGAAGGCAACAAACTATACTTTACCCGCACGCACCTGGTGCTGAAGCGCGGAAACGTAAATGCCGACCCTACGAGTTGGGTGAACAAACCGGAAGTGAACGAGTATGTGAACCGGTTGGAGATATTCTCGGCCGAAAAACAGAGCGGCAACTGGGGTAACATCCAGCCCTTCAGCTACAACAACGTGACGAATTATTCGGTAGGCCACCCGGCCATAACACCGGATGGCAACACGCTATACTTTGTTTCGGATATGCCGGGCGGTCTGGGCGATACTGACATTTATTTCTCCACGCGCCAGGCTGATGGCAGCTGGGGCACTCCCGTAAACGCAGGCCCTGCCATCAACACGGCGGGCCGCGAGAGCTTCCCGTATGTAGATGCCGACAACAAATTATACTTTGCCTCCGACGGACATGCCGGAATGGGCGGCCTCGACATCTTCTCTGCCGAAGGGACGCAGGGCGCCTGGAGAGGCGTGCGCAACCTAGGCTACCCGGTTAATACGGCCGCAAACGACTACGGCATCATGTTTACCAAACCCGGCGAAACTGGCCTGCTGTCGTCTAACCGCGACTCACAGAATGGTACCGATGACATTTTCAAGTTCACGATCCTGAAGAAACCGGTCGTGCTGGCTATCACCACGCTGGAGCGCAAGCAGGACGAGAAGAAAAAGAACATACAGGTGCCGCTGCCGCTGGTTAGAATAAAAGTAACACAGCAGAACTTAACCGACTCGGCCGTGGTTATGTCGGATGAGGAGGGTACCTACTTTATGGATGGCCGCAAAGGCGATACTTATACTTTCCTGGGCTCTAAAGACGGGTTCCTGAACCAGGAAGTGCTGGCGCAGGTGCCTGAAACAGCCGGCGACACCGTGCAGGTGGCCCTGCTCTTCGATAAAAATGAGATTGAGCGCGCCGTGGTGCTGGAAAACATTTACTACGACCTCGACAAGTGGGATATCCGCCCGGATGCGGCCAGAGAGCTGGATAAAGTGGTGTCGCTACTGAAAAACAACCCTAGAATAGCCATTGAGATGAGTGCCCATACCGACAGCCGCGAAAGCAAGCAGTACAACCAGGTACTTTCAGAGCGCCGCGCGCAGGCCGCCGTGGATTACATCGTATCCAAAGGCATTGCCAAGAGCAGGCTCACAGCCAGAGGCTACGGCAAAACCCGGTTGGTAAACCGTTGTGCCGATGGCGTGGAATGCTCCGAGGCGGAACACCAGCTGAACCGCCGCACCGAATTCAAGATCAAGAAAAATTGATAAAAGATTTTCATTAGCTTTCATAGTTTGGAAAGGCTACGCAGTTTCTGTGTAGCCTTTTTTATGCATGTCAGCAAAATTTAATAAGCGCATCTTAAAGTCCACACCTGCCATATAGAATAGCTGCATACATCTCAGCAGCTAAAAAGCCTGATTTAGACGCCAAAAAACCTTTGTGTCTTAAAAATACCGGTATCTATGAATATAGTTTATTGATTATAAGTATATTAGTGATATAGTGCCTGGCAAGCCTTTACAAAGTACCAAGGTTTATGGCTGCCCATGATGAGTTGATCTCAATACTCAGGAGGCGTTCTTTCCTGTGAGGATTGGTTAAGCGAATACAATAGCTTTTAGTATATCATTACTTAACATAGATAACCTTTATACTATATGAGTTCAGATGCTACCACTAATTCAAGACGAGACTTTTTAAAGAAATCTGCGGCTACAGTTGCTTCCTTCATTATTGTTCCGCGCTTTGTGCTGGGCGGCAGGGGCTTCGTTGCGCCAAGCGATCAGCTCACCAAGGCTATCATCGGGGTAGGGTCTATGGGGCGCAACCATATTCCTTATGGCGATACCCGCGTGGTCGCCGTCTGTGACGTGGACCGCAACCACCTAAAGCGGGCTGCGGACATAGTAGGAAATGGCGTGAAAACTTTTACCGATTACCGGGAAGTAATACAGCTGCCGGAAGTAGACATTGTGCACATTGCCACGCCGCCGCACTGGCACGGCATTATAGCGGCAGATGCAGCCAGGGCCGGTAAAGACATCTGGTGCGAAAAGCCTATGACCCGCACCATCGGCGAGGGCAAACGTGTAGTGGAGGCTGTGCAGCAACACGGGCGCATTTTCCGCCTGAACACCTGGTTTCGCTTCGAGGATATTTTTTATGGGATGGGCACACCTGTTAAGCCTATCAAAAAGCTGGTAGACAGCGGCCTGCTGGGCTGGCCGCTGAAAGTAACGGTGGGCCGTGGTACCGGCTTCGACTGGAAGTTTTACTGGGTAGGCAAGACCAACCTCGACCCTATGCCCGTACCGCAGGAACTGGATTATAACATGTGGCTGGGCCCTGCGCCTTACCGGCCTTATAACCTGCACCGCGTACATCAGACATTCCGTGGCTATTGGGATTACGATGGCGGCGGCCTCGGCGATATGGGACAGCATTACCTAGATCCTATTCAGTACTTCCTGGGGAAAGACAATACGAGCCCTGTTTCTGTGGAGATAGATGCGCCGCAGCAGCACCCGGATGCCGTAGGAACATGGCGCCGCATAACCTATACGTATGCCGACGGATGCCAGATAGTGCTGGATGGCGAGGGCAAAGAAGAAAACATACCTTATATAGAAGGGCCAAAAGGAAAACTGTACCCCGGCTTTCGCTCCGATATTCCGGATTTGCAGAAGAAGCTGGCGGCCTTCCCTGATCCGAAGCCACAAGTGACAGACTTCATTGAGGCAGTAAAGGAACGCAAAAAGTTTGCTCTTAACGAAGAAAACGGACACAGATCCTGCACACTTGTCAACATGGGGAAGGCTGCGCTGCATTTAGGCCGCTCGCTGAAGTTTGACCCCGTGAAGCAGGAATTTGTACAGGATGAAGGCGCCAACCGCCTCATCAACGAGCCCATGCGCTCTGACTGGACAATGGTACTATAGCCTGCAACTACCAGGCATCTTCAAAAATATTCTTAAACTGGTTAACTGCCCTAACCCGATGTATATGAAAAGAATAATACTAATGCTGCTTGCTGTCGCCTCGGTGAATTCTGTAACGATGGCGCAGCGGGAAAACGATCAGCGCACCCTCACGACTAAAATTGCCGACCTGCTGGCGCAAATGCCGGCAAAAGATAGCCTGCAGCTTACCGCAAACATGAGCGAAATTGCCGGTACCGGAAAAGAAGGACTTATAGAAATGGCCTCAATGCTGGCTCCTCCCGGCAAGGGAGATAATACCAGGTTAGAATATGCGATGGGCGGCTTCTCTTATTATGTGTCACAGCCCGGCAGAGAAGAATGGAGGCAGATGAGCGTAGATGCATACTGTCAGGCGCTGCAAAAAGCTGATCAGGAGGAGAACAAAGCCTTTTTTATCAGGCAGCTCCAGATGATAGGCAAAGATGATGCGGTTCCTTGTTTGAAAGGTTACTTAGGCGATGAGCGCCTGTGTGCCCCGGCTGCCAAAGCTTTAATTAATATTCATACTTCCGGTGCCAGCGAGGCGCTGCTGCAAGCTTTACAAAATGCGCAGGGTGAGTGTCGCCTGTCGCTTGTCGAGGCAGTAGGTGATGCGCAATATGCGAAAGCTGTGGCTGTTCTTACGCCTTTAGCGACCAACCCGGATAGCAAGCTCAGAAAGCTGGCACTCTATGCCCTGGCCAACATTGCCGATCCTGCCTCTGAAGCTGTGCTGGCGCAGGCAGCGCAACAGGGTAATTATACTTTTGGTAATGACAACGCCACCTCCGCTTATTTGCTTTATGCACAGCGCCTGGCCGAAAGCGGAAGACAGCAGCAGGCAGCAAAAATAGCGCAATCACTGCTGAATAGCACCAGACAGGAGCTGCAGGTGCACACCCGCACAGCCGCACTGGAACTGATGACAGATATACAAGGCGAAAAGAGCGTAGCGTTGTTGGTAAATGCAGCAGCGGACAAAAACCCGGAATACCGTGCTGCCGCGCTCAAATTCGCCGCCGACTACATCACGCCTGCCACCACCGCTATGTGGGTGAAGAAAGCAAAGAGAGCGGATCCCAAAGTAGAAGCTGAAATCATCACTATGTTGGGCAGAAACGATGCTAAAGCTGCCATGCCTGCCGTGCTGAAGGCACTCAGAAGTAGGCACGATCAGGTGAAACTGGCCGCCATAGGCGCTACAGGCAGCATGGGCAATGAGGAGGCGCTGCCAAAACTACTCAAGGCCATGAAGAAAGGCAATAAGGAAGAAATTGACGCTGTGAAAGAGGCCCTGTTTATCATGGAAGCAAAAAATCTGACTGATGCAGTAGCCGATGCTTTGCCTAAAATGCCTGCCGAGGCCCAGGCAGCCGCACTCGCGGTTTTAGGCAACCGCGCTGCCAGCGAAAAAATAAATGAGGTGTTCTCCTATGTAAAAGACGAAAATGCTGCTGTGCGTATGGCCGCTTTAACTGCGCTGGAGCAAATGGCAACAAAAGAGAACCTGCCGCGGCTCTTTTCTTTGCTGCAGGAAACAGCGCGGCCTGAAGAAGTAAGCGCAGTGCAGGAGGCCATTGTTGCAGCCGTTCGCGGTTATGATGACAAGGCACAGCAGGCAAACCTGATACTGGAGCAAATGGCGCAGGCTCCGGCTGAGAAGAAGCCCCTATACTTTAACATACTAGCCAATATTGGCGGTGAAAAAGCCCTGGATGCTGTTGCAGCAGCCTTTAATGCCGGCGATGCCGCCACAAAGCAGGCCGCAGTTGCTGCCTTGGCTGTGTGGTCTGATGTGAGTGCGGCCGGCGAGCTGTACCGCATCAGCCAGGCAACTTCCAATGAAGCCTACCTGGATGCAGCGCTGAAAGGATATATCCGCATAATCAGTCTTTCTAAGTCTCCTGCCGAACAAAAGCTGCTGAAACTGCGGGATGCCATGGCATTAGCCAAAACACCTGAACAGCAGCAACTGATCCTGAAAGAAGTAGCGGGATTACATACTTTCCCTGCCCTGGTATTCGCCGGCAGGTACCTCGATGATCCTAAACTGCAACAGGAGGCTGCCCATGCCGTGATGAACATCGCGCTGTCTGACGAAAACTATACAGGTAATATCGTACGGGATTTGCTCAATAAAACCGCTCAGGTGCTTGAGGGGCCTGACAGCGAGTACCAGATCAAAGCGATACAGAAGTTTTTGGCAGAAATGCCACAGGGCGAAGGTTTCGTGGCGCTGTTTAACGGCAAAGACCTGACCGGCTGGAAAGGCTTGGTGGCTGACCCGATTGAGCGGGCCAAAATGGATAAGGGAACCCTGGCTCAGAAGCAGAAAGCTGCGGATGAGCAAATGCGCAAAGACTGGAAAGTAGAAAATAGCGAGATTACATTTGTAGGGCACGGGTTCGATAACCTCACGACAGCAAAGAAATATGGCGACGTTGAGATGTTCGTGGATTGGAAAATATATGACGACGGCAACAAAAACGGCGATGCCGGCATTTACCTGCGGGGCACGCCCCAGGTTCAGATGTGGGATACTTCCCGGGTAAAGGATGGGGCACAAGTAGGCTCCGGCGGGCTGTACAACAACCAGGTTAATCCAAGTAAACCGCTCAAAGTAGCTGATAACCCGCTGGGTGAGTGGAACAACTTCCATATTATCATGAAAGGGGATCGCGTGACAGTGTACCTTAACGGGGAGCTCGTAACGGACAATGTCATCCTGGAAAATTACTGGGACAAGGGCATGCCCATATTTCCGGAGGAGCAGATAGAACTGCAGGCGCATGGCTCCCGCGTAGGTTACCGTGACATCTACATCCGCGAACTTCCCCGTCCGGAGCCGTTTGAGTTAAGCGCCGCCGAAAAGAAAGAAGGCTTTAGGGTGTTGTTTGATGGCACCAACATGCACCAATGGCAGGGTAACACCACCGATTATGTGATTGAAGATGGTGAACTGGTAGTGCATGAGCCAAAATTTGGCAACGGCGGCAATCTGTATACCAAAGAGGAGTACGGAGACTTTGTATTCCGCTTCGAGTTCAAACTAACACCTGGCGCCAACAACGGCTTGGGCATACGCACTCCTTTAGAAGGCGATGCTGCCTACGAGGGGATGGAAGTGCAGATTTTAGATAATGACGCTGATATTTACAAGACCCTGCACGAGTACCAGTATCATGGCTCTGTGTACGGCGTTATGCCGGCTAAGCGCGGCTATCTGAAGCCTGTTGGGGAGTGGAACTACGAGGAAGTGATTGTGAAAGGCCCGAAGATAAAGGTGATACTGAACGGCACCACCATTCTGGACGGCGACATTTCCGATGCTCGTAAGAACGGCACCTTGGACGGAAAGGATCACCCGGGGCTGAAGCGTGATGAAGGATACCTTGGATTCCTGGGACATGGCTCCACGGTATGGTTCCGGAACATCCGGGTAAAGGATCTAAGTAAAAAGTAAACAGAAAGAAGTGGGGAGAAATCTGGTTTTACTGAAAGCTGAAGATGGGGCAATAATGCTTTCCCATCTTCAGCTTTATAACTTTTTAATGTTTTGAGATTAGCTTGTGGTAAGCAGGTCCGGCGACAGCAAAATATAAGTAGAAGAAAGAAGAACAACTGTATCTTTACCAGGCTGCCTGGGCTATGCGGAAGGAAAAATATAGCTAAACCTTGAGGCTGGTGGCACGTTCAGAAATCGTCGCCTGCTACTTATGAGAACAAACGCATCTTATACTTTACTTTTTATATTGCTGGGAATACCGCAGTTGTTGCTGGCGCAGATCACGGTGCAGGGTCGGGTGCGGGATGCCCGCAGCCTGCGTCCACTGGAAGGTGCTGCCGTAACCGCCAACACAGGCCCGCAGGCACTCACCGCCGCCGACGGAAGCTACCACCTCACGGTGCCCGACACAACCGCTTTCCTGCTGATCACCTACCTGGGCTTTGCCCCCGATACGCTCACCGACCTGCAGCAACCCGGCGTGCGGCAAACGTTGCTGCAACCCACCGTAGCGGTGCTGCAGGAAGTGCAGGTGCAGGGCTACGAAACCAACCGGCCCCTGCTGCAAACAGCCGGCGCCATCAGCGTGATCGATAGCGAGGTGCTCAACCGCTTTGATGAAAGTTCTCTGGTACGGGCCGTGAACACTGTGCCGGGCGTACGCATGGACGAGCGCGCGCCGGCCAGCTACCGCCTTTCCATTAGGGGCAGCACGCTCCGCTCGCCTTACGGCATCCGCAATATCAAGCTATATTTTAATGGCATCCCGCTTACAGAGGCAAACGGCACCACGGCGCTCAACCTGCTGGACCCCGCCAACATCGGCCACATCGAGATACTGAAAGGGCCCACCGCCAGTATTTATGGGGCCGGCACCGGCGGCACTATTCTACTGGAACCGATGCGGCTGAACCAGGGCCAGCAGTTAGAGGTAAATGCCACGACCGGCTCGTACGGCTACCGCCATTACGGGGCATCTTATAGTGCCGGTTCCGAAAAAGGCAACCTGCTGGTGCAGTACACGCGGCAGCAGTACGACGGCTACCGCGAGCAGTCGGCCGTGGACCGTAAGGTGCTGCTGCTCTCATCGGAGTTTTATACTTCTGCTAAGCGCACCATTGCCGCCAATATCATTTACTCCGACCTGTACTACGAATTGCCCGGCGGGCTGACCCGGGAGCAGTATGCGCAGAACCCACGCCAGGCCCGGAGCGGTATGTTTGGCAGCGTGGCGCAGAACGCGTCTATCACCCAGGATGGCCTTAACATCGGGCTGAAGCAGACCTATACGTTTAACAGCAACTGGCGCAACACTACGGCCATCTATGGCTTGCACCGCTTTAAAGACAATCCCTTCAACACCGATTATGAGCGCAATACCGATCAGGAAATGGGCGGGCGCACCAGCTTTGTACACAACAGCCGTGTGGGCAGCCTGCCTGTTACCTATACTTTCGGAGGTGAGTTTCAGCGAGGTTTCCAGACGGCCCGGACTTACGACAACAAAGGCGGCACGCCCGACAGCCTTCGCACCGACGATGAGGTGGTCTCCAAAGCGGGCTTTTTATTTGCACAAGCCGAGGTTGAGCTCCCGGCCGGCATCATTGCCACCGCGGCCCTCAGCCTGAACGATGCCCAGTATCAGATCACGCGCCTGCGACAGGCACTTACCGGCAACGGTTACCAGTATACCCGTAATTTTAACGCGGTGCTCTCGCCGCGCCTGGCCCTGCTCAAGCCACTTACCAACCAGGTTTCGGTGCATGCCAGCATCAGTTCCGGGTTCTCACCGCCGACCGAAGAAGAAATTCTCCCGTCCGACGGCAGTTTTAACACGGGTCTGGAGGCCGAGAAAGGAACAAACTATGAAGCCGGCATCCGGGGCTTTGCCGGCCATGGCAAACTGAACTTTGATGTGGTGGGTTTTTATTTCCGGTTGAAGGAAACCATTGTGAGCCGGCAGGACCTGTCCGGCGTGGCCATTTTCCGGAACGTGGGCTCTACCCGGCAAGCCGGCCTGGAGACCAGCATCAGTTATGCTTTGGTAAACGATCCGGCACTGCCGCTCAGCCTGCTCAAAGTATGGGGCAGCTATACCTACAGCCACTTCCGTTTCCAGGATTATCAGAAAGACGCCACCGATCTATCCGGAAACCAGCTGACGGGCGTGGCGCCGAACACGGCTACCCTGGCGCTGGATGCTGCTGCCAAGAACGGGCTATACCTGAACGTAACCGGCAATTATGTAGATGAGATTCCGCTGAACGATGAGAACACCGTCTTTGCCGCCAGCTATGTGGTGGTAGGTGCCCGCGCCGGCTGGCGAAAGCAACTTGCCAAGCAGCTGGCACTGGAAATGTTTGTGGGCGGCGATAACCTGACAGACCAGCAGTATAGCCTGGGCAACGACCTGAATGCCTTCGGCGGCCGTTTTTATCAACCCGCACCCGACCGCACCTGGTATGGCGGCCTCTCGTTGAAGTATAAACTCTAAGTATAATTAGAGCTAACGGCTCAGGTCCGAAACAGGCGGGAACTGTGCCATGATGTTGGCTACTACCTGGTTTATTTTGGTTTCTTCTAGCTGAGTGGGATTTAAGTTGACCGATGCCCAGCCGCGCCACACCAGTTCGTTGGTGTTCGCATCGATCAGGTCGATTACCAGGGTGCCCGGGCTATACTTGCTGATAGGGCTGGCGTTTGTAAAAGCAGAAAAGTTGTAGCGGTAGCGGTAGCCGTACCAATAGCTATAGCCATAGCCAAAACCGGGACCCACCTCATCGCCGATAGCAGCTGGCGCTAGTTTAGGATCCACAGCAATATCATAGGCAACTAAAAGGCCGGGGTTTTCCAGGGCAGGCGTAATGCCTTCTTTTACCAGCTCGCTGGCGATGGCTTCTTTCACGCGCTCGTTTACTAGCGGACTGAAGCCTGGGCCGCGGCCACCAAGCGGTGACGGCACTTCGGCCTGGTACCAGGCAAAGGTCTGGTAATGCTGAAACTGGATGGAACGGTCGTAGTTGCTCTGCACATCAGGCAGACGGGTGCAACTGCCAAAAAGCAGCAGCGGCAACAGTAACGTAAGGAAAGCGGGTATGCGGAAAGGAAAGGAGGCCATAGTGCGCTGTTGTGGTTATACCGTTTAGCCTCCTATACGGTATAATACCCGGCAAAGGGTAAAGGCAGCGCGGGAGCTTATTTTTTGCGGCGGCTTTTATTTGCCTCGTTCACCAGCTCCTTGTTCACCCAGGCGCTAAGTTCTTCTGACATGCTTTTGGTGTAAGCCACCTCGTTTAAGATCGTTACGGCCTTTTTTGCGCTGCTCGCATAAACTGGCTGGGCCAGGGTAGCTTTAGCATTGTTGGTTTCACCTAAGGCCAGTTGTTCGGCATATGCTGCAGTAGCAACATCCTGGTTTGATAAATGTAGCGCGATGCTGTTGAAGGAAGCAACCTGTGCAGTTGCAGTGGTAGTTGAAAAAGCAAATCCGGTTACCGTTACAGCAAACACTAATAATTTTTTCATATTCCTTATGAGATTAGACCAATCCTTTTGTTTGGTGGACGCAAAGATATAGGTTATTTTATATATACAAGTTGGTATATTTAAAATAATTCTTGTGTTTACGCTACGTTGCTCAAGCATAATAGGACATAATCTATACTTCTCTTGTTTTAAATGAATTTAAAAAGTAAAGTATAGGATAAAGGCTATGTGAAAAAAGTTTCAAAATTTTTAAATTATTTTTTAGAAAGAGTAAATTGGAGTATGCCCGAGTGCCCGGGCAAGTACAAATTACCAGAATGCAACGTTCGTTTCTTTGCACTGGTAGCCTGCGCATGCGGTTAGTGCCTGAGTATGATGTAGGTAGCTGTACTGAGCTTGCTTTCGGGTGTGTGGTATTTAGTAGCGGCGGCGTTTTGGTTTACCCATACACTGTAGGCGTGCGCCTGATAGTACTTGTAACGGATTTGCCCTGCGATTTTATAGTGTAACGCTAAAGTATAAACTGCCGGCAACTAAACGGGGAGGCAGCAAAAACAAAAACGCCTGGCTCATTGCTGAACCAGGCGTTTTATAAGTATAGGAAGTATGACTTAGCCGATGGCGGTCATTTCCTGGTTTTGCTCGTTGTAAGCTTCGATCGGAGCGCAGGAGCACACCAGGTTACGGTCGCCGTAGGCGCTGTCGATGCGGCTAACCGTTGGCCATACTTTGTTGTCGCGCAGGTAGGCCATCGGGAATACAGCCTTCTCACGGGAGTAAGGGCGTTCCCAGTTTTCTACCAGCACCACTTTCTGGGTGTGCGGCGCGTTCTTGAGCACATTGTTTTTCTGGTCTGCTTTGCCGGATTCGATCTCGCGGATCTCCTCGCGGATCGAGATCATCACGTCGCAGAAGCGGTCCAGTTCTTCCTGTGCTTCGGATTCGGTTGGCTCCACCATCAGCGTGCCCGCTACCGGAAACGATACGGTTGGCGCATGGAAACCGTAGTCCATCAGGCGCTTGGCGATATCTTCTACCTCCACGCCATACTTCTTGAACTCACGGCAATCCAGGATCATCTCGTGCGCACAGCGGCCGTTAGTACCCACGTACAGTACCGGGTAATGCTGCTCCAGGCGTGCTTTGATGTAGTTGGCATTCAGGATCGCTACTTTCGTCGCTTCTGTCAGGCCTTCGCCGCCCATCATGGCAATGTACGCATATGAAATCGGCAGGATAGAGGCAGAACCCCAGGGCGCAGCTGATACAGCATGGATCGCTTCCTTGCGGCCCAAATCTACCACCGCGTGACCAGGCAGGAACGGCGCCAGGTCTTTCACTACGCCGATCGGGCCCATGCCAGGGCCACCGCCACCGTGCGGTATGCAGAAGGTCTTGTGTAAATTAAGGTGACACACGTCAGCACCGATGTGGGCCGGTGAGGTCAGGCCTACCTGCGCGTTCATGTTGGCGCCGTCCATGTACACCCGGCCACCGTTGTCGTGGATGGCCTGGCAGATCTCGATGATCGACTCCTCGTACACGCCGTGCGTGGAAGGATACGTTACCATCAGGCAGGACAGCTCATTTTTATATTGCTCTGCTTTGGCACGCAGGTCCGCCACATCAATGTTGCCTTTCTCATCGCACTTCACAATCACCACTTTCATGCCAGCCATTACCGCCGAAGCCGGGTTGGTGCCGTGGGCAGAAGAAGGGATCAGGGCAATGTTACGGTGCTGGTCGCCGCGCGATTCGTGGTAAGCGCGGATCACCATCAGGCCGGCATACTCGCCCTGGGCACCGGAGTTGGGCTGCAATGACACCGCATCGAAACGGGTAATCTCGCACAGCCAGGCCTCCAGGTCCGTAAAGATCTGCTTGTAGCCTTCTGTCTGGTCGGCAGGGGCAAAGGGGTGCAGCTGGCCAATTTCCGGCCATGTTACCGGGATCATCTCGGCCGTCGCGTTCAGCTTCATGGTGCAGGAGCCCAGTGGAATCATGGAGTGCGTCAGGGAAATATCCTTGTTCTCCAGGTGCTTCATGTAGCGCAGGATCTCGTGCTCGGAGTGGTGCTTGTTGAATACCTCGTGCGTGAGGTAATCGCTCTTACGGATCAGGCTGTCAGACCAGGTGATCTCCGTATCTTCCGGAAGCTCGTCTATTGTCAGTACATCAGCAGATCTGCCGGCTACTTTCGCAAACACGGCAAGTATGGCTTTCACATCTTCCAGGTCGGTGTTCTCATTCAGAGAGATGTTGATGGTGTTATCAGCTGCGTACAGGAAGTTGATGCCGGCTGCTTCAGCCTCTGTGCGGATAGCAGTTTTCAGCTCAGCGCTCTCCACGGCCACTTTCAGCGTATCGAAGTATTGCGCGTTGAGCTGCTCGAAGCCCAGTGCTTTCAGGCCTTTTTCCAGTTGCTGCGCCAGTGCGTGCGTATTCAGGCCAATATACTTGAGGCGACGCGGACCGTGGTACACGGCATACATACCGGCGATAACAGCCAGCAGTACCTGCGCTGTACAGATGTTGGACGTTGCTTTTTCGCGGCGGATGTGCTGCTCGCGTGTCTGCAGGGCCATGCGGTAGGCTTTGTTACCTTCGGCATCCACCGAAAGGCCAATGATACGGCCTGGCAAAATGCGCTTGAAAGCATCCTTTGTAGCAAAGTAACCCGCGTGCGGGCCACCAAAGCCCATGGGCACCCCAAAACGCTGCGTGGTACCGATGGCTGCGTCGGCACCCATTTCACCCGGAGGTGTCAGCAAGGTCAGGGAAAGTATGTCAGCGGCAACGGCTACCAGCATGTCCTGCTCGTGGGCCTTTGCGATAAAATCAGTATAGTCGTAAACGGCACCATCGGCAGCCGGGTATTGCACCAGCGCGCCAAACAGGGTCTCGTCCTGCAGGTTTGCCTCGCGGTGGTCGCCGATCACCAGCTCAATGCCAAGCGGGGTGGCACGCGAAAGCAGCACGTCGATGGTCTGCGGCAGCACCTGCTCCGATACGAAAAAGCGGTTGGCATTTTTGCGGGAGCCTTTGCGCTGCGCATGGAACATGTTCATGGCCTCGGCCGCGGCCGTACCTTCGTCCAGCAGCGATGCGTTGGCAATTTCCATACCGGTCAGATCCATCACCATAGTTTGGTAATTGATCAGGGCTTCCAGTCGGCCCTGGGCGATCTCGGCCTGGTAAGGTGTGTAGGCGGTATACCAGCCCGGGTTCTCCATAATGTTACGAAGTATAACCGGGGGCATGATGGTATCGTTGTAGCCAAGGCCGATGTAGGACTTGTATACTTTATTCTTTTTGGCGATCTGCGCGAATTTCTTCAGGAAGTCTCTTTCCGAAAGTGCCTTGGGCAGGTTCAGGGGCTTCTTCAGTCTAATGGCGGCCGGTACGGTCTCCTCAATCAGTTGGTCCAGTGAGTTTACCCCAATGGTTTTAAGCATGTCCTGCATCTGCTCTTTGTCGGGGCCGTTGTGACGCTCCTTAAAAACATCCGCAGGTTTGGTTTTAAGTATCATATAGATGAAGTATTGATTGGGAATTTGGGTTTAATCGATCCTGGGAAGACAAGCCCGGGGCTCGCTTTCAGTAATTTCTACAAAAGTAATAGTAATTGTTTATTATATTGAAGCATGAAAGCTAAATAGTTCTGCGTGTGGCGGGTGCCTCCAGACAAACGCATACAGCAGGTATACTATAAAAGGAGTAGCCGCCAGCCTATGTACTAAGGTAACGGTGAGAGGGACAAATCCTGTGCTCCTACTGGCAAACATAAATTAAGAAAGAACAATTCAGAAACACGCACAGATGAAGAAAGTTAAGATCGGGATCATAAAAGAAGGCAAAGTACCGGTGGACAAACGGGTGCCGCTGACGCCTAAAAAGTGTGTGGAGGCTATGCAGGTTTTCCCGGACGCGCAGGTAGTGGTGCAGCCCAGCGCGGTGCGTTGCTTCACTGATCAGGAGTATGCGGAGCTGAACATCCCGTTGCAGCAGGACCTGAATGATTGCGACGTGCTGATGGGCGTAAAGGAAGTGCCCATCGACCAGCTGATCCCGAGCAAGACCTACTTCTTCTTCTCGCATACTATAAAGAAGCAACCGCATAACGCCAAGCTGCTCCGAGCCATACTTGACAAACACATCACTCTTATAGATTACGAGCTGCTCACCAACTCCGAAGGGCAGCGGGTGGTGGCGTTCGGACGGTATGCCGGTATTGTAGGCGCCTACAACGGCATCCTGACCTATGGCAAAAAGTGGGGCCTGTTCGATCTGAAGCCTGCCTACCTCTGCCACGAGATGGAGGATATGCAGGAGGAATACTTTAAGGTGCAGCTGCCCCCTATCAAGATTGCTATAACGGGCGGCGGCCGTGTAGCGGGTGGTGCCATGGAAGTGCTCAATAAGATGGGCATCCGGAAAGTGAGTGTGTTTGATTACCTTTATAAGCAGTTCAGTGAGCCGGTGTATGCCCAGCTGCACTCCGGTGATTACAACAACCGCCCTGATGTGGAAGTATGGGACTCGCCGGATTTTTATGCCAACCCGCACCTCTACCAGTCCACGTTCCGCAAGTTTACCCGTGTAACCGATCTGCTGCTGGCTTGCGCCTACTGGCACCCGAGCGCGCCCAAACTATTTACCGAAGAAGACATGCGCCAGCCCGACTTCAAGATCGATACTATTGCCGATATTACCTGTGATGTGAACGGCTCCATCCCGACCACAAAAAAGGCCACTACTATAATAGAACCCGCTTTCGATTTCAATCCTACTACTGGGGAGATGGAGCAGGCCTACAGCCGCAAAGAGAACATCACGGTAATGGCCGTAGACAACCTGCCCTGCGAGCTCCCGCGTAATGCTTCCCGCGATTTCGGCCGCAATATCATTGACTATGTGTTTCCGCAGTTCTTTAACGAAGACGAAGGCGGCATGCTGGCCCGCGCCACCATAGCCCATGCCGGAAAGCTGACAGAAAAGTATAGCTATCTGCAGGAGTACGCCGACAGTGCTATTATTAATAAAGAGAAAGAAACGAAGGTTTAGCTGGTAAGTATAAAGCCGCTGGATTAAAGGTTCCTTATAGTATAGTATAAAGGAGCTTTACGAGGTCTGTTATGTCCTTTCGAACAAAGAGAGAAATCCGCCTTGTTTCTCCCTTTCAGCTTTTACTCGCAGGTCGAAAGGACATTCCTTATTTTGGCATTCCCTATTATATGAAAAGAGCGTATGCCGTCGTAGGCCTATGGCTGCTTCTAAACAGGCCAGCTAGCCAGGTTACATTCCCCCTCATGGTCTTCCTAAAGCTAGCCATGTCATTCCCTGAAATTATTCCCTTTCATTTTCAGCCACTTAGGCGATGTTCATGATTTTTCTTTACCTACTGCTTGGAAAGGGGAAAAAGGTTCGTACTTTTGCATCCCGTTCAGCAGGAAAGGGGGTCAGGAAAAAAGCGTTCAGGCGCTCTTTCGACCAGCAAGCAGCAGAGGGTTTCTTAAAGGTTCGGTTTAGGCTTTCAGGTAGTTGTTACTTGAAAGGCAGGTGCCGGGAAAAGAAGAAACAAAACGCTGAAAAATATTTTGCTCTAGTGCTTGCAAGTTGAAAAAAGGTTCTTACCTTTGCAGCCCGCTTCAGAGGGAAGGGGATAAAGGGAAGGCTGGTAACACAGCTTCTTCGATCAA
>NZ_JALEBG010000003.1:600000-807365 GCF_022758235.1 Pontibacter liquoris
TTTACCATATTATAAGCTACAGGGTAGTAGGCTGATCCGAAAGGCATCGGGTATTACTCCGGTTAAGCCGAGGCATTGGTTCCTGAATTTGCTAATTTGCCGTTTCTAATCACGCTGATACTTATGTACTCTTATACCCAACTCTTTGACTTCACGCAGGAAGTTTTTCTGCGGATGGGCTGCCCGCCAAAAGATGCCAAACTGGCCGCCGAAGTATTGCTGGAGGCTGACCTGCGGGGCGTAGACTCGCACGGCGTGGCCCGCCTGAGCGGCTACGTGCGCCTGTGGGAGGCCGGCCGTATTAATGTAGCCCCGAAGCTGCGCATTGTGCACGAAACCCCAAGCACCGCCACCGTAGATGGCGACGGTGGTTTAGGGTTGGTGGTGGCCCCACGCGCCATGGACATCGCCATCGACAAAGCAAACCAGGTAGGTACCGGTTGGGTATCTGTCAGGAACTCGAACCATTTCGGTATTGCCGGCTACCACGCCATGGAAGCCCTCTCCTCAGATATGATCGGCATTGCCATGACCAACGCCTCGCCGCTGGTGGCGCCTACGCACTCTATCGACCGCATGCTGGGCACCAACCCGATCGCGGTGGCCGTGCCCACCATGAAACAGCCCCCTTTTGTAGCCGACTTTGCTACTGCCTCTGCCGCCAACGGCAAGCTGGAGATCTTGCAGCGTAAAAATAAAAAGGCGCCCGTCGGCTGGATTCAGACGGCCAACGGCGAGCGCTCGACCAATGCCAATGAGCTGAAAGACGGCGGCGCGCTGCTGCCCCTGGGGAGCGACAAAGTACACGGCAGCCACAAAGGATATGCGCTGGGCGCTATTGTGGATATTTTATCAGCTGTGCTTTCGGGTGCCAACTATGGCCCGTGGGTGCCGCCCTTCGTGAGTTTCCTGCCCGTTTCTGATAACCCGGTGGGCGAAGGCATTGGCCATTTCCTGGGTGCCATGCGGGTAGATGCTTTCCGGCCAGCCGATGAATTTAAGGAGCACATGGACAAATGGATCGAAACCTTCCGGAACGCCAACGTGAAGAAAGGCGAGAAAGCGGTGCTCATACCGGGTGATCCGGAGCGGGAAATGACTGAAAAACGCCTGAAAGAAGGTATTCCGCTGCTGGCGCCGGTAGAACGCGACCTGGAGGCGCTGGGCAAAAAGTTTGAGATCAAGCTATAAGTATAGCTCACCTCAGTCACCCTGCCGCAAGCTGTAACCTTGGCACAAGCGGACGCTTGCGCCAGCAGACTTAAATTTTAGATTTCCTTTAAAACAAAAGCGCCGGCAGAGTTTCTGCCGGCGCTTTTGTTTTGTGTTTATACTTGCTTATTCAATCTTTTTGCCGGCCATGGCCTGCTTGATGGAGATCTGCATGATACGCTCGGCAAACGGGCTGGTCTGTTCTTCCAGAATGTCTACTGCCTTCAGAATGGTGTCTTTATCACCGGTGCCCAGCACTTCTTTCAGACGCTGCACATTGGCGGTGGTAAGCGCAATCTCGTCCGGTGTGAGGTGTTCGCGATTTTTCTCCACAAAGCGCTCAACCTGGTAGATCATCTGCTCTGCTGTGGTGCGGGCCTCGATTACCATCCGGGTAGATACATCTTCGCGGGCATGCGTAATGGAATCCAGCAGCATTTGCTCTACCTGGGCATCTGTCAGGCCGTACTGGGGTTTCACCTCTACTTCCTGCCGGGTACCGGAGCGCAACTCAATGGCTTCTACCTTCAGAATACCGTCGGCATTAAGTATAAAGTTCACGTCCACCTTCGGGAAGCCTGCCGGCATGGCCGGAATTCCTTTCAGATCGAACTCGGCCAGCTTGCGGTTTTCTTTTACAAGGTCGCGTTCGCCCTGGTAAACGGATATTTTCATGTTCACCTGCCCGTCGATGGAGGTGGTATACTGACGGCCAGCCTTGGTCGGCACTTTGGAATTGCGGGGTATGATGGAATCCATCAGGCCGCCCATGGTTTCGATGCCCAGCGTAAGGGGTGTTACGTCCAGCAGCAGGATATCTTTGCGGTTACCGGCCAGGATATCGGCCTGAATGGCGGCGCCCAGCGCTACTACCTCATCCGGGTTCAGGCTGTTGTTAGCCTGCTTGCCAAAGAACGTCGATACGGCCTCATACACCATCGGCACCCGCGTAGAACCTCCCACCATGATCACCGCAGCAATCTGCTCGGGCTGCAGCTTGGCATCTGCCATGGCCATGCGGCAACTCTCGATGGTGCGGGCTACGATGGGGGCAATCAGCGTCTCAAAGGTATGGCGCTCCAGGTGGCAGTCTATCTTGCCGTCGATGGTGCCGGCGTATACTTGCTGACTGCTCAGGGTTTTCTTGGCCTCTTCGGCTTTCAGGCGCAGCTCCTGCGACAGGTGCTTGTCCTGGTTCACCGTATCTGCGATCAGCTCGTTATTTTGTATCCAATGGTTAATGATGGCGCGGTCAAAATCATCGCCTCCCAGGTAAGTATCGCCATTAGTAGATAGCACTTCAAAAATGCCCTGGTGAATGCTCAGGATGGAAATATCGAAGGTGCCGCCGCCCAGGTCATACACGGCTACGGTCTTTTCTTCTTCCGGGTCCAGGCCAATACCATAGGCCAGCGCTGCCGCCGTGGGTTCATTTACAATGCGCAGCACCTCCAGCCCGGCCAGCTTGCCGGCATCACGGGTAGCCTGCCGCTGCGAATCGTTGAAATAAGCAGGCACGGTGATCACGGCGCGGTTCACCGGTGTTTTGAGGGCGTGTTCTGCCCGCTCGCGCAGCTCCTTCAGTATCTCGGCCGAGAGCTCGATGGGCGAATAGAATTTGTCCTGCACACGCACCTTCACCAGTCCTTCGCTGTTGTCGTCAATTACTTTGTAGCCAAAGTAGTCCTGGTGGCCGCCCAGGTCGTTGTACGATTTTCCCAGCAGGCGCTTTACAGAATAAATGGTATTGGCTGGATCGGTGGTGAGGTAGTCTTTGGCGGCTGTGCCCACAATGGTTTCGCCAGTTTGCGTAAAATGTACTACCGATGGCACAATAGTGCCCTGACCCTGGTCATTTATAGCAATGGGGGTACGGTCTTCAGGATGAATATAGGCCACCAAACTGTTGGTAGTGCCCAAATCTATACCTACAATGACCTCTTCTTGCTGAAGAGCGCCAGTAGAAAGGTTTATTGCAACTTTTGCCATAGTATAAATACTTACGTAAGGCCGCCGCTATACAGCAGCAGCACGATGGCGCAATTTACAAATAATTTAGGGAGGGAATGGGTTTGCGGCGGCTGAGGTTAGCGATGTTTATACCTGAAGTATAAAATAGGGGGTTTAAGCACAGAAGTGGCAGCCTTTGAAATCCCGGAACAAGCGGACGCTTGCGCCAGTGATTTATACTTTAAGCTCGGAACTCAGAACTCGTGACTCGGAACTATAGTCTTATTCTTCCTCTTTGGGCACAATAATAAACACGTCCTCGTTGGGGCGCTTCATCAGGTATTTTTCGCGGGCAAACTTCTCAAGCAGTTCCGGGTTACCCAGCAGCTCTTTGCGGTCCTTCTGCACTTCCTCCATCTTTTCGAGGTAATGTTGCTTGTCCTCTTCCAGGTCTGCCAGTTTTTTGCTCATCTGGTACTGCGTGATAAAATCATTGGAGTCAAAAAAGAGCATCCACACCAAAAACAACACCGACGTGATCAGATAGAAATTGCGGAATATTTTAGGAACGCGCTTCAGCATGGCAAAGGGATTAAGGTACTTATACAAAAATAAGGCTGTGAGTCATATAACCCACAGCCTTACCCATAAATATTTTTGAGCAGAAGTTCTTAGAACTTCTTGCCCGGGAAATAAGCCACTTCGCCCAGTTCCTCTTCGATGCGGAGCAACTGGTTATACTTGGCCATGCGGTCTGAACGGGAAGCCGAACCGGTTTTGATCTGGCCGGTGTTCAAGGCAACAGCCAGGTCTGCAATCGTGCTGTCCTCTGTCTCGCCGGAACGGTGGCTCATCACGCTTTTATACCCATGGCGGCGGCCCAGGTTAATGGCGCTAATGGTTTCAGTAAGCGTACCAATCTGGTTCACTTTGATCAGGATCGCGTTAGCGATTTTCTCATCTATACCACGCTGCAAACGGTTCACATTCGTTACGAACAGGTCGTCGCCTACCAACTGTACTTTATCACCAATCGCTGTGGTCTGCTGCTTCCAGCCATCCCAGTCGTCTTCAGCCATACCATCTTCAATAGAGATGATCGGATACTTGCGCACCCAGTCAGCCCAGAAGCTCACCATTTCAGAAGACGTCAGCTTATCGCCTGTTGATTTCTTGAAATGATAATGGCCGGTAGCCGCATCGTAGAACTCGGAGCTGGCCGCATCCATGGCGATCATAAAGTCGTCGCCTGGTTTGTAGCCGGCTGTTTCGATGGCCTGCAGCACTACCTGAATGGCTTCTTCGTTGGAAGCGATGTTAGGAGCAAAACCACCTTCATCTCCCACGTTGGTAGAAAGGCCTTTTTTCTTCAGCACGTTCTTCAGGTGGTGGAAAACCTCCGTGCCCATTCGCAATGCATCGGAGAAAGAAGCAGCGCCAACCGGCATAATCATGAATTCCTGGAAGTCGATGGAGTTATCGGCATGGCTGCCGCCGTTGAGGATGTTCATCATCGGCACCGGCAGGGTATTGGCGCTCACACCACCTACATAGCGGTAGATAGGCATGTTCAGTTCCTGTGCGGCTGCGCGGGCTACTGCCAGCGACACACCAAGTATGGCGTTTGCGCCCAGGTTGCTTTTATTCTCCGTGCCATCGAGCTCGATCATGATCTTGTCGATCAGGTTTTGCTCATATACCGGAAAGCCTACTATCTCTTCGGCAATCTTATCATTCACGTTCTTGACAGCTTGCAGTACACCTTTGCCCATGTACTTGCTCTTGTCGTTGTCACGCAGCTCTACGGCTTCGTGCACACCCGTGGAAGCACCGGACGGTACCGCAGCGCGGCCCAGGACACCTGTTTCAGTTACAACATCTACTTCTATCGTCGGATTTCCTCTTGAATCGAAGATCTGGCGGGCTTTAATATCAGTTATTAAGCTCATAGTTAGTTTATATTAGTTTTATTTGTTTTGTTCCAGCAGGGCCACAAAGTCATCAAAGAGGTACGTGGAATCGTGCGGCCCCGGTGATGACTCCGGATGGTATTGCACCGAGAAAGCCGGTTTGCCTTTCATGCGGATACCTTCGATGGTATTATCGTTCAGGTTGATATGGGTAACCTCTACCTGCGGGTGCTGCTGCAGTTGTTGGGCATCCACCACAAACCCATGGTTCTGCGATGTGATCTCGCTCCGGCCGGTGATCAGGTTCTTTACCGGATGGTTCAGCCCCCGGTGGCCGTTGTGCATTTTGTAAGTGGCAATGCCATTGGCCTGGGCCAGCATCTGGTGCCCCATACAAATGCCGAACATCGGCTTACTTTTCTCCAGAATTTGCTTTACGCTGTTAATGGCAACCGTGGTAGCCGCCGGATCACCGGGTCCGTTCGAAATAAAATAGCCATCCGGGTTCCACTTCTCCATTTCTTCAAAAGGCGTATGATACGGGAATACCTTTACGGCACAACCGCGCTGCACCAGGTTGTTGAGGCTGTTGCGCTTTACGCCCAAATCCAATACGGCCACCCTATACTTCACCTCTTCCGGCTGCATGTCATATTCGGCCTGTGTACTCACATGCGACGATAGCTCCAGGCCTTCCATTGAGGGAACTTCCTCTAATTTACGGCGCAGCTCCTCAATATCGGTAATCTCAGAAGAAATTATGGCGTTCATGGCCCCTTTATCACGGATATGACGCACCAAGGCACGTGTATCGATCTCACAGATGCCTACTATGCCTGCCTTATCGAAGTATTCCTGCAGGGAGCCTTTGGCAGTATGGCGTGAAAAATGGTGGGAAAACTCCTTACAAACAAGGCCATTGATCTGTATCCTGTCTGATTCCACTTCATCGGCCTGTACACCATAGTTGCCGATATGGGAAAAGGTAGTAACCACCAGCTGACCGTAATAAGAAGGATCGGTAAAAATCTCCTGGTAACCGGTCATACCTGTATTAAAACAGAGCTCTCCTCCTGTGGTACCAATTCGCCCCAGGCTTTTGCCCGTAAATACGGTGCCGTCGTTTAATAACAGGATCGCGTCTGTTGATGTATGCTTTTTCATAAACAGTAATTTTAACAAAAATAAAAAAGGGACACGACTTACGTCATGTCCCTTTAAAATATTTAACAAAAGAGCTTATTGCGCATCGTTTGTCTCGTCTTTAGAAGTTTCAGTAGCAGCAGGTGCTTCCGGAGCTGGCGCAGCAGGAGCTGCAGCGGCTGGAGCAGCTGTTTCAGCTGAAGTTTTCTTACCACCACGACGGCGTGACTTCTTGGCACCAGCAGCAGCTGTACCAGTTGTTGTCAGCATATCCTCGTTGTAGTCTACTAACTCAAGTACACACATTTCTGCGTTGTCACCCAGTCTGTAACCAGTCTTCAGGATACGGGTATAACCACCCGGTCTGTTAGCGATCTTAGCAGCAACCTCGTCGAACAGCTCTTTTAAAGACTCTTTGTTTTGCAGGTAAGCAAACACCGTTCTTCTTGAGTGCGTTGTATCGTTTTTGGCTTTTGTAAGCAGAGGCTCTACATACTTGCGCAGGGCTTTAGCTTTTGCTACTGTAGTAGAAACCCGCTTGTGCAGGATAAGGGATGCTGCCAGGTTGGACAACATTGCCTTACGGTGTGAAGCAGTTCTTCCTAAGTGATTTATTTTTTTACCGTGTCTCATTGTTACGAATTGTGCACGTGCATACCGTCGATCAACCCGTTAAGGGATCGGGAATTATGCCGTAGATTAATTAATCTTCTTCTAATTTATACTTGGAAAGGTCCATACCGAAGGTCAAACCTTTTTCCTGAACCAAGTTCTCCAGCTCTGTTAACGACTTCTTACCGAAGTTTCTGAACTTCATCATGTCAGAGATATCCAGCTGCACCAGGTCGCCAAGGGTTTTGATATCCGCAGCTTTCAGGCAGTTGTACGCTCTAACAGACAGGTCCATGTCCTGCAGCGATGTTTTCAGAACTTTGCGCATGTGCAGCAGTTCTTCGTCTACTACCTCTTCTTCTTCCGGCTTAGCCGTTTCGAAGGTCATGGTATTATCAGAGAACAACATGAAGTGCTGGATCAGGATATTGGCAGCGCCTTTCAAGGCATCTTCCGGATGAATAGATCCGTCCGTCTGTATGTCAAGAACCAACTTCTCATAGTCAGTTTTCTGCTCTACACGCGTGTTCTCAACACTGAACTTCACATTCTTGATAGGTGTGAAGATGGCATCGATCGCAATGAGACCAAACACCTGATCAGCAGGCTTGTTCTCGTCAGCAGGCACATAACCACGTCCTTTCTGAAGTACAAGTTCCACTTCAAGGGTCATGTTCTTATCCAGGTGGCAAATTACCAGTTCCGGGTTAAGCACTTCAAAGCTGGAAGTAAACTTATTGATATCGCCGGCTGTAAAAGTATCCTGACCAGAAATCGTTACAGTGATTCTGTCATCGATCACTTCGCCCAGCTTCTTAAAGCGAACCATCTTCAGGTTAAGGATAATATCAGAAATATCCTCTACCACGCCTTCAACAGACGAAAACTCGTGCAGTACACCAGGTATGCGAACGCTCGTAATTGCATAACCTTCCAGAGAAGACAGCAGGATTCTGCGCAGCGCATTACCAATGGTTACGCCGTAACCTTTTTCAAGCGGCTTGAATTCAAATAGACCATGAAAGTCGTCGGCTTTTTCCATGACAACCTTCTCTGGCATTTGAAATGCTAATATTGACATACTTGCAGTGTTAAAGGTTAAAAATTGATTAAGCTGCTTACTTAGAGTAAAGCTCGACGATGAGCTGCTCCTGGATCTTCTCAGGGATCTGATCGCGCTGTGGTGCAGCCATAAACTGACCGGCCATTTCAGCCGCGTTCCACTCTAACCAACCAAACTGACGTGCATTACGCACGGTAAGGCTGGTAGTAATAGCTTCAAGAGATTTTGATTTCTCCCGAACACCAACCACATCTCCTGGCTTCAGGCTATAAGATGGAATGTTTACCAACTCACCGTTCACCAAAATGTGTTTGTGCAGCACCAACTGACGGGCAGCTCTTCTTGTTGGAGCAATACCTAATCTGTAAACAGTGTTATCAAGCCGCGACTCGAGCAGAGCCAACAGCGTTTCACCTGTAATACCGCCTTTTCTATGTGCTTTATCGAACAGGTTTGCAAACTGCTTCTCTAAAACACCGTAAATGAACTTTGCTTTTTGCTTCTCCGCAAGCTGGATAGCATATTCGGACTGCTTCTTACGACGGCCACGACCATGCATCCCGGGAGGGTAGCTCTTCTTTTTTAATGCTTTGCTTGGACCAAAAATCTCTTCGTTAAAACGTCTGGAGATTTTGCTTTTAGGACCAGTATATCTTGCCATAATTTATGCTGTCAAATAAAATAATTAAACTCTTCTGCGTTTAGGAGGACGACATCCGTTGTGAGGAAGCGGGGTAACATCTTTAATAGTTGTTACTTCGATTCCAGAGTTTTGCACAGTACGGATAGCGGACTCTCTACCTGCGCCAGGGCCTTTAACAAAAACTTCAGCTTTACGCATACCCAGGTCATGGGCTACTTTAGCGCAATCTGAAGCTGCCATCTGTGCAGCGTAAGGAGTGTTCTTTTTAGAACCTTTAAAACCCATTTTACCAGCAGAAGCCCAAGAAATTACCTGACCTGCATTGTTGGTTATTGAGATAATGATATTGTTGAAAGAAGCTTTAATGTGTACTTGACCAGTTGATTCAACAACTACGACACGCTTTTTAGCCTTATCTTTTCTTTTCTGAGCCATGATCAAATATTATTTAGTAGCCTTCTTCTTGTTAGCAACAGTTTTACGCTTACCTTTTCTGGTGCGCGAGTTGTTCTTCGTGCGCTGTCCGCGAACTGGTAAACCTTTACGATGTCTTAAGCCACGGTAGCAACCAATGTCAAGCAAACGCTTGATGTGGAGCTGTACCTCAGAGCGAAGAACACCTTCTGTCTTATAGTCAGATGCTATAATATTTCTGATCTCACTGGCTTCATCCTCTGTCCAGTCTTTCACCTTTTTGTCAAGATCCACTCCGGCTTTGTTCAAAATGGATACAGACAGATTACGTCCGATGCCATAGATGTAAGTTAAGGCGATTTCGCCTCGCTTGTTATCCGGAATATCTACTCCTGCTATTCTAGCCATACTTCTAAATTAACCTTGTCTTTGTTTATACCTTGGGTTTTTTTTGTTGATTACATAAAGCTTCCCCTTGCGGCGGATCACTTTACAATCAGCACTTCTCTTCTTTACTGATGCTTTAACTTTCATTGTATTTATTATTTATACCGATAAACAATTCTGCCTTTAGTCAAATCATAGGGCGACATTTCGAGTTTCACTCTGTCTCCGGGCAGGATCTTAATATAATGCATCCGCATTTTCCCGGAAATGTGTGCTACCACCTGATGACCATTTTCAAGCTCCACACGGAACATGGCATTCGAAAGGGCTTCAATAATTATTCCGTCTTGTTCGATAGATGACTGTTTCGCCATTTATTGTTGCTTAGCTTGTTCTATATATTCAAAAGTTGTTAAAATCTCTGTTTTGTCCTTTCGCACCACCACTGTGTGTTCAAAATGCGCAGATGGCTTTTTATCACGTGTCCGGATAGTCCAGCCGTCATCTTCCTGCACAATGTTTTTGGTGCCCAGGTTAATCATCGGTTCAATAGCAATTACCAGCCCTTCCTGTAACTTCACGCCTTGTCCCCGCTTCCCATAATTAGGCACTTCCGGTGCTTCGTGCAGGTGGTGCCCAACACCGTGGCCTACCAGTTCCCGCACAACACTAAAGCCATTCTTTTCAGCATGATGCTGAATAGCGTGGCTTACATCTCCCATTCTGTTTCCGGCCACTGCTTTGGCAATGCCTTCCTGCAAGGATTCTTTTGTAACGGTTAGCAGCTTCTGCACTTCCTCACTTACCTCTCCTACCGCATGGGTATAAGCACTGTCGCTATGAAAGCCTTTGTAAAGCACTCCCCCATCAACAGAAATTATGTCTCCATTGTTCAATGTGTAGTTGCCTGGCATGCCATGCACAACAGTTGCGTTAACGGAGATGCATAAACTGTAAGGGAAGCCATTGTAACCTTTGAAGGAAGGCTCGCCGCCATGATCGCGGATAAACTCTTCTGCTCTTTTGTCGAGGGCAGCAGTTGTGACACCTTCCTTTATAAGAAGAGCAATTTCGCCATGTGCTTTACCTAATATTAAAGCACTCTGGCGAATTAACTCAATTTCTTCTTCGGTCTTGTAATAAATCATTTATCAGGATACTATGGCAATGTTTTCAGTACGGCCTCTTAATTTGCCCGTCTTCATCATTCCATCGTAATGTCTCATTAATAAATAGCTTTCTACTTGTTGCAATGTATCCAGCACAACACCTACCATGATGATGAGCGAGGTGCCACCAAAGAACTGTGAGAACTCGCGAGTAACACCGAACAATAGGGCTATGGATGGGAAGATGGCAACAAGCGCCAGGTAAATGGCACCTGGTAAAGTAATGCGGGTAAGTATAGAATCAATGTACTCAGAAGTAGCACGTCCTGGCTTTACACCCGGTACAAAACCACCGCTTCTTTTCAGATCATCTGCTATCTGGTTCGGGTTTACACTTATCGCAGTATAGAAATAAGTGAAGATCAGGATCATCAGACCAAATGTTAGGTTATACTGCCATGACGTGAAATCTGAAAACGTCGAACCGATATAGTTAGCCGTGTCGTTTTCCTTTGCCCAGATCGAAGCGATCATAGATGGCAGGAACATCAGCGACTGCGCAAAAATGATTGGCATTACACCCGCTGCATTCACTTTTAACGGGATGAACTGGCGCTGACCGCTATAAAGCGAGCTTCCGCCCACCTGCTTGGCATACTGTACGGGTATTCTGCGTACAGCCTGCGTCAGCATTACAACCGACATTACCACGAAGAACAGCACAACAAGTTCAAAGAGGAACAGCAAAGCGCCATTCATCTGGCGGGAAGCCATCTCCTTGATCAACGCACCCGGAAAACGGGATACAATACCGATCATGATCAGCATGGAAATACCGTTTCCGATGCCTTTATCGGTGATCTTCTCGCCAAGCCACATACAGAAGATGGTGCCCGAAGTAAGAACGATCATGGAGGTTACAGTGAACAACGTGGTGTTGATCGTAATCGCCTCAGCATTGATCGTGGCCACAAATCCGATGGACTGCGCCAGGGTAATAATAATGGTAAGAACTCGGGTGATTTGGTTGATTTTCTTTCTACCAGATTCACCCTCCTTCTGCATCTTCTGAAAATACGGTACAGCAATGGTAAGCAGCTGCAGTACAATCGAAGCGGATATATAAGGCATGATCCCTAATGCAAAGATGGACGCATGACTGAATGCTCCACCTAGGAATGTATCTAACAAGCCAAACAGTCCACCTGTTTTAGCTATGAGTTGATTGGGATCCACACCTGGAAGAACAACATAAGAACCTAATCTAAAGATAGCTACAAAAAGAAGCGTGTTCAGAATCCGAACACGTAAATCTTCTATAGCAAAAATGTTCTTAATCGTTGTTATAAACTTCTTCATACCGCTTAGAGAGCAATTGTTTAGAGAGCAACTGTTTTACCGCCTGCTTTTTCTATTGATGTAGTAGCAGAACCAGAGAAAGCGTGTGCATGTACTTCAACCGCTTTGTTCAACTCGCCTCTACCTAATATTTTCACTTTGTCGTTTTTAGACACCAGACCGTGTGCTTTAAAGAAATCAAAGTTAAGTACGGTCTCGTTAGTAGATGCTACCAACGACTCTAAGGTATCTAAATTAATACCTTTATACTCAACTCTGTTAATGTTTTTAAAGCCATACTTAGGTACACGTCTCTGCAATGGCATCTGGCCACCTTCGAAACCTGACTTTTGTGAATAGCCTGAGCGTGATTTAGCACCTTTATGTCCTCTTGTAGAAGTACCACCTCTACCTGAACCAGTACCTCTACCTATTCTCTTGCGGTTCTTGATAGAACCCTCCGCTGGTTTTAATGAGTTTAGATACATGTTAGATATTATTTACTTCTATAAGATGTTGAACCTTTTTTACCATGCCAGCAATCTGAGGAGTATTTTCAACAGTTACTGACTTATTGATCTTACCAAGTCCTAAAGCTTGAATTGTAAGCTTCTGTGATTTTGGTTTATCAATAATGCTTTTGATTTGTCTTATTGTAATCTGAGCCATCTCAATTAACCGTTAAATACTTTGTTAAGATTAACACCACGCTGCTGGGCTACTGCCAACGGATCACGCATTTTAGCCAGGGCATCAAATGTCGCTTTCACTACGTTGTGGGGGTTTGATGATCCTTTAGACTTGCAAAGTACGTCTTTGATACCGGCACTTTCCAGAACGGCACGCATCGCACCGCCTGCAATTACACCTGTACCGGCAGCAGCTGGTTTTACCAGTACAAAACCGCCAGAGTATTTGCCTTCCATAGCGTGAGGAACTGTATTATGATATACAGGAACTTTCACCAGGTTCTTCTTGGCATCATCTATCCCTTTTGCAATAGCATCCGTTACTTCGTTGGCTTTGCCAAGTCCGTAACCAACTACACCGTTTCCGTCGCCTACCACTACAATGGCAGCGAAGGAAAATCTTCTACCACCTTTTACAACTTTGGCTACACGATTGATAGCTACTACTCTTTCTTTTAGCTCGATCTCGCTAGCCTTTACACTACGAATATTGTTCTTCAACATAATCTTTAGAATTTAAGGCCAGCCTCACGAGCGCCTTCTGCCAATGATTTAACTTTGCCGTGGTACAGATAACCTGAGCGATCGAAAACTACCTGCGTAATACCTTTTGCAATGGCTTGCTCAGCAATTTCTTTCCCTACTTTGCCAGAAGTCTCAACATTTGCCTTCGCATCATCAAGCTTTGCTGAAGAGGCAGCCGCTAGTGTCACACCAGTGGTATCATCGATGATTTGTGCGTAAATAAAGCGATTGCTTCTAAACACAGATAATCTTGGCCTTTCAGAAGTACCGGAAATTTTATTCCGGATACTTTTCTTTATTCTAACTCTTCTATTTATCTTATTAGCAGACATGATGATGATTATTTAGACGCTGTCTTACCAGCTTTTCTTCTTACAACTTCACCAACAAATCGAATACCCTTACCTTTATAAGGTTCAACTTTGCGGAGTGATCTAATTTTTGCTGCCACCTGGCCAATAAGCTGTTTGTCGTTGCTTTCCAGGGTTATCACTGGCGCTTTACCTTTCTCAGTTACTGCCGTAGCAACTACCTCGTCCGGAAGAGCCATAAAGATGTTGTGTGAGTAACCTAAAGCAAGCTCTAACACTTTACCTGCAACTGTAGCTTTGTAACCTACACCTACCAGCTCCAGGCGCTCTTTGTAACCTTCTGTTACACCGATCACCATGTTATTGATAAGTGAACGATACAGGCCGTGCATGGCTTTGTGGCGCTTCTGCTCAGTCGGGCGCTCAACGATCAGTTGGCCATCCTCCTGCTTCACAACAATGTCTTTATCAACCGGAGTTGATAAAGAGCCTTTAGGACCTTTTACAGTCACTACATTGTTATCGGCAACAGTTACTTGAATGGATGCTGGAAGGGTGATGGGCAATTTTCCTATTCGTGACATTGACTATCCTCCTATTAATAAACGTAACATAAAACCTCGCCACCTACATTCAGTGACCTTGCTTCTTTCTCTGTCATTACTCCTTTAGAAGTAGACAAAATAGCTACGCCCAGTCCGTTGATAACTCTTGGCAGGTTATCAGTTCCGGCATACTTGCGAAGCCCTGGCTTACTTACCCGCTCTAACTTCACAATAGCAGATTGCTTCGTGCTTGGGTTATACTTCAGCGCAATTTTAATCGTGCCTTGTACAGCAGAGTCATCAAACTTATAGTTTTGAATATACCCTTTCTCGTACAAAACTTTTGTAATCTCTTTTTTAATGTTGCTAGACGGTATTTCAACTATCCTGTGGTTTGCTTTGATAGCATTACGCACTCTAGTTAAATAATCTGCTATTGGATCTGAGTTCATTATGAATCACTTAAATAATGAAGGCTTACTCGAAGCGAGCGGCAAAGATACGAATATCTTTTTTTCTTTCTTAATCTAGTTAAGAAAAAATTACCAGCTCGATTTAGTTATGCCCGGAATTTTACCCATTACAGCCAGTTCTCTGAAAACTACGCGGGAGATGCCGAACTTGCGCATGTAACCACGTGGTCTGCCGGATAGTTGACATCTGTTGTGCAGTCTTACTGGAGAGGCATTACGTGGCAACTTATCCAGTGCCTCGTAATCTCCTTTGGCTTTTAGTTCAGCTCTTTTAGTAGCGTATTTTGCTACGAGCTTTTGTCTTTTAAGCTCTCTTGCTTTTACTGATTCTTTCGCCATTTTATTATTTCTTATTAGTGAAAGGCATACCAAATGCTTTTAACAGCTCGTAACTTTCTTCGTCGGTGTTAGCCGTTGTCACGATGGTAATGTCCATACCTGTGATAGCTTTCACTTTATCGATGCTGATTTCAGGGAAAATGATCTGCTCCTTGATACCTAATGTATAGTTACCACGGCCATCAAATCCTTTGTCGTTCACGCCTCTGAAGTCACGTACACGTGGCAGAGCGATAGTCAAAAGACGATCCAGGAACTCATACATCTTCTGTCCTCGCAGCGTTACGCGGGCGCCGATTGGCATACCTTCACGCAGCTTAAAGTTAGAAACGGATTTCTTAGCGATCGTAGCAACAGCTTTCTGACCTGTAATAGTTGTCAGTTCCTCTACGCCGATATCTACCAGTTTCTTGTCAGCCACAGCAGCACCTATCCCTTTGTTGATAGAGATCTTGGTGATTTTAGGCACCTGCATGACGTTCTTGTACTGGAACTTCTCTTTCAGAGCAGGAATCACTTCCTGCTGATATTTTTCTTTAAATCTTGCAGTAGCCATCTTAGATTACCTCTCCTGTCTTTTTAGAATAACGCTCTGATTTACCTTCGCTGTTTGTTCTGCGGGCTGCTTTTACGGTTTCACCTGACTTAGGATCAACTAAAGCAACGTTGCTGGCGTGGATTGGCGCTTCTACCTTGGCAATACCTCCTTGTGGATTCTTTGCACTTGGTTTGTTGTGCTTGGTAACCAGGTTTAAGCCTTCGATCGTTACTTTTTGCTTTTCAATATTAACAGCGGTTATGCGGCCTGTCTTACCGCGCTCATCACCGGCAATTACTTTGACTGTATCACCAGTTTTTACATGAAGTTTTTTCTTATTCATCTTGATCTGAATTAGGGATTATAGAACTTCAGGCGCTAACGATACAATTTTCATGAATTGCTTCTCACGAAGCTCACGGGCAACTGGACCAAAAATGCGCGTTCCGCGGGGCTCATTGTTAGCGTTCAGAAGCACAGCCGCATTATCATCAAAACGGATGTAAGATCCGTCTTTGCGTCTGATTTCTTTTTTGGTTCTAACAACAACAGCCTTCGAAACTGTTCCTTTTTTAACGTTTCCGGAAGAAAGGGCTGACTTTACAGTCACTACAATACGGTCACCAATGGATGCGTATTTCTTTCCCGTACCTCCTAACACACGGATACAAAGTACTTCCTTTGCGCCGCTGTTATCTGCTACAGTTAGTCTTGATTCCTGCTGTATCATCTTATTTAGCCCTCTCTATAATTTCAACTAAACGCCAGTTCTTACTTTTGCTCAGCGGACGAGTTTCCTGAATACGTACATAGTCGCCTATGTTGCACTCATTCTTCTCGTCGTGTGCCATAAACTTTGTGGATTTGCTCACGAACTTACCATACATCGGGTGTTTCATTTTGCTCTCCACAAGCACCGTGATAGATTTGTTCATCTTGTTGCTAACAACCTTACCACTTCTTTCTTTTCTTAGATTTCTCTCTTCCATGATCAATAAGTATTAAGAGTTAGCTTCAATTTCACGGCGACGCACTTCTGTATTCAGACGGGCAATCAGGCGCTTGGACTCACGGATTTTCATTGGGTTCTCCAGGGGAGATATCGCATGTGCAAACCGCAGGTTCTGCATGCTGGTGCGCTCAGTGTTCAGCTTCTCTGCCAGTTCTTCTGAAGACAAAGCTTTAATTTCTGAATTTTTCATGATTATTTCTCAACGTAATCTCTACGTACTACAAACTTTGTTTTAATAGGAAGCTTCTGAGCGGCCAGGCGCAGCGACTCTCTTGCCACATCCAGTGTAACGCCATCAGATTCGAACATGATGGTACCTGGCTTCACCACGGCTACCCAATACTCCGGAGAACCCTTACCCTTACCCATACGCACTTCAGCAGGCTTCTTGGTAATAGGCTTGTCAGGGAAGATACGGATCCAAACCTGACCCTCACGTTTCATGGCTCTTGTCATGGCAATACGGGCGGCCTCAATCTGGCGGCTTGTAATCCATGAAGCTTCAAGCGATTTTATTGCAAATGAACCAAATGAAATGGTGCTGCCTCTATGAGCCAGACCTTTCACGCGGCCTTTTTGCATTTTTCTATATTTTGTCCTTTTCGGCTGTAACATTTTCTAAAATCTAATAATGTTATCAAACAATTATTGACGTGGCTTGGCATTACGCTTCGGACCACCACCACCTGCGCCATCCGATTTCTTATTTCGGTTGCCACCACTGCGTCGGTCGTTTCCGCCACGTCTGTCATTACCACCACCACCTGTTGCACCAGGTCCTTTGCTCTCTAAACCTGCGTTAGGCGTAAGATCTTTTTTGCCGTATACTTCGCCTTTAAAGATCCATACTTTGATGCCTAACTTGCCATATACCGTCTGTGCTTCAGATAAAGCATAATCGATATCGGCACGAAGTGTATGAAGCGGTGTTCTACCTTCTTTGTAGTGCTCGGTTCTTGCCATTTCAGCACCACCAAGGCGGCCTGAAACCTGCACTTTGATACCTTCAGCACCTACACGCAGGGCAGAAGCAATAGCCTGCTTCATGGCACGACGGAAAGAGATACGCGCGGCCAACTGCTGAGCAATAGACTCACCTACCAGCTTTGCATCTAACTCAGGACGCTTGATCTCGAAGATGTTGATCTGAACATCTTTGTTCGTCAACTTCTTAAGCTCTTCTTTGATCTTGTCAACTTCCGCTCCGCCTTTACCGATAACCACACCTGGTCGGGCCGTGTTTATAGTAATGGTAATGCGCTTAAGCGTTCTTTCAATAATGATTTTAGAAATGCCGCCCTTAGGGATACGCGCCAGGATATATTTTCTGATTTTCTCGTCTTCAATCAGCTTTTCAGCGAAATCTTTGCCGCCATACCAGTTAGAATCCCAACCCTTTACAATTCCGAGTCTAAACCCGATTGGATTAACTTTCTGTCCCATGTTCTTACTTATTGGCTTTTTTAGATTTCTTTGATTGCTGCTCAAGCTGATCTTCTGTCATGCTATCGATTACGAGCGTAACATGATTGGATCTCTTTCTGATGCGGTATCCACGGCCTTGTGGCGCAGGACGAAGACGCTTCAGCATTTTACCTTCGTCTACAAAGATCTCTTTGATATAAAGGTTTGCATCTTCAATGCGTCCTTCTTCATTCGCCTGCTGCCAGTTTGCCAAAGCTGATAAAAGAAGCTTCTCTAATCTTTCAGCACCGGAGTTAGCCTCAAACTTAAGTAAGCCGAGGGCTCTTGATACGCTCTTACCACGTATCAAACCCGCTACCAATCTCATCTTACGAGGAGAGGTAGGCACGTTTTTTAGTTTTGCTACTGCTTCCATCTTAACGCTTGCCTTTATCTTTTTTAGCAATATGACCTCTGAAGTTTCTGGTAGGGGCAAATTCGCCTAACTTATGACCTACCATGTTCTCCGTTACATACACCGGAATAAATTTATTGCCGTTGTGTACTGCAAATGTATGTCCTACAAAATCCGGAGAAATCATGGATCTGCGGGACCAGGTTTTGATAACAGTCTTTTTGTTAGACTCGTTCATCGCACCTACTTTCTTCTCGAGCCTATAGTCAATATAAGGGCCCTTTTTTAATGATCTAGCCATTTATTTTTTCTTTCCTCTATTAACTATCAGCTGTTCAGAATATTTGTTCTTGTTTCGGGTCTTCAGACCTTTCGACAATAAGCCTTTGCGTGAACGTGGGTGACCACCAGAAGACTTACCTTCACCACCACCCATAGGGTGATCGACAGGGTTCATGGCAACACCACGTACTCTTGGACGCTTACCTAACCATCTGCTACGTCCTGCTTTTCCAAGCTTCACGTTCATGTGGTCTCCGTTCGAAACAGTTCCTACTGTAGCATAGCAGTTCACCAGCACCATGCGCAGTTCGCCAGAAGGCAACTTGATGGTAGCATAGCGGCCTTCGCGGGCTACAAGCTGTGCATAAGATCCGGCGCTGCGTGCAAGCACGGCTCCGTTTCCTGGCTGCAGTTCAATGTTGTGAACAATAGTACCTAGAGGAATGTCAGACAAAGGCAAGCAGTTACCTACCTCTGGTGCTATACCAGGGCCAGAAACGATCACAGTGCCTACTTGTAAGCCAGACGGAGCAATGATGTAGCTCTTTTCGCCATCGGCATAAAATACAAGGGCAATACGTGCCGTTCTGTTCGGATCGTACTCAATTGTCTTCACCGTAGCAGGAACGCCATACTTGTTCCGCTTGAAGTCAACAATTCTGTACTTTTGCTTATGCCCACCGCCGATATAGCGCATGGTCATTTTTCCTGAATTGTTACGTCCACCAGATTTTGATAGGGGTGCCAACAAAGATTTCTCAGGAGTAGTTGCTGTGATTTCATCAAAAGCAGGGGCTACTCTAAATCTTTGACCTGGTGTTATTGGTCTTAACTTTTTTAAAGCCATTTTAATTAATTATATGCCGCTATAAAAGTCTATTACATCGCCCTCTTTCAGGGTTACGATTGCTTTTTTAATTGGAGTGGTCCGGCCAGACACAGCACCCGACTTGGTATACTTGGTCTTCACTTTGCCGTTTGTGCGCATGGTAGCTACTTTCTGAACTGTAACACCATACAACTTTTCTACTGCCTTCTTGATTTCTACTTTGTTGGCTTTTCTGTCCACCTCGAAAGTATACTTTCCAACCTCGTTCATGGCAGCATACTTTTCTGTTACCAGTGGTTTTCTAAGTACGTTCATTATTTAGCGCTTAAGAGGTTTTCTAAAACATTAACTGACTCCTCAACCAGCAGAAGCTTCTGCGTGTTCAGCAGGTCATAAGTATTGACATCAGAAGCAGTCGTGATTTTTAACTTCGGAAGGTTTCTTCCTGAAAGCACGATGTTCTTATCTACTGCAGGTAATACCATCAGGGTCTTGCCTGTTGACTGCAAGTTGTTCAGGATGCCTTTGAACTCTTTTGTCTTAGGCGTTTCCAAAGAGAACGACTCCAGCAGAGCCACTTTGTTATCACGCGCTAACAAAGAAAGAGCAGATAAACGGGCTACTGCTTTCAGTTTTTTGTTCAGCTTGAAGCTGTAGTTTCTTGGCTTAGGACCAAATACACGACCACCGCCAACAAATACAGGAGATTTTAAGCTGCCAGCACGGGCGCCGCCTGTACCTTTCTGCTTTTTAATCTTTTTAGTAGATCCGGCTACTTCGTTTCTTTCTTTTGACTTGTGCGTACCTTGTCTCTGATTAGCCAGATACTGCTTCACGTCAAGATACATGGCATGCTCGTTCGGCTCTACACCAAAGATCGCATCTGAAAGCGTCACCTTTCTACCTGTATCTTCACCTTTGATATTGAATACAGAAAGCTCCATTTTATTTCTCAATTAACACGTAAGAATTCTTGGCACCTGGTACAGAGCCACTAACAACTAATAGGTTTTTGTCTGCCACAACGCGTAGAACAGTCAGGTTTTGTACCTTCACTCTGTTGCCACCCATTCTGCCGGCCATGCGCATACCTTTGAACACGCGGGAAGGCCAGGAGCAGGCACCAATTGAACCAGGGTGTCTTGCGCGGTTATGCTGACCGTGGGTCTGACCACCAACACCAGCAAAGTTGTGACGCTTTACTACACCCTGAAAACCTTTACCTTTTGATGTACCAACAACATCAATAAACTCACCCTCTTCAAAAAGAGTAGCGTCTACTGTGTCGCCCAGGTTGAAAGAAGCTCCTTCAACATCAAACTCCGCTACTTTCTTCTTTGGAGAAGTGTTTGCTTTCTGAAAGTGACCCGCTTCCGCTTTAGTCGTTCTCTTAAGCTTTTTCTCGCCATAGCCAATCTGCACAGCTGCATAGCCATCAGTTTCGACTGTCTTCACCTGAGTAACTACACATGGGCCGGCTTGGATAAGCGTAACGGGTGTGTATTTACCATCTGCTGTGAAGAGGCTTGTCATTCCGATTTTTTTACCGATAATTCCAGGCATTCAACTTTCTAATTAATAGATGGATACAATAATTTATCTCTCCTCAGTTTTGCTAAGGGAGTGCAAAGTTAATCAAATTTAAATTTTTATTGCAACCTTTCTCTAAAATATTTATTATCAATGCAGTACTAAATAAAAAAGGAGAACCGTTTCGGGTCCTCCTTTTATACTTAAACGGGATGCTTATCAAACTTTGATCTCTACATCCACACCGCTCGGAAGCTCAAGCTTCATCAGGGCGTCTACTGTTTTAGAGCTGGTAGAGTAAATATCTACCAATCTCTTGTAAGTGCAAAGCTGGAACTGCTCACGCGATTTTTTGTTTACGTGTGGCGAACGCAACACAGTAAACTTATCTTTCTCAGTTGGAAGCGGAATTGGTCCACTTACGATGGCACCGGTAGCTTTTACAGCTTTTACAATCTTCTCAGAAGACTTGTCTACCAGGTTATGGTCGTAAGACTTTAATTTTATTCTGATTTTCTGATTCATTTTATACTACTATTTAGCTGCAGTTCCTTTAATTTTTGCAATGATCGCATCTGCCAGGTTTTGAGGCACCTGCTCATAATGAGAGAAGGTTAACGAAGCAGTAGCTCTACCAGAAGTAATGGTACGAAGATCGGTTACGTAACCGAACAGTTCCGAAAGTGGCACATCGGCCTTTACTACGGTTGCTGTTCCTTTGGTGTCCATACCTTTCATGATACCTCTTCTTCTGTTCAGGTCACCTGTTACCGGTCCGGTATACTCATCCGGCGTAACAACGTCTACAGACATGATTGGCTCCAGAAGCTTTGGTGCGCACTGCTTACCAGCTTCTTTGAAGCCCTGACGTGCAGCAAGTTCGAAGGAAAGCGAATCAGAGTCAACGTCGTGGAAAGAGCCATGGAACAGGCGTACTTTCATGGAGTCGAGCGGGAAGCCTGCCAGGATACCATTCTTCATGGCTTCTTCGAAACCTTTCTGAACAGCCGGGATAAATTCCTTTGGAATAATACCACCTACAATCGCATTCACGAACTCCAGCCCTTGCTTGCCATCTTCACGTGGTCCCATATTGAACACGATGTCGGCAAACTTACCACGACCACCTGACTGCTTCTTGAACACTTCGCGGTGTTCAACTGTCTTAGTAATCGTTTCTTTGTAAGCTACCTGTGGTGCACCCTGGTTCAATTCAACCTTGAATTCACGCTTCATACGGTCGATGATGATCTCCAGGTGAAGCTCGCCCATACCTCTTAGGATCGTCTGGCCGGTTTCTTCATCTGTGTTCACCTGCAGGGTTGGATCTTCTTCGATGAGTTTAGCAATTGCCATACCCATTTTATCAGAGTCTGCCTGCGTCTTCGGCTCAATAGCATAGCCAATTACTGGCTCAGGGAACTCCATTGATTCCAAAACAATTTTCGCGTTTTGATCACAAAGGGTGTCACCTGTTTTGATGTCTTTGAAACCTACTACCGCGCCAATGTCGCCAGCTTCCAGTCTTTCGATCTGGTTCTGCTTGTTGGCGTGCATCTGGAAGATACGGGAGATACGCTCTTTGTTGTTCGAACGCGTGTTGTATACATACGAACCGGACTCCAGAATGCCTGAGTAAGCGCGTACGAAGCACAAACGTCCTACGTAAGGGTCTGTTGCAATTTTGAACGCCAGACCTGCAAACGGATCTTTTACGTCCGGCTTACGGCTTATTTCTTCGCCTGTATCAGGGTTGGTACCTTTGATGCTTTCCTTATCCATTGGTGAAGGGATAAGCGCCATCACATAGTCCAACATAGTTTGAACTCCCTTGTTCTTGAAAGAAGAACCACACACCATCGGTACAATGGCCATGTCAATGGTTGCAGCACGAAGAGCAGCTAATATCTCATCTTCTGTGATAGAATTAGGATCGTCGAAGTATTTCTCCATCAATCTTTCGTCATAATCTGCCACAGCTTCCAGAAGTTTCTCTCTGTACTCTTCTGCTTCCTCCAACATATCATCTGGAATTGGAACTTCGGTAAAGGTCATGCCTTTATCGTGCTCATTCCATTTGATACCTCTGAAGTTTACTAAGTCAACCACACCTTCAAAGTTATCTTCTGCGCCAATCGGAAGCTGCAAGGCAACGGCATTGCTACCCAGCATCTCTCGTACTTGCTTACAAACCGCTAAGAAGTCTGCGCCAGAACGGTCCATTTTATTAACGAAACCAATACGGGCAACTTTGTAGTTGTCAGCTAGTCTCCAGTTAGTCTCAGACTGTGGCTCAACGCCATCAACTGCACTAAACAAGAACACCAGGCCATCTAATACACGCAGGGAACGGTTTACCTCTACGGTAAAGTCAACGTGACCTGGGGTATCAATGATGTTGATATGGTAATCCTGATTTCTGTATTTCCAGTCTACTGTAACGGCAGCAGAAGTAATGGTGATACCTCTCTCCTGCTCTTGCTCCATCCAGTCGGTAGTAGCTGCACCATCATGAACTTCGCCCAGCTTGTGGGATTTGCCCGTGTAGTAAAGGATACGCTCTGTCGTTGTGGTTTTACCCGCATCGATGTGAGCCGCTATACCTATATTTCTTGTAAATCTTAAATCTCTTGCCATTACTAGAATCTAAAGTGTGAGAAGGCTTTGTTTGCTTCTGCCATTCTGTGGGTGTCGTCTTTTTTCTTAACGGCAGCCCCTTCACCTTTTGCAGCCGCGATAATTTCGCCTGCCAATCTATCTTTCATTGTTTTCTCACCACGCTTACGCGCATAAGAAATCATCCACTTAATACCCAGAGATACTCTGCGGTCCGGACGAACCTCAGTCGGCACTTGGAATGTAGCTCCTCCTACTCTACGGCTTTTCACCTCTACGCTTGGCATGATGTTATTCAATGCCTTCTTCCAGGTTTCCAGTCCGTTTTCTTTTGTTCTTGACTCTACTAATTCTACAGCATCATAGAAGATACCATAAGCAACACTTTTCTTTCCGTCTTCCATCATGTAGTTAACGAAACGTGTTACCAATGTCTCTTTGTATTTTGGATCAGGAAGGAGTATTCTACTTTTAGGCTTTGCTTTTCTCATTGTATTAACTCTTAATTATTTCTTTTTTCCTTTACCTGCAGCTGCTGCTGGCTGGCCTGGTTTCGGTCGCTTCGCGCCATACTTGGAACGTGACTGAAGACGTCCGCTAACACCTGCGGTATCAAGGGCACCACGTACGATATGGTAACGTACACCTGGTAAATCTTTCACTCTACCACCTCTGATCAGCACAATCGAGTGCTCCTGAAGGTTGTGACCTTCACCAGGGATATAGGCGTTTACTTCTTTACCATTTGTAAGTCTAACTCTGGCAACTTTACGCATGGCAGAGTTTGGCTTCTTAGGCGTAGTAGTATATACCCTCGTACATACACCACGGCGCTGTGGGCATGAATCTAGCGCAGGAGATTTTGACTTTGAAGTCAGTTTCTCTCTACCCTTTCTTACTAATTGCTGTATAGTAGGCATTTACAATCTGTTAATTAAAGATTTTTCCACTTTAAATTTTGGAATGCAAAGGTATAAAATTGCCCTTGCAATTTCAAAATTTTAATTCATTAATTATTAGCACCTTAGGCTTCGCCTACTGTTCCGCCAAAGTTCATGGGGAAAGAAGGGGCTTCCTGTGCGTGCTTTATTTCGCCAAAACTAGCCTCGAATTTTGTAATGTTATCGGCCAGAGCCGCCAACAATCGTTTGGCATGCTCTGGCGTGATAACAATTCTTGACTTGACTTTTGCTTTGGGCAGCCCTGGCATCAACCGAATAAAATCAATTACAAATTCGCTGCTGGAGTGCGCGATCATGGCCAGGTTGGCATACTCGCCTTCTGCTATTTCCTCGCTCAGCTCAATGTTTATTTGATTCTGCTTCTGCAATTCTTCTGCCATTGCCCGGTTTATTTATTTTGCAATTCCTGTTGTCTTTTGGTCGTGGCCTTTTTTGACTCAACCAACGAATCATACTCTTCCTGGCTTCCTACAATCAGGCTCTGGTATTCTCTCAGACCAGTACCGGCAGGGATCAGGTGTCCTACAATCACGTTCTCTTTCAAGCCCAGCAGTTCATCTGCCTTACCTTTGATAGCCGCTTCGCTCAGTACCTTGGTGGTTTCCTGGAACGAGGCAGCAGAGATAAAGCTTTGCGTACCCAGGGACGCCTGTGTGATACCCTGCAACGTTGGACGAGATACCGATGGCTGTGCATCACGCACAGTCACCAGGCGCATGTCACGGCGCTTGAGGCTCGAGTTCTCATCCCGCAGTCTGCGGGCGGTCACGATCTGGCCCGGCTTCAGGTTCGCTGATTCACCGGCATCCTCCACTACTTTCATGTCAATGATGCGATCATTTTCTTCCATGAAGGTAATTTTGTCTACCACCTGGTGCTCCAGGAAGCTGGTGTCGCCCGGATCCACAACCACTACTTTCTGCATCATCTGGCGAACAACCACTTCAATGTGCTTGTCGTTGATCTTCACACCCTGCAAACGGTATACTTCCTGTATCTCATTTACCAGGTATTCCTGCACAGCACCCGGACCCTGAATGTTCAGGATATCGGTTGGCGTGATGGCTCCATCTGATAACGGCATACCGGCACGGATAAAGTCATTGTCCTGTACCAGGATGTGCTTGGAAAGCGGCACCATGTACTTCTTCTTCACGCCGTCTTTCGACTCAATGAAGATCTCCCGGTTACCACGCTTCACGCTACCATAGGTTACCACACCGTCGATCTCAGACACAACGGCCGGGTTAGACGGGTTACGCGCTTCGAAGAGTTCCGTCACACGTGGCAAACCACCCGTAATGTCGCGGGTCTTACCGATCGCACGCGGGATCTTTACCAGGATCTGACCAGCTTTGATCTTCTCGCCGTTTTCTACAGTTAAGTGCGCTCCTACCGGAATGTTGTAGCCTTTTGGCTCGCCACTCTTCGGATTCACGATTATAGCAGGGTTCTGCGTTTTATCCTTTGTATCAATAATTACTTTCTCACGATAGCCTGTCTGCTCATCTGATTCCTCACGATAGGTGATGCCTTCGATGATAGACTCATAGGTGATCTCGCCATCAAACTCCGACAGAATAACCGCGTTGTAAGGATCCCAGCTACACAGTGGCTGGCCTTTTTCTACTGCTTGTCCTTCGTTCACTGTCAGGAAAGAGCCGTAAGGCACGTGGTTGCTGATGAGCAGTTTGCCGGAAGCAGGATCAATTATTTTCAGTTCTCCTGAACGACCCATTACTACTTTCACCGGCTCCCCTTCATTGTTCACCGTTTCGATCGTACGAACATCTTCGAACTCGATCTGGCCGTTGAACTTGGCAAAGATGGTTGCATCTACCGCAATGTTAGAAGCAGTACCACCTACGTGGAACGTACGCAGTGTCAGCTGTGTACCTGGCTCACCAATGGACTGTGCAGCAATTACACCAACAGCCTCACCTTTCTGCACCATAAAGCCTGTTGCCAGGTTACGGCCATAGCACTTGGCACAGATACCACGCTTCGACTCACACGTCAGCACGGAACGGATTTCTACCGTTTCGATGGCGGTGTTCTCTATCGCACGCGCTACTTCTTCTGTTACTTCTGCACCAGACTCCACGATCAGCTCATTTGTGATCGGATCATAGACATCATGCACTGTTACACGACCCAGGATACGCTCAGAGAGAGACTCCACGATATCCTCGTTGTCTTTCAGGGCGCTTACTTCCAGGCCACGCAGCGTACCGCAATCTTCTTCGTTCACGATCACGTCCTGCGACACGTCTACCAGACGACGGGTCAGGTAACCCGCATCCGCTGTTTTAAGGGCTGTATCGGCAAGACCTTTACGGGCACCATGTGTCGAGATAAAGTACTCGATCACGTCCAGACCTTCCTTAAAGTTAGAAAGGATTGGGTTCTCGATGATCTCTCCTACGGAACCTTGCAGGGACTTCTGCGGCTTGGCCATCAGACCTCGCATACCACCCAACTGACGGATCTGCTCTCTGGAACCACGGGCGCCCGAGTGCATCATCATAAAGATGGCGTTGAAGCCTTGGTCATCATTCTCCAGGCGACGCATCAACGTTTCAGTGATCTGGTTGTTGATACGTGTCCAGATGTCGATTACCTGGTTGTAACGTTCGTTATCTGTGATCAGACCCATCGAGTAGTTCTGCCACACACCGTCCACGTCTTTCTTCGCCTGCTCTACCAGGATATCTTTTTCAGCCGGAATAGAGATATCACCCAGACCCATGGACAGACCACCTTTGTAGGCTGACTGGAAACCAAGTGTTTTGATATCATCCAGGAAGTGGGCCGTACGGGCCATACCTGTTTCCTTGAATACGCGGGAGATGATCTGCTGTAGTTTCTTCTTCGTCAACAGCTCATCGATATAACCAACCTCTTTCGGTACAAACTGGTTGAAGATCACGCGGCCGGCTACGGTCTCGATCAGCTTCTCCTCCAGTTCGCCCTGCTCGTTCTTCACGGTAGCTCTTACTTTAATGTAAGCATGCTTAGACAGGCGGCCTTCGTTTATAGCAATGATCACTTCTTCGGCAGAGTAAAAGCTCATACCTTCGCCAGCGATCTTTTGTGTTTCGGTGCTACGCTTTCCTTTTGATACATAGTATAAACCAAGTACCATGTCCTGCGACGGTACCGCAATTGGCGCGCCGTTAGCAGGGTTCAGGATGTTGTGCGAAGCCAGCATCAGCATAGAGGCTTCCAGTACAGCAGCAGGTCCGAGTGGAACGTGCACCGCCATCTGGTCACCGTCAAAGTCGGCGTTGAATGCCGTACACACCAGTGGGTGCAGCTGGATCGCCTTACCTTCGATCAGTTTTGGCTGGAAAGCCTGGATACCTAATCTGTGGAGCGTAGGAGCACGGTTAAGGAGTACCGGGTGGCCTTTCAGCACATTCTCTAGGATATCCCATACTACCGGATCCTTACGATCTACTATTTTCTTAGCAGACTTTACAGTCTTAACTATACCTCTTTCGATCAGCTTGCGGATGATGAACGGCTTGAAGAGCTCAGCTGCCATGTTCTTAGGCAGACCACACTCATGAAGCTTCAGTTCAGGACCAACCACAATTACCGAACGGCCGGAGTAGTCAACACGCTTACCAAGTAAGTTCTGACGGAAACGTCCCTGCTTACCTTTCAGCATATCAGAAAGAGACTTCAGTGCACGGTTACCTTCTGCACGAACAGCGTTCACTTTACGTGAGTTGTCGAACAGCGAGTCTACCGCTTCCTGCAGCATACGCTTCTCGTTACGAAGTATAACTTCCGGCGCTTTGATCTCGATCAGGCGCTTGAGACGGTTGTTACGGATGATCACGCGGCGGTACAGGTCGTTCAAGTCTGAAGTAGCAAAACGGCCACCATCCAATGGAACAAGCGGACGAAGCTCCGGCGGAATAACAGGCACCATGCGGATTACCATCCACTCTGGTCTGTTTTCGATACGCGTAGCAGCATCACGGAAAGCCTCAACGACACGAAGACGCTTCAATGCTTCCGCTTTACGCTGCTGCGATGTTTCGTGCGCAGCGGCATGACGAAGCTCGTAAGACAGATCGTCCAGGTTGATGCGCTCCAACAGCATCTGCAACGCCTCGGCGCCCATCTTTGCGATGAACTTGTTCGGGTCGTTATTGTCCAGTGCCTGGTTTTCGCGCGGTAATTTGTCGATCATATCCAGGTACTCATCCTCTGTCAGGAAGTCCAGGGTGTTCACCCCGTCTTCTGCCAGAATACCAGGCTGGATAACGGCATATCGTTCGTAGTAGATAATCTGGTCGAGCTTCTTGGTTGGCAAGCCCAGCAGATACCCTATTTTGTTCGGAAGTGATTTGAAGTACCAGATATGCGCCACCGGAACTACTAGTTCGATATGGCCCATGCGCTCGCGACGCACTTTTTTCTCGGTCACCTCTACACCGCAACGGTCGCAGATAATGCCCTTGTATCTGATTCTCTTATACTTTCCGCAGTGGCATTCCCAGTCCTTTACCGGGCCGAATATTCTTTCGCAGAATAATCCGCCCATTTCAGGCTTATAGGTTCTATAGTTGATTGTCTCAGGCTTTGTTACCTCTCCGTTGGAACGCTCCAGAATCGACTCTGGGGAAGCTAAGCTTATCGTTACTTTGGAAAAGTCCTGAGTTAATTTTTTATTTTTTGCAAATGCCATATTATTATAATAATGTCGATACAATGAATATGCTCTACAGCAAAACCAGCCTAAAGAAGAGAGCTAAGTGACTTGGCCGGAGCCGCCGCACTTAGCTTTTCTTTTATTCCAGTGTAATTTCCAGTGCCAGACCTCTTAGCTCGTGAATCAATACGTTGAATGATTCCGGGATATTTGGTTTTGGCAACACATCACCTTTCACAATGGCCTCGTATGCTTTCGCACGGCCAATCACGTCATCTGATTTTACTGTCAGTATCTCTTGCAGCACGTTGGAGGCACCGAAGGCTTCCAGCGCCCATACTTCCATCTCTCCGAAACGCTGGCCACCGAACTGGGCTTTACCACCCAATGGCTGCTGCGTGATCAGGGAGTATGGTCCGATAGAACGCGCGTGCATCTTATCATCTACCAGGTGACCCAGTTTCAGCATGTAAATAACACCTACCGTGATCGGTTGGTCGAAGCGGTCTCCGCTCAGGCCATCATACAAGTATGAACGACCGAAGCTTGGCAAGCCTGCCTCTGCCAGTTCTGCCTGCACCTGCTCTTCTGTAGCACCGTCAAAGATTGGCGTAGCATATGTTCTACCCAATTTCAGACCAGCCCATCCAAGCACCGTTTCATAGATCTGACCGATGTTCATCCTTGAAGGTACACCCAGCGGGTTCAGTACGATGTCCATTGGCGTTCCATCTTCCAGGAACGGCATGTCCTCTTCGCGCACAATACGGGCTACCACACCTTTGTTACCGTGACGACCGGCCATCTTATCACCCACCTTCAGCTTACGCTTTTTGGCGATGTATACTTTAGCCAGCTGCACGATACCTGCCGGTAACTCATCTCCTACTTCCAGGGTGAACCGCTCGCGCTTAAAGTGAGCCGAAACGATGTTGCGTCGCTTGTTATAGTTCTTCACCAGCTGCAACAGCATTGTGTTGGTTTTCTCGTCAGCAGTCCAGTTCTCCAGGATCAGGTCTTTGAACATGTTCACCTCTTCCGGCACGGCATAGTTGCTCTCGTCCTTGTAAGGGTTCTTTTCCGGGAACAGGGCCTCGATGATGTTCTTTTTAGAGAACTTAGAGCCTTTCGTCAGAATTTCATCCCCAAACTTGTGCTTGATGCCTTGTGAAGTTTTGCCTTCCAGCAGGCCAACCAGCTTGTCTACCATCACATTTTTAATGACAGTCAGCTCTTTGCCATACTTAGCCTTCAGTTCTTCAACCTCTTTCTTGGATTTGGCACGCAGGTTCTTGTCCTTTTTAGGACGCGAGAACAGTTTGGTCTCAATAACCACGCCATTCAGTGAGGGCGGCGCCTTAAGCGAGGCATCCTTCACATCGCCGGCCTTGTCGCCGAAGATGGCACGCAGTAGCTTCTCTTCCGGCGTCGGATCCGTTTCGCCCTTCGGTGTGATCTTACCGATCAGGATATCGCCTTCCTTCACCTCAGCACCGATGCGGATGATACCGTTCTCGTCGAGGTTGCGGACAGCTTCCTCGCTCACGTTCGGAATCTCCGACGTCAGTTCTTCTTCCCCACGCTTGGTCTCCCGAACTTCCAGCTCGAATTCCTCAATGTGGATAGAAGTGAAGATGTCATCTCTTACTACTTTTTCAGAGATAACAATAGCATCCTCGAAGTTATACCCTTGCCAAGGCATGAACGCTACCTGCATGTTTCTGCCGATAGCCAGCTCACCGTTGTTAGTGGCATAGCCTTCGCAAAGCGGCTGCCCCCTGTAAACGCGCTCGCCCGTTTTCACGATCGGCGTTAGGTTGATGCAGGTGTCCTGGTTGGTTCTTCTGAACTTCACCAGTTTGTAGGTTACATACTCGGCATCAAAAGAGACTAATTTCTCATCTTCTGTCAGGTCGTACTTCACTACAATCTTGTTAGCGTCAACGAAGTCAATTACGCCGTCACCTTCAGCCACAACAAGTGCTCTGGAGTCAATAGCCGCTCTTCTTTCCAGACCTGTACCCACAATCGGCGCTTCCGGCTTCAGTAATGGTACGGCCTGGCGTTGCATGTTCGAACCCATCAGGGCACGGTTAGCATCATCATGCTCCAGGAACGGAATCATGGAGGCTGCCACCGATACGATCTGGTTCGGCGCCACGTCCATATAAGTATAAGTATTCGGCTCTTCTACCGGGAAGTCCCCTTCGAAGCGGCCTTTTACTCTTTCGCTCAGGAAATTACCACCTTCATCAATCAGGGCGTTGGCCTGGGCAATGTGGTGGGTATCTTCTTCTTCTGCTGTCAGGTATTCTACGCTGCCGTCAGTTTCTACTTTACCTTCCACCACTTTGCGGTAAGGTGTTTCGATAAAGCCCATGTGGTTTACGCGGGCGTGTACGCACAGCGAAGAGATCAGACCAATGTTCGGTCCTTCCGGTGTTTCGATGGTACAAAGACGACCGTAGTGCGTGTAGTGAACGTCACGTACTTCGAAACCGGCACGCTCTCTTGACAGACCGCCTGGTCCTAGGGCAGATACACGACGCTTGTGCGTCACTTCTGCCAACGGGTTGGTCTGGTCCATGAACTGCGACAGCTGGTTTGTTCCGAAGAACGAGTTGATCACAGAAGACAGGGTACGCGCGTTGATCAGGTCAACCGGCTTGAAATCTTCGTTGTCACGCACGTTCATACGTTCTTTGATGGTACGGGCCATACGGGCCAGACCAACGCCAAACTGTGCATACAACTGCTCGCCTACCGTTCTTACACGGCGGTTGCTCAAGTGGTCAATATCATCTACTACTGCTCTGGAGTTGATCAGGCCGATCAGGTACTTCACGATCAGCACGATGTCTTCGTTGGTCAGTACTTTTGCATCCCAGTTGGTATCCAGTCCCAGTTTCTTATTGATTCTGTAACGGCCTACTTCACCCAGGTCATACCGCTTGTCAGAGAAGAATAGCTTCTGAATAATATCACGGGCTGTTTCAACGTCCGGTGCCTCTGTGTTTCGCAATTGGCGGTAGATCTGCTCTACGGCTTCCTGCTCAGAGTTGGAGTTGTCTTTCTGCAGCGTGTTATAGATAATCGCGTAATCGGCAATGTTCACATTCTCGCGGTGCAGGATAATAGACTGCACGCCGGAGTTGGTGATCACGTCAATATCGTCGGCTGAAATTTCAGAGTCACGCTCCAGGATCACTTCGTTTCTGTCAATAGAAACAACTTCACCGGTATCTTCATCCACGAAGTCTTCTGTCCATGTTCTTAAAACACGTGCAGCCAGACGTCTGCCAACAGCGTTCTTCAAATTAGCCTTTGTTGCCGGTATCTCTTCCGAAAGACCAAACAGATCCAGGATATCTTTATCGGTGCCATACCCGATGGCACGCAGCAAGGTAGTAACAGGGAACTTCTTCTTACGGTCGATGTAAGCATACATCACGTTGTTCACGTCCGTAGCGAATTCAACCCAGGAACCTTTAAATGGAATAATTCTGGCAGAATATAACTTTGTTCCATTCGTGTGTTTGCTTTGCGCAAAGAAAACACCCGGCGAGCGGTGTAGCTGCGACACGATCACGCGTTCAGCACCATTGATGACGAAAGAACCTTTTTCCGTCATGTATGGGATGTTACCTAAGAATACCTCCTGCTCTATTGTTTCGAAATCTTCGTTGTCTTCGTCGTTACAGATCAGGCGCAGTTTTGCCTTTAGGGGTACCGAATAGGTTAAGCCCCTGTCGATGCTTTCATCAACAGAGTATTTTGGAGGGTCAATGTGATAATCGATAAACTCCAGTACGAAGTTCTCGCGTGAATCGGAGATTGGAAAGTTCTCGGCAAATACTTTGAACAGTCCTTCCTGTGCCCTATTTTCAGCGGGGGTTTCCAGCTGAAAAAAATCCTGAAACGATTGTAACTGAACATCTAGGAAGTCAGGGTAATCGATAACAGGATTGATAGAGGCAAAATTGATTCTTTCTGTCGTCTTATTCTTAGCCAAAGCCTTGGAATTTTACGTTTAAAATCAGTTATGTGCACACAGAGTCCAAAACAACTGTGGGCAAAAAAGAATTCAAATTAATTTTGAATCCATATACAAACAGGAAAAGACCTGACGAATCTGCCAGGTCTACCTGTTCTCGGTATGTTGGTAAGTGAGATTATTTAACCTCTACTTCAGCACCAGCTTCTTCCAATGATTTCTTCAAAGAATCTGCTTCGTCTTTCGCCACACCTTCTTTCAAAGGCTTAGGAGCGCTATCAACTAATTCTTTAGCCTCTTTCAGACCAAGACCAGTCAATTCTTTTACCAGCTTAACAACCGCTAGTTTAGAGGCACCTGCTGACTTAAGGATTACGTCAAAAGAAGTTTGTTCTTCTGCAGCAGCTCCTCCTTCAGCACCACCACCACCAGCAACCATTACTGGAGCAGCAGCAGCAGGCTCGATGCCATACTCGTCCTTAAGAATAGTAGCTAGTTCATTAACCTCTTTAACAGTTAAGTTTACTAACTGCTCAGCGAATGCTTTCAAATCTGCCATTTTTATTGAAATTAAAAGTTACTTATTGATTACGTTTTTAAATTATTCTTTTTCAGATAAGGTCTTCAGAATACCGGCCAGTTTGCCACCGCTGCTCTGGAGAGCAGAAATAACGTTCTTAGCTGGAGACTGAAGCATTGCGATCACATCAGCGATTACCTCTGCTTTCGATTTCACCTTCGTTAAGGCGTCAAGCTGCTCGTCGCCTACATAGATGCCTGCATCGATAAAGGCACCTTTCAGAAGCGGAAGCGCATTGCCTTTCTTTCTGAAGTCCTGGATCAGTTTAGCCGGGGCATTTCCTGACTCAGTTGAAAACAGGATGCCGGAAGCGCCTTTCAACACACCATCAAGGGCTGATGTATCAGCATCCAGCGTATCTAATGCTTTCTTGATAAGTGTGTTCTTGTATACTTTGTACTCGATGCCACGATCGAATGCCAATCTCCTGAATGCGTTGATGCCTGCAACACTCATCGTAGAAGCATCAGTGATGTAGAAGTAGTTAGTGTTAGCTAACTTCTCGCTCAGGTCCCGTACGATTATCTCTTTTTCTTCCCTGGTCATGTTCTTAGATAGCTAAATTCTTGTCTACTGTTACAGCGGGGCTCATGGTGCTGGACAACGTGATGCTCCTGATGTAAGTTCCTTTTGCAGAAGCAGGCTTCAAACGAGTCAGGGTCTGAATTACTTCCGCTGCGTTAGCGGCCAGTTGCTCTGCAGAGAAAGATACTTTGCCAACGCTGGTGTGGATGATACCGAATTTGTCAACTTTAAAGTCGATCTTACCGGCTTTTACCTCTTTTACAGCTTTCGCTACATCCTGTGTAACAGTACCAGACTTCGGGTTTGGCATCAGGTTACGCGGGCCCAGAATACGACCTAAGCGACCTACTTTGGCCATAACGGCAGGCATCGTGATGATCACGTCCACATCCGTCCATCCTTTTTCGATTTTCTGAATGTAATCATCCAGTCCTACAAAGTCGGCACCGGCATCTTTTGCTTCCTGCTCTTTGTCAGGAGTAACCAGGGCAAGAACTTTGATATCTTTACCAGTACCATGGGGCAGGGTAACAATACCACGTACCATCTGGTCGGCCTTACGCGGGTCTACACCCAGGCGCACGTCGATATCCACAGAGGCATCAAATTTAGTGTACGTAATCTCTTTTACGACACCGGCTGCGTCTGCTAAAGCATACTCTTTTGTAAGGTCAGCTTTCTCTAAAGCTGCTTTCCTTTTCTTTGAAATCTTCGCCATATCCTTCAGCTAATTATTCGTTCCACGGAGCGTTACCAGACACTGTAATGCCCATGCTTCTGGCAGTACCGGCTACTTGTCTCATAGCGGCTTCTACTTTGAAAGCATTTAGATCAGGCATTTTCGTTTCTGCAATCTCTCTGATCTGATCCCAGGTTACTGAACCTACTTTGTTACGGTTTGGCTCTTTCGAACCACCCTTGATCTTAGCAGCATCCATTAACAATACAGGAGCAGGTGGAGTTTTCACCACGAAGTCGAAGGACTTATCTGCGTACATTGTAATCAATACTGGTAACACTTGCCCAGGCTTATCCTGTGTTCTGGCATTAAACTGCTTGCAGAACTCCATGATATTAAGACCTTTAGAACCAAGTGCAGGTCCAACCGGTGGCGATGGATTCGCGGCACCTCCCTTTATCTGAAGTTTCAGATAACCTTTTATTTCCTTTGCCATTATTTATTTACTACGATTCTTTTTCTACTTGCATGTAATTCAGCTCTACCGGGGTGTTTCTTCCGAAGATCTTCACCATCACGTTGAGCTTCTTACGTTCTTCAAACACCTCTTCTACTGTTCCGGAGAAACCGCTGAAAGGACCATCCATCACTTTCACCATTTCACCTACAATAAACGGCGTATCCAGTACTTCTGCCTGCTCTTCTGCTTCGTCTACCGTGCCCAGGATCCTGTTTACTTCTGACGGGCGCAAAGGCACCGGCTTTTTACTCACTTGTCCTTTCTCCTCTGTACCCAGGAAACCAATCACGCCCGGAGTGCTGATGATGATGTGCTCAGCCTCGCCATGCGAAAGGTCGGCGTGCACCAGCACATAACCTGGAAAGAAATTGCGCTCTCTGATCCTTTTCTTGCCAGCGCGCATTTCGTATACTTTCTCTGCCGGGATCAACACCTGCGGAACATACTCCCCAAGGTTCTGGCGGATCACTTCATTTTCCAGATAAGCCTTCGCTTTCTTTTCCTGTCCACTTACAGCGCGAACTACATACCACTTTAAGTCAGCCATGGGTTTCTTTAAAACTGGTTGTAAAACCACGTCAATGTCGAATCGAACGCAAAGTCCATCACACCAACTATGAGCGCAAAAATCAGGGAGCCAATCAGTACCAATATAGAGCTGCTCTGCAATTCAGGGTAGCTAGGCCATGAAACCTTCGATTTCATTTCCTCTACTGTTTCGTTAATATAGCTGCTAATCTTGCTCATACTTCGCTTTACCAGAAGGTTAAAATTGCACGGGTGGAGAGACTCGAACTCCCAGCCAATGGTTTTGGAGACCACTACTCTACCAATTGAGCTACACCCGTAAAAAAATGCACGCCACTTTTTGCTAAATGGAGTGCAAATTTAGGTATTCCTTTTAAAAAAACAAACCCGTTCTCAAAAAATCTTCTGAGAACGGGTTTGTAATATAATATTAGTCAAGGATTTCAGTTACCTGGCCGGCACCTACTGTTCTACCACCCTCACGGATCGCAAAACGCAGACCTTTTTCCATGGCAACCTTGTTGATCAGGTTTACCTCGATAGTGATGTTATCACCAGGCATAACCATCTCTACGCCTTCTGGCAGCATGATCTCACCTGTAACGTCTGTGGTTCTGAAGTAGAACTGTGGACGGTACTTGTTGAAGAATGGCGTGTGACGACCACCTTCTTCTTTCGAAAGAACGTAAACCTCAGCCTTGAACTTCATGTGCGGCTTCACTGAACCTGGCTTACAGATAACCATACCACGACGGATATCGGTTTTCTCAATACCACGCAGCAACAGACCTACGTTGTCACCAGCTTCTCCTCTGTCAAGGATCTTGCGGAACATCTCAACACCTGTTACTACTGACTTCAGGTTCTCAGCACCCATACCCAGGATCTCAACCTGCTCACCAGAGTTGATTACACCACGCTCGATACGGCCTGTAGCTACAGTACCACGACCTGTGATAGAGAACACGTCCTCTACTGGCATCAGGAATGGAAGGTCTGTCAGACGAGCAGGGATCGGAATCCAGCTATCAACAGCATCCATCAGTTCTTCGATAGTTTTCACCCACTTCTCGTCGCCGTTCAGGCCACCAAGAGCAGAACCCTGGATTACAGGAATGTTATCACCATCGAAATCATAGAAAGAAAGCAGTTCACGGATTTCCATCTCCACCAGCTCAAGAAGCTCCGGATCGTCTACCATGTCCACTTTGTTCATGAATACTACCAGCTGAGGAACACCTACCTGACGAGCAAGAAGGATGTGCTCACGAGTTTGTGGCATTGGTCCGTCAGTTGCAGCTACTACCAGGATAGCGCCGTCCATCTGAGCAGCACCAGTAACCATGTTCTTCACATAGTCAGCGTGACCTGGGCAGTCAACGTGTGCATAGTGACGGTTTTCTGTTGCGTATTCTACGTGAGAAGTATTGATAGTAATACCTCTTTCTTTTTCCTCAGGAGCGTTGTCAATTGAAGAGAAGTCACGAAGAGCAGCCAGACCCTTTTTAGCCAACACTGTAGTGATAGCAGCTGTAAGAGTAGTTTTGCCGTGGTCAACGTGACCAATAGTACCGATATTTACGTGCGGTTTGGAACGGTCAAATGATTCTTTAGCCATTGTATGATATTAAATTAAGGTTAAAACGTTTAAGTTTATGTTGCGCTTTTTTAAAAACACGTAACGGACTTTGAGCCAACGATGGGAATTGAACCCACGACCCCTTCCTTACCAAGGAAGTACTCTACCCCTGAGCTACGTCGGCTTAAAACTTTCCGAAGCGCCTAAATCTTAACTTACAATAAAAAGGAAATTCATCTAGATGAAATTCCTCCCTGACAAAACCCGTAAGTTAAGCTTAATCTCTTCTTTAAATTTCTACGAGCGGGAGACGAGGTTCGAACTCGCGACCTATAGCTTGGAAGGCTATCGCTCTACCAACTGAGCTACTCCCGCTTTCTTTTAATGCTGCATTTAGAAATTTTGAATGAGTGAATAATTCAAAATCATTCACTCATTCAGTCATTCAAAATTCAGTTCGTGGGGAGAGCAGGATTCGAACCTGCGAAAGTTTACACTAACGGAGTTACAGTCCGTTCCATTTGGCCGCTCTGGAATCTCCCCAAACGCTAATTTTACAGTAAATCAGCAGAACATTTCCCTTAAAACCGCTGGCTTCAGAACCCGTCTTTGTTCTAAGGAGATGCAAAATTAAGCGCTTTTTCTTACCTGTCAAATATTCTCTCAAAAAAAGTGAAAAAAATTACGATACGCATGTTTTAAAGCTGCTCTTTAATCCTATCGGCTGGCTTTTAAAACTAGCTTTAAGTGCGTTGGAACCTTCGTTTTGAGAACTTTATACTTTTTCGGATAGAAGGAATAAAGCAAGAGGAAGCTTTCCTTTGACTTGTTACATTGTTTATGGCTTTTGCCAGTCTGCACCTAATATGGCGGCATTCCAAGCTCGTTTCCTCTGGGGATAGGTTCGTATCAAGCAATGGCCCTTTGGCTGGTGCGGTCGCCTGCCTTCCTTTTACCTTCTCCCCAAAGCTCATCTTCTTCTGCTTCGTGAAGCCCCTGGCTGCAGGACAAAGAGTAACAGGCAACCAATGACTAGCGGAATACACCTTGCCGTTTATACTTCTACCCATTTACAGGCGGAATAGCTTAATCGCCTCAATTCCTACAAAACCAGCATGGCTTTTCCAACGCGTGCTCCTTTAACATACTTAAAAAAAGCAGGCAGTTTGGCTTTTTGTGCTTCAATCATTCATACTATAAACCAATAATTCTGCCGGCTGCCCTTTGTGCGCTGGTACCGCTACCAGTAGTTCTTTCCATTCCGGCACCCATAACGAAGTACGGGCCCCTGGGCGTGTCGCAACATGTGCAATTTGCGTGTAGCGATCTGCCTTTTGCTGTTGAAAGAGATCGACGTAGCCGCCGCCTCCGCTGACCAGGATTCTTTTAGAGGCTGTGTCATAAAAAACGTTATCGGCATCGCTTACGCAGGGCGGTTGGGTTATCTTCCTGCCTGTCTCACTATCCAGTACAAGTAAGCTGGGAGGTGTTCTGCCGCCAATGAACAGGCGGTGATCGCGGCTGCTGTATGCCATCGGGTAACAGCCTAATGGCGACTTTATTTTCCACGCATCAAGGGCCTTGCTGTTTTTACCGTCCAGCACTGCCACAACGCTTGCATCGGGCACATTGGCCCATATTTTCTTTGTGAGCGGATCTATTACAAAGCCCTCGGGATGACCTGAAAGCCGGATGGTTCCGAGCACTTTCATGGTTCCTGCATCGATCATTGCAATCCCGCCATTCCCATACCCGACATAAATAGTCTGATCAGCCTGCAAATAGCTCACATTATCAGCATCCTCTCCTAAGTCCAGCGCCGCCACCTGTTTGTAGGTTTTGGCATCATAGAAGGTACAGATGCCATTCCCCCCATTCGCGACAAAAACCGCATTTGTCCGGGGCAGGTATGCAACTCCCTGCGGCTCATTTAATCCTTTAAAGGTATGAACCACTTCTCCTTTGGAAAGATCGATTACCTCTACGGTGTTGTTGCCCAGGGCCGCCAGGTATACGACCTGATGCGCTGTATCCACGGCCAGGTGATCGATGCGGCCGCTAACGCCGGGGAGTTTTATCACCTTCTGCAGGGAAAGAAACCGGGTGCCGTAGCTTTCCTGCGCCTTGCAACAGGAAGAAAGCACCACGAACCCGGAGAGCAAGGCAAAAAAGATACTTTTCAGACTGATTCCAGAGGGCAAACGCATAGCGGTTTAAGATGGTAAGTATTCGCCCTTCTTTCTACGATCCTGTTTTGCCTATGGCCGCCTTAAGCCTTTGCTCGCTGCTCGGAAGTGTAATCCTGAACGAAGTATGGCACTTCGTTCAGGATGGAATGGTGATTACTTATACATCTCCAGCAACCGTTCATCCTTCTCGTTTTCCCTGATCTTCTTTAGCAGTTCCTGTATTTGGGGCTGCTCCGACAGCACCATAAGCGCCTGGTAAGCAGAGCCCCGCACCTGGTAGATGTTGTTGTTCTGCGCAATATCGGCCAGCAAGGCAATGGCTTCCGGTCGGTTGGCATTGTTGTTTCCGGCTAAATAGGCGCCAAAGCTCTGAAGTACAAAGTATAAAGTACCGCTTTTTGTCTGGCGGAGCTGTTTCATAAACCAGTCATACTTCTCGGGGCCGCCCTGCACGGCATAATAAGCTGCCAGCGACAGGATGATGTCGTCGCTTTTCTCCTGGTCAAACTGGGCCAGGCGGGCTTTAGCATCCGGGGCGCCGGTGCCGGCATAGGCAAGTATAGCCGAAGCGGCTACCTGGTACGAGCTGTCTTTCAGAGCCTGTTCGTAGAGGTTTTTATACTTGGCGCCTCCCCATCCGGCCAGCGCAAGTATGGCATCGGCCCGCACTGCGCCCTGCTTATCCTGCTGCGCCATGCGCTGGATCTCGCCTTCCACTACAGTAGCCTCGTTTGCTTTCAGGTTGCTCAAAATGTTAATGGCTGCGCTGCGCAGTCGCCAGTAATCACTTTTCAGGGCTGTCTGCAGCATTTCTACCACTTCTGGATCCGGAAGCTTGTCCTGCAGCTTTTCCATGGCTTCTATTTTAGTAGCATAGCCTTTCGTGTTATTAAACTGGAAGAGCAGCTCCTGTTGTGATTTATCATCGGTTACGGTGCCCAGCAATTGGTTTTCGGCATCAAAGAGCACCAGCTGCGGCTGCGCAGGCACCTGGAAAGTAAAGGTCTGGTCGGCCTTTTCGATCACGATCGGATAATCGGTGCGCTTGCCATTTGCCCATACTGCTACCTGCAACGGCAGCCGGTACACGGGCATGTAGGTGGTATCCTGCTGCTGCACCACATGCAGGGCCAGTTGCCCGTTCTGATACGTATGCGTTACTTTTAGCTCCGGATGGCCGGGCTTGGCGAACCACTGGTCGAAGAACCACATCAGGTCGCGGCCTGTCACGTCCTCGAACGCCATGCGCAGTTCGGCTATTTCCACAGCGGTGAATTTGTTGCGCGTCAGGTATAGGTTCAGCGACGCCCACCAGGCATCGTCGCCAACCAGCTTGCGCAGCATGTGCAGCACACGTCCTCCTTTGGCGTAGGAGTGGCTGTCGAACATGTCTTCGCGGTCTTTGTAGTAGTAGCGGATCAGGGGTTCGCGTTTTGTCTGCGCCTCGTCCAGGTACTGGTCCAGCTCATCGCGCTGCAGGTAAGCCGCCTCATCGGGGCCGAATTTATGCTCGGCCCACAGGTATTCCGAATAGTTGGCAAACGACTCGTTGAGCGGCAGGTTTGCCCAGGACTCGGTGGTTACATAATCGCCGAACCACTGGTGAAACAGCTCGTGCGCAATAATGCCGTCCCAGTTCTTATCCAGCAGCTCGCGCTCGTTCAGTTGCAGATCTTCCATCAACACCGTGGCCGACGTGTTTTCCATGGCGCCCGACACAAAATCCCGCACCACCACCTGCGCATACTTGGCCCAGGGGTAAGCCACGCCCAGCTTGGTAGAGAAGAACTCCATCATTTCGGAGGTATGGCCGAAGATCTTTTTAGCGGTGCCCTTATAGGCAGGCTCCACATAGTAATTGACTTCTTTGTCGCGCCACTTGTCTTTTACTACTGCAAACTCCCCTATCGCCAGCATAGTTAAGTAGGGCGCAGCAGGCAGCTCCTGCTTCCAGTAATCGGTTTTAGTGCCATCGGCATTTTTGCGGGAGTACACAAAAGCGCCGTTCGACAGGGTCGTAAACTTCGGATCGACAGTAATATAGACATCCTGTGTCATGCGCTCGTTTGGCGAGTCGGTGGTGGGGAACCAGGCCGAGTTTGCTTCCGTTTCGCCCTGGGTCCAGATCTGCTGCGGCTTGTCGGGGTCCTGCTTCAGCGGGTTGATAAAGTATAAGCCCTTGTTTTCGGTAATGGCGGTGCTGCCGCCAGCCGGCAGTTCGTTTGGTTTGGCAGTATAACTAATCTCCACCACATACTTGTCGTTGCGGGTATAGGTCTTGTCGAGGTGGATGGTGAGTTGCTGGCCGTTGTAGTCATACTTGAGGGGCATACCGTCGGTACCTTTCAGCAAACTCACGGCGTGTATATCAAACCCTTTGGCGTCGAGCACCAGGGTATTTTGCGGATAGAACCAGGGCTTGGCCGTGATCTCGGCAGTGCCGTTCAGATATTGTTTCTGCCAGTCGAAGCTAACGCGCAGGGTGGTGTGCAGCAGGTCGTTTTCCAGGGTGCGGCTGGGGTTAAAGGCAAATTTTTTGGGTGCCCAGGCAGGCACGCTGTCAGCCGGGGCGGCTACATGGGTCGTAGTGGCGGCCGGCACCTTGCTGCTTTCACTCACGCCTTTGCTGGCATTGCAGCTTACCAGAAAAGCCATGGTAGCAGCCAGGCTTACAGCACTCAAAAATCTATGATTCATGCGGGATAGTTTTTAATTTTGAGGTCAAGTTCTAAAAATACTCTGAGAAAACCTTTAACTTTAAGGTCTGAACCAACACACGAAAGATGCTCCAGGTAACCACCCCAAACGGTAAAGCATGGCAGGTTGAGCTGCAGAAAGACGCGATCCTGCTGGATGGCACTCCGTTTAACTGGGACATTTCACCTATCGGCCCCCGTACCTTTCATATTTTAAAGGATAATAAGTCCTATACGGCAGAAGTGGTGCAGGCAGACTATCAGGCCAAAACGTTTACTTTTAAAATAAACGGCACCACGCACACCATACGCGTCAAAGATCGTTTTGATTTACTGCTCGACCAACTGGGCATGAGCGATGCCAACATACAGAAGGTGAATGACGTAAAGGCTCCCATGCCGGGCCTTATACTGGAAATAAAAGTGAAACCCGGCCAGGAAGTAAAAAAAGGCGACCCGATCATGATCCTGGAAGCAATGAAGATGGAGAACATCCTCAAATCACCCGGCGACGGCGTTGTGAAGGAAATCAAAGTACAGGTAAGGCAAAACGTGGAAAAAAACCAGGTCCTGATTCTTTTTTAAAGTGTGCGTATAATGAGAGCGGCTGCCACGGTGGCCGTTTTTTGTGTAAACCAGAACCATAACCAATACAATAGATACCGTGAAGTATAAAAGAATTTTGTTAAAGCTAAGCGGCGAGGCGCTAATGGGAGATCAGCAGTATGGCATCGACTCCAACAGGCTGCTCAAGTATGCCGAAGAGATTAAAGAAATTGCGCAAATGGGGGTGCAGGTAGCTGTTGTCATTGGCGGCGGTAACATTTTCAGAGGCGTGCAGGCCGAGCAAGTGGGCCTGGACCGCGTGCAGGGCGATTACATGGGCATGCTGGCTACCGTTATCAATAGTATGGCGCTGCAGAGTGCCATGGAGAAACTGGGCGTTTATACCCGCCTGCTCTCCGGTCTCAACATCCAGCAGGTATGCGAGCCTTACATCCGCCGCCGCGCCGTACGCCACCTCGAGAAAAACCGCGTGGTGATCTTTGGCGCCGGCATTGGCAGCCCATACTTTACCACCGACTCTGCCGCATCGCTGCGTGCTATTGAGATCGAGGCTGACGTGGTATTAAAAGGAACCCGCGTAGACGGCATTTACTCGGCCGACCCGGAGAAAAACCCGGATGCCGAATTCTACTCCAACATCTCGTTCAAAGATGTGTTTGAAAAAGGCCTGAACGTAATGGACATGACCGCCTTTACGCTTTGCAAAGAAAATAACTTACCCATTGTAGTCTTTAACATGAACAAGCCCGGCAACCTGAAGCGCCTGGTAGAAGGCGAGTCGATCGGCACGCTGGTGTCGATGGATGATATTGCCGAAGCCATGGAAGAAACCATGACGAAGTTGCAGCAGGAAGAGGCCAATCAGAAATCCGGCAATTTTTAATACTTTTGCACAAACCATACTTATTAGTTTTATCAGAATCCTATTAAGCTACAATTGATATGACGGAAGAAATTCAGTTTTACCTGAGCGAAGCAGAAGAGTCGATGCAGAAAGCGGTGCAGCATACGGGCAGCGAGTTGATCAAGATCCGCGCCGGCAAGGCCTCGCCTGCCATGGTAGAAGACCTGCGCGTGGATTATTACGGCACGCCAACGCCCATCTCGCAGGTAGCCAACGTAATGACGCCAGACGCCCGCACGCTGCTCATCAAGCCCTGGGAAAAAAACATGCTGGGCGAGATAAACAAAGCCATCAAAAACAGCGACCTGAACCTGAACCCGCAGCAAGAGGCTGATGCCATCCGCCTGAACATTCCGGCCCTGACCGAGGAGCGCCGCCGCGACCTGGTAAAGCAGGTGAAAAACGAAACGGAAGCCGGCAAGATCAGCATCCGCAACATCCGCAAAGATGTGAACGACTCGCTGCGCAAGCTCCAGAAAGAAGGTACCGCCGAAGATGCCGTGCGCGATGCCGAAGCCAAGGTGCAGAAAATGACCGATTCCTACATTGTGAAGATCGACGAGCTGCTCTCTAAGAAAGAAGCAGAGATCATGACGGTGTAAGTTTAGATGTTAGACATTAGATTTTAGATAAAAAGGAAGCCCTTCTGAGAAATCAGAAGGGCTTCCTTTTTATACTTGTTTATACTTTGCTGCGCCTATACTTGTGCCTGGCTTTAAAACAGGCTGGCATACTTTTCAGGCATCGCGGCCAGGGGCCTGATCTTGATGTCTTTGTAGTATACTTCTGCGGCCTCGCTTTGCAGTTGTAACCTGCCTTTGGTAAGCGGCACCGGCTTGCCATTTTGCATATAACGGGAGTTCTGCAGCACCATCACCACGTGGCCGTTCACAAGATGCAGGCTCTTGCCCTTATAACAGATCAGCTCGATTTCGGTCCATTCGCCTGGCGGGCTTTCATGGTCTTCGCTGCGCAGGCAGAAATTTCCGATATCAGAACCGGCGCCAAGCGGCAGGAAAGGCTGCTTTGGGCTGGCTACGGTATTCATGTCACCTTCCGGAATGTAAGCGCGCACATCGATGGCCGAGGAAGCAATAGGCCAGTAATCGCCCATGTGCCCTTCCATGATCTGGAACTCCTGCCCCAGCATCCAGGAGCGCCAGTAATCTACCCCGCTTTTGCCCTGGGAGTGATACACAATACCGGAGTCCTTTAGTTTTGCTGTGCGGGGTACCCATTTCTTGTTGCCCCATTTCACTTTCAGCTTGAGATGGTAGTTCTCGAAGTCCTGCTTTGTAAAGAGGCACCCGTAAATTTCGCCGCTTATTTTCAGCACCGGCTCCCCGTTTTCTTCTACCATCGAGAATACATTGTTCTCATTTTTGTTGTACCCAATCGGCGCAAGCGCTTTCCCGTCCTTGCCTTTCGGCATTTCGCCTTTGTAGCCATCCTGGTGCCGGTAGCTCAAGTACATCTCCCAGTTCGAAAGGTTTTTGTCGAGCAACGGCGTCCATACTTCTTCCCTGTTAAAGGAGCTCAGACAGAACAGGCAAATTAAAACCGATGCACAGGCTGCCAGCCCCTTCACCATAAAAGATCTGTTTTTCATATGTCAGGTTAAAATGGGTATAACAATGTGCTTGCTGTAGCCGCTAAAAAATGCCCAGAAATTTCTTCTTCTTATAAATTTGCTGCAGGTCCTTTTCAAACAAAGTATAAGGGTCTTGATAGAACCGCATAAAATCAGGCACACTCACCTGTCCGGGAAAAGGGGCATAAAAGTGCGTGGGGCTGCGGGTGTCGTTGCGCCACACCAGCACGTAAGAAAGGTGCAGGTCCTCCCGTTTCATGGTTTGTAAAAGCGTTTTCGTCCACCAGGTCGTATCGGGTATCGACTCCAGGCCGGTTTCGGTGAAAGCCGCCAGCTTGCCGGCTTTCCGGGCGTAATCTGACAGGATCTTCAGCTTCATAGCGGCCGTATCAGTGGCATAACGGTCGCGGCCCATGTCGCCATAGTTATCCATACCCACCATATCAACCCACTCATCGCCCGGGTAGCGCTCCAGGTATTTGGCTTCCGTTCGGAATCTATTATCCGGCGAGTAGGCATAGATAAAATTATGCACATCCAGGCTGTCGCGCAGGTAGGCAACTGTAAAACGCCACAGGGCAATAAACTCCTCGCGCGAGGCATGTGGTTTGCCCCACCAGAACCAGCCGCCGTCAAACTCATGGAAAGGCCGGAAAATGACGGGGGCCAGCGTGCCGTTGGCTCCTTTCAGGGTGTGCGCCCATTCGCCTATGCCGTTCAGGATCTGTTTATACGCCTCGTGGGCTTCTCCACCGGGAATAATGTAACTGACGGCCGGTAACGAAACGGTATCGACCCAGTAAAAGCTACCGCCGGACACCGGGTTGGGAAAATGCCAGGCAGCTGTGGTTACCCCGCCGCGGTTGTAGGTAGCAATCACTGTTTGCCGCACACGCTCCTTGTTCAGGCGCACCTCCTCTGCCGGCCGGCCCGAAAACCCGCTGAAGTCCACCCCGATTACGGCGGGGTGCGAACCGGTTACCGATTTCACATCCGAGCGGTCTTTGTCGCCTGCCCAGCCATGACCATACTCTGTGGCGTGCTGGTGTCCGAACAGGGTGTGATGCTTTGCCAGCTTGCCCAGGTTCTGATACAGGGCTGTGGTTTCGGCAGTGGCACCGGCATCAATTGGTTTTGAAGGAGCACACCCCGCCAGCAACAGGCAGCAGAGCAAGGGCCATCGTAAAATAGGCTTTATTAAAAGTCGGGTATACATCAGGCAGCTATATAGTTATCAGCAATATAGCATGGCTTCCCGGCACTTGCAATCCGGACGGGCGGCCATTTTACGGGCAGCCATACTTGTGCCCGGCATCCAGCGGCGCGGCGCTATCGTTTCTGCTGCGCCGCATTGCCTGGGCCTAGCCTACGCAAATATAAACTGCAGTAAAAAAGAACGCACCTGCGAAACCGTTTCGTGGGTGCGTTCTATTTTATACGATGCTTGTGCCTTGCAGCTGCTGTTTTTTGGGAAAGCTACCGGTACAGTTTATGCACTTTAATGTAGTCGGCTACCTCATCGGGTACCAGGTATTTGATGTCTTTCTCTTCCCGGATACAATTGCGGATAAAGGTAGCAGATATATCAAGTATAGGGGCTTTAACAAAGGTCACGTTGGGCATTTCCGGCAACGCCACGGTAACGGAGCCCGAACGCGGGTAAATATAGACCCGGTGGTATTCGAGGATCCGGTCGGCATTTTTCCACTTTGGGAACAGAGGCAGGTTGTCCTCGCCCATCAGTAACACAAACTCATAGCTTGGATACTTGTCCTGCAGGTAGGTGAGCGTATCGATGGTATAGCTGGGCCGGGGCATGCTGAACTCGATGTTAGACACATTCAGGTTCGGATTATCGGCAATAGCCAAGGTAACCATCTGCAACCTATCGAACTCGTGCAGCAGCGTGTTGCTGGGCTTAAAAGGGTTTTGCGGCGAGACAACCAGCCAAACGGTATCCAGGTCGGTGTTCGTAGCCATGTAATTGGCCAGGATCAGGTGCCCGGTATGGATGGGGTTAAAGGAGCCAAACAGCAGCCCTACTTTCATACAATGGCCGGTTCGGAAGCCAGGAACTCATGCACCAGCTTTTCGGCCTCGGCACAGGCTCTTTCAAGGTTGTCGTTTACGATCACCTTATCGAACTGGTCTTCGAATCCTAACTCAAAATTAGCTTTAAAAACCCGGCTGGAAATACTTGAGGCCGAGTCGGTGTTGCGGGCTGTGAGGCGCTTGGCCAGTTCTTCGATGGAGGGAGGCTTTACGAACACAGCCAGGGCGCGCTCTTTGTAAAAGTGCTTTATACTTAGGCCGCCTTTCACATCCACATCCAGAATCACGTGCTTGCCGCTTTTCCAGATGCGCTCGATCTCGGACTTAAGGGTGCCGTAAAAAGCCCCCTCGTATACTTCCTCCCACTCCACAAACTCATCGTTTGCAATCTTTTGCTTAAAGTCTTCGGGGGTGATAAAGTAATAATCCTTGCCGTTTTCTTCGGTGCGGCCGCGCTTATCGCGGGTGCAGGCCGAAATAGAGAAGCTCAAATGGGGCATGACATTGAGCAGATGCTTTACTATAGTAGTTTTGCCGGCACCGGATGGTGCCGAAAAGATGATGATTTTGCCTTGCATCAGGGGTTATACCGTAGTTTCTTGGATTTTAGCTTTGATCGAGAATGCCAGGCGGTCCGGCACGATCCTGCGCTTTAAGTGGCCGCTGACAAGGCCTTTGAGAAGCTTCTGCTTTTGATGGCTTTCAAAGCAGGGAACACACTCTTCGATGTGCCCGTTGAAAAAGATCTGTTCCTCTGCCGAGGCCTCTCCGTCCACGACGGCGTCCAGCAATTTTATGATCTTCTCACAGTTCGTTTCATGCCCCGACTCTGAGGCACTCTGCTCGTAAGCTTCCGTAAATTTTGATTCCATTACCTCAAACTCTTAAAATTCTTTAATCATTATACCCCATGCTTCTGGCATACTTTTCTAACTTCTCTTTCAAAGAATTTCGGGCGCGGTGCAGGCGGGAACGGACAGTTCCGATCGGAATGTCCAGTATTTTGGCCATCTCCTCATACGTAAACCCTTCCAGGTCACACAGGATGATCACGGTTCTGAAATCGACAGGCAAAGCATTCAGGGCACTGGCCACTTCATCGCCTATCAGATCCTGCACGCTTTCGGTGCGCATATCGGTGGTGGTGGCCACGCCACTTTCCCCTTCTACATCTTCCGAGTTATAATACCCCTCTACCTCGCTGTAGTCAACCTTTGCCGGCTGCTTGCTCTTTTTTCGAAATTCGTTTATGAACGAGTTCTTCAGGATTCGGAACAGCCACGCTTTTGCATTAGTTCCTTGCTCAAAGTAGTCAAAGAAGCGGTAGGCTTTCAGATATGTCTCCTGCACCAGGTCGTTCGCGTCGTCTTCGTCTAGGGTGAGCCTGTAGGCAAAGTTGTACAGAGGGTCCAGCACGGGCAGCAATTCGGCCTCAAACCGTGCATCTTTTTCCTCCTTACTCATTTGTTTCCCTGTTTGATCGCTCATCTATCTGGATTTTGTACTTTAATGAAGTCCGCCATCGCGTATTATACGCAAATATAGAAATTTTAATTACATACCCTGCTTGCCGCCGCAGGGTTGCAGCGGCTTCACGGCAAGCGCATAATTTTTTACTATACCTGCACTATACGCAAAACAGGCGGCCGTGCTATACCTGAGCACGTTAGGCGCAGTTGCTGCCGGCAGCGGTGGCCGATGCAATTATAGCCGGATTTTAAAATTGTATACCGCTTTGTCGTACTTTTGCAGCAACAGCCATTGTGTATATACGTTGCCATGCCCGGAGTTAGCGCCATTATCATCTGTAAAAATGAGGAAAAAAATATAGCTGCGGCTATAGAATCGCTCCTGTGGGCCGACCAAGTACTGGTAATCGACTCGTTCAGCACAGATGCTACGCTGGAAATTGCCGCCCGATACCCGGTAAAAATACAGCAGCATGCCTTCGAGAATTATTCGCGCCAACGCAACTGGGCCTTAGCGCAAGCTACCCACAACTGGGTGCTGATGCTGGATGCCGACGAGCGGATACCAGCCGGGCTGCAGCAGGAATTACAGCAATTGCTCACCGGCTCTCCCACACATGCCGCTTACCGCATTTTCCGCAAAAACTTTTTTATGGGCCAGCGGGTGCGTTTCAGTGGCTGGCGAAACGATGCCGTGGTGCGCCTCTTTGACCGGAGCAGGTGCCAATACTCCGACAAGCATGTGCACGAGGAACTGCAGGTGCCGGGCAGCACAGGCACGCTGCAGCACAAAATGCTGCATTATACTTACAAAGACCTGCCCCACTACCTGGATAAGTGGAACGAGTATAGCTGGCTTGCAGCCAAAGACCGGGCCCGGAAAACAAAGCAGGTTACGCTTTTTCATCTGGCTATAAAACCGCTGGGGCGTTTTCTACGCCAGTATATCCTGAAGCTGGGCGTGCTGGATGGCAAAGTAGGTTTTACGATTGCCTGCCTGGCCGCCGGCAGCGTGTTTATGCGTTACCTGAAGATCTGGCGTATGCAGGAAGAAAAATTTATACTTGCCTGAGCATGCGCATCCTGCATCTGATATCGGAAAAGACGTGGCGGGGAGGCGAGCAACAAGCCGCTTACCTGATAGAAGAACTGCAGCGGCACGGCGTAGAGAACTTTGTTGGCTGCCGCAAAGGCTCCCGGTTTGAGGCGTATGCACAGCGCATGCAAATTCCGTACGTAACGCTCTCTTTTTCGAAGGTCTTCCCCTTTGCTTCGGCTACAAAGCTCAAAAACTACGTTAATTCCCACCACATCCAGCTGATGCACCTGCATACCAGCCATGCTCATACGTTGGGGGTGCTGGCGCATGTATTAGGCGCCAAAGCGGAACTGGTGTTAAGCCGGCGGGTAGAGTTTGAAATCGGCCGCAACCCACTCTCCCAATTCAAATACAATTACAGCGGAATCAGGCGTATTCTGTGCGTTTCAGACAGCGTGCGCCAACAGATGGCCGCTAGTATAAAAGACAGCGGAAAGTGTGTAACTGTTTACAGCGGCATTAACCTGGAGGCGTTCGAGCAATATACTCGCCAGAATGCCACTTACCTGCGGCGCAAGTACTCCATTCCCACCGATCACCTGCTGATTGGCAATGTTTCGGCTTTAGATAAGCACAAGGACTATTATACTTTCCTGGACACGGTTAAGCTTTTAAAGGAGAGCGGGGTAAAAGCCCGGTATTTTGCCATTGGCAGTGGCCCTTTGGAGCAGGAAATAAAGCAATATGCCGCAGTTCTGGGCTTAGCAGCAGATGTCATTTTCACGGGCTTTGTAAGCAATGTAAAAGAAATCCTGCCGGAGCTGGATCTCTTCCTCTTCACGACCGTGAAAGAAGGCCTGGGCTCCTCGGTACTCGATGCCTTTGCCTGTAGTGTGCCGGTGGTAGCTACCGAGGCGGGCGGTATTCCGGAAATGGTAAAGCACGGCATCACGGGCCTGCTGGCACCCATCCGCCGCCCGGACCTGCTGGCGCAACAGGTGCTGCAGGTGCTGCAAAACTCAACGCTGCGCAACAGCCTAACGGAGAATGCCCGCCAGGAAGTGCTTAAATTCTCGAAGGAGCATACTGCCCAGCGCACGCTAGCTGTTTACAAGGAAATTCTGGAGGTTAGCAAAATTTAGCAAACCTTTACTTGTTTACCTTTTAGTCTTACATCCGTAGTAACTTTTATACAACCTCCTACCTTCGTTAAGGTGCCCGCAAGCTGCAGCTATCGGAGTAAAACGTATAAAAGCTGTGATGTACCTCCTGCGACTTTCCTTGCTGTTATGCCTGCTTGCTCCGCCACATGCTGTGTGGTCGCAGCAGTATAACTTCCGCAACTGGATGCTGGAGGACGGCCTGCCGCAGTCGCAGGTAAATGGCATGTTGCAGGACGACAAAAAGCAACTATGGCTGGCTACCCGCGGCGGCGTAAGCAAATTTGATGGCAGCACGTTTCTTACCTACACCCGGCAACAGGGACTTAGCAGCAACAACATCTCCTGCCTTTTTCAGGATAGCCGCAAACGCCTCTGGATAGGCACGTCCGACCATGGCCTTAACCTGTACACAAACCAGCACTTCCGGCATTTTAACAGCTTACCCGACACGGGCATACTTGCTGTTGCCGAGGATGCGACGGGGCAGATCTGGGTGGCCACCAAAAAAGGCCTGTACTTTTTAGCAGACAACGGCTTCCGGCTATATTCTCAACTTCCCCTGCAGCCCTACACCGCGCTGCTTACCACCCCTGCCGGCGAGGTTTGGGTGGGCAGCAAAACGGCCGGGCTTTATGCCCTTGGCAAACAGCCTCGGCATTACACGGCAGCGAACAGCGACCTGGGCAGTAACAGCATTACCAGCCTCTTGCTGCACCAGGGCCAGGTATGGGTGGGTACCCAGCAAGGCCTTGCCCGCATCAGCAAGGGCAAACTTACCCGCCAGCGCCTGCCCCGCTCCGTTTCTTCCCCGGCGGTTAGCAGTTTTACCCAAGACCAGTACGGCAACCTGTGGATCGGCTTAACAACAGACGGCCTGCTCAAGCTCAGCAACGACAGCATCACCCATATCACACGGCAAAACGGGCTTCGGACCAACCACGTCACAGCACTGGCCTCTGATACCGAAGGCAACGTCTGGATTGGTACCGATGGCTACGGCCTGCAGCAGTATAAAGCGCCCTGGTTTGTCCATTACTTTGATTTTGCCGGCAATACTGAATCGCGGGTAACAGCCTTGGCCCAGGACATGCACGGGCGCGTATGGCTGGGCACCGACGATGGGCATGCGGCCTATGTGCAGGACGGCAACAAGCTTAACTGGCTTTATACCGATGTATGGCCTGTCGGCACCACCTTGTATAACATGTGGGTGCAGAACAGCGACAATGTATGGGTGTGCACCAGCAACGGCCTCTGGAACCTGACCCCCAAAACGGTACGCCACTATACCGTTGCCGACGGGCTGCCTTCCAACACCATTTACCAGTGCATGCCCGACTCGGCCGGAAACCTGTGGTTTGCCACCGCCAATGGCGTCGCTACCCGAACAGGAAATACCTTCCGGCAGGTAACAACAGGTACAGCGGATAGCCCGCAGCGCGTATTCTGTATCCTCAATGACCGTAAAAACAACCTGTGGTTCGGCACCGAGTCGGGCGTGTACCGGCTGGTAAGCGGCAAACTGCAACGTCCCCCCGAATTAAGCGCTTACCCCATGGAGGAGGTCACGGCTATGGCAGAAGATAAAACGGGCAATTTATACTTCGGCGCCTTTAACTTTGGGATTGTGGTGCTGCGCGCTGCAAAGGATTCCTACCTGGTCAATTCGGGCTGGGGGTTGCCAAACGAAGGGGTCCGGAACCTGTATGTAGATACAGCCGACAACCTGTGGGTGGGTACCAGCCGCAACCTGCTCAAAATACAGCTGGATTCGCTGCGCCGCAAGCGCAAACTCAGCTACCGCGTGTTCTCCTACCAGGATGGCTTCCGCGGCATCGAGGTAGGGTATAACGCCATTACCCAGACGCCTGACGGTACGATGTGGTTTGGTACGGCCAAGGGCCTGACCAAGTACCTCCCGCAGCTGGACCGACCGAACAAGGAGTGTCCGCAACTGCTGCTAACCGACATTCTGCTCTACCAAAAGCCTACCGAGTGGCGCAAGCTTGGATATAAAACCGATTCTGCCTCCGGCCTGCCCCTTAAGCTGCACCTGCCTTTTAACCAGAACCATGTCACCTTCAGTTTCCATGGCATCAGCCTCTCGTCCCCGACCGAGGTACGGTACAAGTATAGGCTGGTAGGAAACGAAGAGCAATGGTCGGCAGTAACCCGGCAAACATATGCCACCTATGCCAACCTGGGCCCAGGCAAGTATACATTCGAGCTGATGGCCCGCAATGGCGACGGGATCTGGACGCCGCAGCCGCTTACCTATACCTTTACCATTGTGCCACCTATCTGGCGCCGCGAATGGTTTATCGGGCTCATGCTCCTGGTGCTGGCTGGCATTATACTAAGTGTGGTGCGCCTGCGCGAGCAGAACTTGGTGAAGATGAACAGCCTGCTGGAGATGAAGGTGCGCCACCGGACCACCATGCTGGAGCGCAAGAACCTGGAAAAAGAAACCCTGCTGCAGGAGATTCACCATCGCGTAAAAAACAACCTACAGATCGTGATCAGCCTGGTGAACCTGCAGGCCCGGCATGTGGAAGACCCACAGACCCGGGATGTGATGCGGGCCATCCAAAGCCGCGTGCGGTCGATGGCTATTTTGCACGAGCGCCTCTATCGCCATGATGACTTGGGGCAGATCGACCTGGAAGATTATTTTAAAGGTATCTGCGAGAGCCTGTATGCAGCCTATGGCATTGACCCGGCCAGAATAGCCTTACACCTGCAGATTTTGCCTATAAAAACAGACATAGATTCAGCCATTACGTTAGGGCTGATCGTAAACGAACTTGTATCCAATTCATTGAAGTATGCATTTCCAAATGAGCATAACGGCGCTTTGTGGGTGTCGTTGAAGTATAACGATAACCAGCATTATACGTTAGTAGTTGCCGACAACGGGAAAGGTTTACCCGATGATTTTGCCAGCCGTAAAAGCCAGTCGTTTGGCTTACAGCTTGTTTCAACGCTCAGCAGAAAGTTAAAGGGAGAGATGTACTTTGAAAATAACAATGGTACAAAATCAACATTACATTTTGTTTTGCCATCATAATTTAATTATTCTCGTATGCTCTAAATGCTATGACGAAACCAAAAATCCTTATTTCAGAAGACGAGGTCATCATTGCCGAGGATATTGCCGCAAGCCTGAAGGAACTGGGCTATGAAATCTGCGCAATAGATACCGGTGAAGATACCCTCGACATGATCCGGGAAACCCAGCCGGATCTGGTGCTGCTCGACATTAACCTGCGGGGCGAGGCAGATGGCGTAGAAATTGGTCACCGCATCCGCCAGGAATTCAATATCCCGTTCATTTACCTGACCGCCTACGCCGACAAAGGAACGCTGGACAGGGCCAAGAAAACCGAGCCGGATGGCTTTTTGGTGAAGCCGTTTGACGAGAAAGGCCTGCGCTCCGCTATCGAAATTGCTTTATACAAACACGACAATACCAGTCATCATACTAATGGAAAAGAAATAGACGGCATGCAGCAATCCACAAAAGAACAAGAAGTAGCCGCCGATTACATCTTCGTAAAAGTAAAGCACCGCATCATTAAAGTGCACTACAGTGATATCCTGTGGGTAGAAGCCTATGACAACTACTCCTTTATCGTTACGGCCGATCAGAAGTACCTTGTCAGCTCTACATTAAAGGATATGGAGCAGAAACTGCCCTCCCAGAACTTTGTGCGAGTGCACCGTTCCTACATCGCCAACCTGGACAAGATAGAGGCGCTGGAAGAAAACTCGGTCGTATTTGCCAAAGGAGATATCCCCATCGGCAAGTCTTACAAGAAAACGTTGATGTCGCGGTTCAATATTATATGAGGCATACTTACTTTCTTTAACCTCCTTTCCGCACGCTTCCCATTTTCCGGCTAACGCCCGTTATCCGGAGGTGGGAAAGATACGTTTATACAGCCCGGCCTCCAGGGTTTTGGATAGCAGTTATACTTAAACACAAGGGGCCGGCGCATTGCTGCACCGGCCCCTTGTGTTTAAGCGTGGCAGAAGCGCATATACCTTCTGCCTTATTTCTTCAGAAATTAGTATCTGTAATATTCCGGCTTGAAAGGTCCTTCTACTTCCACACCGATATACTGCGCCTGGTCCGGCCGCAGCACGTCCAGTTCTACCCCGATCTTGCCCAGGTGCAGGCGAGCTACTTTTTCGTCCAGGTGCTTAGGTAAAGTATATACTTTGTTTTCGTAAGCATCGCCGTTGAGCCAGATCTCCAGCTGCGCCAGTGTCTGGTTCGAGAAGGAGTTAGACATCACGAAAGACGGGTGACCGGTGGCGCAACCTAAGTTTACCAGTCGGCCTTCGGCCAGTATAATAATGTCGTTTCCTTCGATGTTATAAAGGTCTACCTGCGGCTTCACCGTGTCTTTGGTGTGGCCATAGTTGTTGTTCAGCCAGGCCATATCGATCTCGTTGTCGAAGTGGCCAATGTTACAAACAATCGCCTTATCCTTCAGTGCGCGGAAGTGCTCTTCGGTAATGATGTCTTTGTTACCAGTAGCAGTCACCACAATGTCGGCTTCTTTTACTGCATCAGCCATTTTCTTCACGGCAAAGCCATCCATCGCAGCCTGCAGTGCACAGATCGGGTCAATTTCGGTTACAATTACACGGGCACCGGCACCACGCAACGAAGCAGCAGAACCTTTGCCCACATCACCGTAACCAGCCACAACCGCTACTTTACCGGCCATCATCACATCGGTGGCACGACGGATCGCATCTACCAGTGATTCTTTACAGCCATACTTGTTATCGAACTTGGATTTGGTAACCGAGTCGTTCACGTTGATGGCAGGCATCGGCAGGGTGCCGTTCTTCATGCGCTCATACAGACGGTGTACGCCGGTAGTCGTTTCTTCCGACAGGCCTTTGATGCCCGCAGCCAACTCCGGATACGTGTCCAGCACCATGTTGGTCAGGTCACCGCCATCGTCCAGGATCATGTTCAGAGGCTTGCGGTCTTCGCCAAAGAACAGGGTCTGCTCAATGCACCAGTCAAACTCCTCGGCGTTCATGCCTTTCCAGGCATACACCGAAATGCCGGCAGCAGCAATCGCCGCGGCAGCGTGGTCCTGGGTAGAAAAGATGTTGCAGGAAGACCAGGTCACTTCCGCGCCCAGTTCTACCAGCGTTTCGATCAGCACTGCCGTTTGAATGGTCATGTGCAGGCAACCGGCAATACGAGCGCCGGCCAGCGGCTTGCTGGGGCCATATTCCTCACGGATCGCCATCAGGCCCGGCATCTCGGCCTCAGCCAGTCTAATTTCTTTGCGGCCCCACTCGGCCAGTGCGATATCTTTTACTTTGTATTTCAGATATGTCTCTACCATGCTCAATCGTTTTTTCGAATTATAACCCAAAAATACGCAATTTGTTGCGAAACAACAATTTTAGTGCTCGCCTACCTGCCAGCCGCCACTACACATAAAAAAGCAGGCCCGGAATAGCCGGGCCTGCTCCTATCCTTTTTCAGTTTACTTATTCACGATCACTTCAGCGCCCAGGCTGTTGTTGTTGCCGGATGGCGGCGTTACAAACCCTCTTGCAAACACAGTATAGATCTTGCCGTTCTGCAGCTGCACGTCGGGCACGGTGAGCACCACATTCTCTGTTCCGGCCAGCCGCACCTCCAGGGTATAGGTGCCGGCATCTACCGGGGTAAAAGCAGTGGCTGATTTAAAACTCCTGTCCGGGAACAGCACCGGGCCGTCCTTCACAGCAATGTCCACGGCCGGGGCATCCGGCGAGAGGTGCACAAAGCGCACGTGGGCTTTGCCGGTGGCAGGCATGGTCAGGTCATCTTCGAGCACCACCGGCATTATGTCGGCAAGGGTATTGGCCGCAAAGATCGTATAGCTTTTATTTTCGGAAAGCGGCACATCAGCATCGATCACCGTGGTGGAGGTACCGGCGGCATTCACTTTAATGTTCCGGTTGCCGGCAGCCACCGCCAGGTAGCCGGTGTTGTCGGGGTAGTTCAGCGCCGAGGCGTTCACTTTGGTATTATCCACCAGCAGGTCTACGCCCGGCGCATCAGGCGAGGCATGCACCACCATGACCTGCGCCATGCGCATCATGTCGTCGTCATCATCGTTGTCGTCGCAACGCGTAAAAAGGAGCACCGGCAGTACAGCCAGCAGCAAGAGTTTTGACCAGTTTCTCATAGCAATGAAAGTATAACGGTTTAAATGAAAGAAGATTAAACTACTGGAAGAACCCGGCAGCAATTATTTTGTTTAACTTTTTATGTTTTTAATTAAACAATAATCCTTGTCAGGCAACCGCGTTTTAAAATGGGTATCTTTGCACAAAGAAAAATGGACAGCACGTGGCCTTACGCATTTTTACCCCGCAGGAAAAGCAGTTTATAGAGGAGCACCAGCACCAGGATGTGGCCCAACTGATGCTGCAGGCGCGGCGCTACCCGCAGTTGCCGGTGCTGGAACTGGTACAGCAGATACAGGCCCGCCAGAAAGCAGCGGGCAAGCTCCCCACCTGGGCGGCAAACCCTGATGTGATCTTCCCGGTTACGTTATCGGTAGAGCAAAGCTCCTCGGAAGCAACAGCCGCTTTTAAAGCCTCGCTTGTGCAGGGCGAGCTGCTGGCAGACCTGACCGGCGGCTTTGGAGTAGACTGTTTATACTTTGCCAAACGCTTTGGGCAGGTGATGCACGTGGAACAGAACCCGGAACTGCAGGCCATTGCAAGCTATAATTTTAAGCTGCTGCAGGCAGCCAACATCCAAAGTATGAATACCACGGCCGAGGAATTTCTGCAGCACTTTACAGGTAAAGCCACTATCCTGTACCTGGACCCCGCGCGGCGCGGCAACAGCAACGAAAAGCTCCACCTGCTGCAGGACTGTGAACCGGACATACTTAACCTGCTTCCGCAGCTGTTCTCCAAAGCGGATTCCGTGCTGCTGAAAACATCGCCTATGCTGGATATTGACCTCGCCCTGGCGCAATTGGGCCATGTGGCCAAGCTGTGGGTAGTAGCCGTGCAGAACGAGGTGAAAGAGGTTCTTTATTTGTTACAGCCGGTTGCGCCGCAGCCTGGCCAGGTTGTGCGCACGGCCGTTAACCTGCTGCCCACCGGCCAGCCCCAGCAACTACCCTTCACCAAAGCCGCCGAAGAGGCCGCTCAGGTTACCTACACCGATCCGCTGGAGTATATCTATGAGCCCAATGCGGCCATCCTTAAAGCCGGGGCCTACCGCTACCTGGCGCAGCACCTGCACCTGGATAAGCTGCACCCCAACAGTCACCTGTATACGTCGGCGGCGCTGCTGCCTGACTTTCCAGGCCGTTCTTTCCGCTGCCTGCACGTGAGCCGCTACAGCAAAAAAGAACTGCTGCGCCAGCTGCCATCGGGTAAAGCCAATATCACCGTGCGCAACTTCCCGGAATCTGTGGCCGAAATACGCCGCAAAACAGGCATCCGCGAAGGCGGCGACACATACCTCTTCTTCACGACCGACAGGCACCAGAAACCTGTGGTTCTCTTTTGCCACAAAGTATAAAACCGCTTCCGGGGCTGCCATTCCCGCAGCAGGGTTAACAAGCCGGCTGCAACACCGTACAACCTATAAAGGGCGTGCCAGGTGGCTGTCCGGTTTTGTAGTACTTAATGAGGCAGAAGATGGAAAACGAGAAAGGTAAGAAACAGCAAAAGCCAGGCAGCAGAGAGCAGGATATGAACGACATGTCCCGCAGCATGAAGCCCGGAAGTATAAAGGACGGCTCCACCACTACGTCCCAGAACAGCACCTCTTCCCCGGGCTTAGGCGGAAGCGGCAGCATTACCAACATTAGCAGCAGCAGTAGCCACCAGGGCCGTGGCTGGCACGGCGACCCGGAAGGCCATGCCAAAGCCGGCAGCCAGAGCCATAAGAAGAACAGCGGAAACAAGAAAGAAAAGTAAACGCCAGTGGCAAATAGTCTGGTTGCCTTCTAAAACAGGACGCATCGGATGCTTTTTGCCCTTGATCAAGTCATAAAACCATTTACCTAACCATACAGCTATGAACAAAGACAAAGAGAATAAAAATAAAAACTCCGATCTGACGGATACCAGCAAAGGCGATAAGAAGGACACTTCTAACAGCCTGGCCCGGGACGTTGTGCGCAAAGACATGCCAGCCGGCAAAACACCTCAGAACCGCACCGACAATGAAGAAGATCGTCAGATGAAAAACAATAAAAAGTAAGCGAACCGTTACTTTATCAAATCAAAACAGCCACAGCCTTACCCGTTGTGGCTGTTTTATTTGTGCTCCCTGCATACCGGCAACATTCCTGCTGAAACCGCTTCTGTTTTGCAAATCGGAGAGGATTGCTGATATTCCGCCTCCTATGAAAAGAAACCTACTCTTACTTCTCTTTCTCGCCTTTTGCACCCTCTCCGCAGTAGCGCAGCCTGGTGCCGGCAAAAAAGTAACGTTCATCCTTCAATCGCCTACCCTGCCCGATACGGCCAAAGTATACATCACGGGCAACCTACCACAGTTGGGCAACTGGCGCCCCGATAAAGTGGCCATGGAATTTACAGGAAACCATACCTGGCAGAAGCAGATACAGTTGCAGCAGCTCGACTACCTGGAATACAAGTATACGCTGGGCTCCTGGGAGCAGGAAGCTACCGATGCAGAGGGAGCAGCCTTGCCAAACTTCCGGCTGCAGGTGGTAAACGATACCGTGGTAAAAAACCAGGTAAATAGCTGGCTAAAGGGAAAGAAAAAGCCGCTGACGGGTGGCGTAACCGGCCACGTAACTTACCACCACAACCTGAAGGGCAAAAACCTCCAAAGCCGCGACCTGACCGTATGGCTGCCACCGCAGTATGAAACGGATAAAAGCAGGCGCTACCCAGTGCTCTACATGCACGACGGCCAGAACATCTTCGACCCGGCTACCAGCACCTTTGGCGTTGACTGGCGCATGGACGAAATTGCCGATAGCCTGATTAGGGCAAACGCCATGACACCCGTTATTATAGTAGGCATTTATAACACACCCGACCGGAGCGAGGAGTACGTGCCCGGCGAGAAAGGCATCGCTTACATGGATTTTGTGGTAAACACGGTAAAGCCTTTCATCGATCAGACGTACCGCACCAAACCCGACCGCAGGCACACGGCTACTGGCGGTTCTTCGGCCGGTGGTATCATGGCGTTTATGCTGGCCTGGGAACATCCGGCGATTTTCTCGAAAGCCATTTGTATGTCGCCGGCCTTTAAGATCGAAACCATTGATTACGTAGACGACGTGCAGGCATACCAGGGCAAAAAGAAGGACCTCACCTTTTACATCGACAATGGCGGCATAGAACTGGAAAACAGGTTGCAACCGGGAGTAGACGAGATGCTGGCTGCCCTGAAGGCAAAAGGCTACCGGCAGGGCAAAGACCTGTACTGGCACAAAGCACCCAACGCCCGGCATTCAGAAGCGGACTGGTCCAAACGCATGCCCGCCGTATTAAAGCTATTTTTTCCGGCTAAGTAAACCGACTGGTTTCTGGTAGATGGAATTTCAAAGCTTCCTGCTGATATGTTTAGTTTCTCCGACTGATTATCATAATCTTTATTTATCTTGTATAGGATATATGCTATACCTGTAATCTTTCAACTGAAACTGCACCTATAGATAGAAGGCAGAGAAGCGTCATAGTGAAGGATGTAAAGTAGTTGACAAAAATTTTTATAAATGAGAACACAACTCTTTGCAGCATTTCTTATAGCCTTCTCTTTTCAAGTGAAAGCCCAAACAGCATCTACTGACAGTCGCAAAAAGGCAATCTTTGTAGAAGCTTTTGGTCAAGGCTTACATGCATCTGTTAACTACGACATGCGATTTAACAAGGGGGTGCAGAGTGGGCTTGGTTTCCGTTTGGGTGTTGGCGGAATTTTTACAGGAACAGCGAATGCTGACGCAGGAAAGGAAGCCACAGGTGTAATAGCTTTTCCAGTAGGCTTAAATTACCTGGTTGGCGAAAATAGAAACTCATTTGAAGCTGGTATTGGACTAACGCCTCATTATGCGCAAACTGACATTTACAGCTCCACAAGACCTGAAATTGTAGATCAGAATGGTTGGGGGACAAACGGCTATTTGAATGTAGGGTACCGCTTTCAACCGTTGAGCAAAGGATTGATGTTTAGGCTCAATTGGACTCCTGTAATTAACAGCACAGGCTTCTTAGCACAAAATTTTGGTGTCTCAGCAGGGTATAGCTTCTAAAGGAAGATGAGCGTTTGAAAAATAAGATTTACAGTGCTCCTATAGTTACTTAATACTATAACAGTGGTTCTGAGCAAACTTTTGTCAACCCAGCACATAAGCCATACTGCAGCTGACGCCTTGCTCGCGTTATGTGCAAAGCTGCGCTACAGAAGAATAAGATTATTAATCCGAGCTTCACTGCAAGGATAAACAACGCTATATGAACTCAAGAGCCATAGAACAAATAAAACGAGTGATGTTAACCGCAGCCTTCCTGAACTTGTGTATGGCTGGTGCCTATGCGCAAACTGCCGAACGGCATGTCAAGCAGTTTCCACCAATTGGGAATAAGCCGCTTGATCTAAAATACCTTGGACGTGATTCCTCCTCTGTTTTAGAGCGCATCAATAAGTATGGTGTGGCGAGCAGATACCTGACACAGCAGAAAGAAGTAAATGTGCGCCAGAAGACAGAGAAGCTGCAGTCTCAAATGCCCGTTATGCAGCCAGATTCTTCCATAAAATTTCATATTCTCGCTGCCGTACCTGATACTACTATTCAGTATCATATGCGGGTTAAGAAGGCAGAGTAAATAACGTAATCATACTTATCACCTAACCTTTATACCCTTTAAAATGAATACAAAATTACTCATGTCGGTAAGCGCTGTTGTACTTGGCGTAACAGGCCTTTGTCTCTCTTTTTTCCCAGAGGAGATTTCCAATCACCTCGGTATGACCGGCGCTTCTGCCATACTCCTGCAGGTATTAGGCGCGCTGTATTTCGGATTCGCCATCCTTAACTGGACAGCCAAAGCCAACCTGATTGGGGGCATTTACAGCAAGCCGGTGGCTGTGGGCAACCTGGCGCATTTCATGATCGCGGCCCTTGCCCTGATCAAACTTACCGTGAAGGATGCCGGTAGCCTGCCTTACTTGTGGGTTGCTACTTTGATCTATGTTGTTTTTGCCTTGCTTTTTGGATACGTTTTCTTCACCTCCCCTGCCCTGAACAACAAGCCCGCTAAAGTATAACCAACATGGAATGGAACCACGGATAGAAACGCTGGCGGAAAAGAAACTGGTCGGAAAGCGGCTTAGAATGAGCTTCGCCCACGACCGCACCTTCGAGTTGTGGCGCAGCTTTATGCCGGAACGCAACAGCATAAAGCACGGCGTTTCTACTGACCTGTTCTCGCTCCAGGTGTATGAGGCAGCCCATGACTTTACGTTTCTGAACCCCGCGGCAGAGTTTGAGAATTGGGCGGCAAAAGAAGTGTCTGACTTTGCGGATGTGCCGGCCGGCATGGAAGCCTTTACCCTGTCGGGCGGCTTATATGCCGTTTTCCTGCATAAAGGTGCTGCGGCTACCGGTCCCGAAACGTTCCGCTACATTTTCGGTTCCTGGCTGCCACATTCTGGGTACGAACTGGACAACAGGCCGCATTTCGAAATCCTGGGGCCAAAATACAAAAACAACGATCCCGCATCGGAAGAAGATATCTGGATCCCGATCAGAAAGAAAGTATAGTACCGGCCTCTTGTCTTACTTCTAACTTTCGGTACTGTCTGCTCCCTCTCCGGCTGTTACTATGTTCGGGCTGAAACCAGGATCCGCAGGTGTTTCCATGCTTTCATCTACTAGAAAGAGTAAAACTATGTTTATCGGCCATTTTGCTGCCGGGTTTGCAGGCAAATCCGCAGCACCCAAACTATCACTCGGCACGCTGTTTCTGGCAGCACAGTTTTTAGACCTGCTCTGGCCTACGTTGCTGCTCCTACACCTGGAGCATGTCGAGATCGCTCCTTCGCCGGAGAGCTTTAACCCGTTGCACTTTACCAGCTATCCTATCTCACACAGCCTGCTGCTGGTACTGGGCTGGGGCTTGCTGTTCGGGGCAGTCTACTGGATGCTGCGCAAAGACCTGCGCACCGCCGTAGTACTGGGCTTACTGGTAATCAGCCACTGGTTCCTCGACTTGGCGGTGCACCTGCCCGACCTGCCGTTATACCCGGGCAACTCGCCCCTGCTGGGGCTGGGCCTCTGGAAATCTACCACAGCCACCCTTTTGGTTGAGGGACTGCTTTTTATACTTGGCGTGGGGCTATACCTGCGCAGAACGACTCCTAAAAACAAAACGGGTGTATACAGCTTATGGGCATTGGTGGTTTTTCTTGTGATCGTGTACGTAGCCAATGTTTTCGGCCCGGTGCCACCAAGCGAAACAGCTGTAGCCTGGGGTTCGCAGCTGCAATGGTTGTTTATACTATGGGCCTACTGGGTAGACCGCAATCGTGCCGTGAAAGCAAAGCCCCTGCAAATGCCCTCCGGCATCCAGCCAGCTTTATAAAAAAAGAGAAAGGCAGTATAGCCCTCACCAACGCAAAGCGGCAGGCCAAATGGCCTGCCGCTTTGCGTTTATGCTGATACTTGGTTTGTATTAGCCGTTATACTTCTGATGGCGCTCCCCGCCCTGGCGTGTGCCTCTTTCCTTACGCTGTGCCCGCATCTGCTCCCGCTTTTCCTGGTACTGGGCATACTGCTTTTTGGTCAGGATATCTTTCAAGCTGGCTTCATAGGCGGCATGGTGCGCTTTCTTTTGCTCGCGTTGCGCAGGGCTCAGCTTTTCTCCGCGTGTATGGTCGGCCCGAAGGGCCTGCATTTCCTGCGACTGCTTTAAATTAAGTGCCTCCAGCTGTTTGGCCTGCGAATTATTTAAACCCAGTTCCTTCGTAAGCTTTTCAGTACGTAGTTTGGCGCGCTCTTCCGGGCTTTTCTTTACCCGCTGCCGGTTGCCGTCATGGCGTTCGGTGCGTGTTTTTTTCTCTTGCGGCGTGGTAGTCTGCGCAAACGTACTTCCGGTTACAAACAGCCCAAGGGCAAGGGCTACGATTATCTTTTTCATTTTATTTCTCTTAAAACCTGTTATTGATCTTGATATAACGCAAAGCGGAAGGCCTCTTTTTGCTTCGGTTATACTATACCAAAGGCTATGCCAGTTTTGTAACAAGTACTTTCACAAAAGCAACAGTAATGAAACGGATTTTATAGGAGAAGAAAATAACGACGTTGTTTACCGCTTTGGGCCTGGTGTTATTGTGTGCTCTGTAAATCCACTTAGCGTAATCGTCCGCTTATGCCTTGTAGCTAGACGCTTGCGACAGAAAGGATTGATCCGGAATAACGCCAGCCGGCTTCAACATCATACTTGCCCGCAAGCCGCAGATGCAATACCATGAGCTTCCAAAGACATTGCTGAAACGGCTTTAGCGTACCACCTGCTCCAGCACCGCCTCCACCTCTTTGACCAGTTGCTGCCGGTCGAAAAGCTGGCGGCTGATGGCTGCGCCACGGGCGCCGGCTGCTTCCAGCTCCTGCGGTTGGGCTAGCGCCTGCACTATACCTTGCGCCAATGCTTGCGACTGTTCGGCGGGCACATACCAGCCACAGCCATGCTGCTCTACAAAGCGCTTCGTCCAGCCAGGGTTCGTCACAATCACCGGGGTACCGCAGGCAAGGCTGTCGTAGAACTTCGCCGGGGAGTTTGTTTGCAGCACCGGCAGGTCGTTAAAGGTGATCAGACTCAGGTCGGCCAGTTTAAACCACTTGAATATCTCGGGGCGGGGTTGCGGCGGCAGCAGCAGCAGGTTGGGTACGCGTTGTGCGAGTGCCTGCAGTTGCGACTCATAGTACCCGCTGCCTGCCAGCACAAAGGTTATACTTAGATTGGCAGCCATCGCTTCGATTGTCTGCAGCAGGGTAGGTATGTCGTTGGCGCGGCCATAGGTGCCGGCATATAACACTACTTTTTTGTGCTGCAGTTTATAGGTATGGCGCAGCTCCGCCATTTCTTCGGGTTGCACCGCTGCTGCAAGCGCCAGGTCAGTGCCGTTATAGTTTGTGGTGATCTTATCCGGGCTGATGCCTAGGCTTACCACATACTCAGTCATATCGGGCGAGAGCGTAATAATATGGCTGGCGCTGCGGTAAAGGCGCTTTTCCATGCGGTAGAGGCGCTTCTGCAACAGGCTGTTCTTTACGGCGCCCATTTGTATCGGAAAACTGGGCCACAGGTCCTGCACTTCAAACACCCAGGGCACGCCCCGCAGCCGGGCTACCTGCGCTACTACCCACGCCGTACTCAACGGGGTAGACACGGCCCACAACACATCCGGCGTTTGCAGCTGCATGGCTTTTCTAAAAGCAGCCATGGCAAACCCAATGAACGATTTGAGCCGCTGCACCACGCCCATGCTGTTGGCATAGGGCACCGGGCACTCGTGCAACTCCACCCCTGTTGGTGCCCAGCTATAGGTATCCGTAATGCGCGTGCGCCGCCAACCATCGCTGGCTACCAGGCTTACCCGGTGCCGCAAGGCCAACTGCGCCAGAAAAGTATAATGGCGGCAGGTAGCAGGGCAATCGGGGTTGTGGTGGTGCTGGTTTACAACGGCAATGTGCATTTCAGATTGTTGATTGCTATTTGTTAGTTGTTAATGGTTAATGGTTGAATTGCTGCATTGTTGAATTGTTTTTTCTTGAATGGCTGAATCAAACTTCTTCTGGCCCGGGCTCCTGTAATGTTTATACATCAAAACAACAATCAACCATTTAACAATACAGCCATTAACAACCAACCTTAACGTCTTCGCTCAGGCTTATACTTTGATCCGCTGAAGATCTTCTGGTAATCGGTTTCCTCCATCAGCTGGGGCAACGTTACATCGGGGTTGCGTTCCATATACTTGCGCACGATCTGCCAGCCTACCCAGGTGCCCAGCCGGCCGGGCGCTTTGGCATCGATCTCAGGCGTGGCCGGCCGCTCGCCGATATACTTGTTTACCAGGAACGGGCTTTTTTCATACAGCAGGCCTTTCTCAATAAAATGTGCCCAGATGCGGCCTTCGTTGTAGTTAATATCCGCCACCTGCTGCCCCGAGTACCCGATAATAGCCGAATCAGGGGCGCAGGGCATAACGGACTGCACAAAATAATAGGCCTTACCTGTGTTGATCATCTCGGCCAGCAGATTACGATCCTTTGTGCTGGTTTTGTTAAAGTTGTTAGACAGCAGCAACATAGCCGCCGGCACCATGCCCTGCCGCTGGTAGCGCTTCAGGATATACTCGTATACTTTGGGCCGGTACTTTGCCTTGGGTCCGATAAAATAATCTAGGCCAAATACCAGCAGGCTATCCGACACGAACAGGTCATTGCCCATACTTCCCAGCCCGGTCACGAAGGTCTTTACCTGCGGCACATGGTACTTGGGGTAATGGTATTTGATCACTTTAAATGCCGTTTCCAGTTGCTGCTCTTCAGAGCGCATATCTGCAAATGTTTGCTCGGCCTGCATCTCCAGCGTGTCCAGCGCCGGGTTGGTAGCCAGCTCATAAAGGGGCGTTATTAGCAGCGAGTCGGAGGGGTATTGCCTGCGCTGCAAATACTTATCTGCAAAAAGCGGGTGCTCCTGCAGGAAGCGGGCAATATCCTGGCGGCTCGTGGCTGCAAAAAAAGGCTTTTCCAACCGTTCAATCTTCACATCCACAGGCATTTTGGCAATATCGTCCGGCAGCTCGCAGCCTTTCTTGCCGCAGCCCAGGCAGCAGAGCATTATTGCTAATATGGAAAATCTATAATACATTGTTTCGTATGTTTGTACAAAAATAGCCTGATGTTACGTATTAGGGTAACACCATTGCTTCAATTTAACTACGCTAATGAAGAAACTTACACTTTTATTGCTCTTTTTATGCGCCGGTTTCACGGCTATGGCGCAGATCGAAATCGGCCTGCAGGTATCGCCTACCATTGCGGGCAACCGTTTTGTGGCCGAAGACAAGTATAACCTGCAAAAAGAGAGCAGCAGCCTGCACCTGGGAGTCGGCGTGGTAGCCGATTATTTCTTTGCACAGAACTACGCTTTCAGCACCGGCCTGATGTACCGCGGCAAGGGTAGCGAGATCAAGTATAGCTACAACCGCCAGGATGGTAACCCGCCTGTTAGCGGAAAGGATGATATTTCGCTCCAGTACATTGAAATTCCGGTTTCGCTTAAGCTGTTCACCAACGAGGTGGCCCCCGGCACAGTGGCATACATCCAGGTAGGCGGCTCGTTAAACACCAAAGTAGCGGCCACCGTGAACGACAAAAAAGTAATAGACGGCCAGAAGGTAGGCAAGCGCTTTAACGTGTTCGAAGCGGATGCCCTGCTGGGTGCCGGTGCCGAGTTTCAGCTGGGTGAAAGCACCAAATTATTTGCCGGCCTCACCTATCACCGCGGCTTAAACAATATAGATGATTATTACCGCAAAGTGCTCGACGATAAAAACGTGTCGGTCAAGAACAACAGCGTTTCGCTGGACTTTGGCGTCAAGTTCTAAGCCTATACTTCCTATTTCATAAAGAAGCCGCTCCGATAGCTATCGGAGCGGCTTCTTTGTTTTAATCCTTTTATTATTCTTCGTCAGTATCCGGCACCACGCTCACATCGGTCAGTGTGGCACGCAATTCAATTTCATCGCCCCGTTCGTCCATCACCTTAAAGTCGGTAATGCCAAGCGATGTATCTTTTACCAGCTTGATCCACTTAAAGTACTTAAAGAACCATTTTACCTGCTTCGAGAGCAGCCCTTTGGTATAGTAGGCATGCACGAAAGGGTGCAGGTAAAGCTCCAGGCTTTTGTGGTTGTGGCTTGTCAGCAGGTCGTCTACCGCTGCATCAATTTCGTCTGTCACCAGAATACTGGCGGTAATTTTACCGGTGCCGCCGCAGGTGGGGCAAACTTCGCCGGTAATAATGTTTTGCTCCGGCCTTACACGCTGACGGGTAATCTGCATGAGGCCAAATTTAGAGATGGGGAGAATGGTAGACTTTGAACGGTCTCTCCGCATTTCCTCTTTCACTACTTCAAAAACTTTCTGGCGGTTTTCGGGCGACTTCATATCGATGAAGTCAATGACAATGATACCACCAAGATCCCGGAGGCGTAACTGGCGGGCCACTTCTTTGGCAGCCGTCATGTTCACATTCAGCGCCGTGGCCTCCTGATCGGTTTCGGTATTGGACTTGTTCCCACTGTTAACATCTACCACATGCAGGGCTTCGGTATGCTCTATTACCAGGTATCCGCCACCAGGTATAGTTACTGTTTTACCAAAGGCAGCCTTCAGCTGCTTTTCAATGTTAAAGTGTTCGTAGGTTTTGGTTTTACCGGTGTAATGCTTCAGAATCCGTAGTTTCTCTGGCGCAATACTGCCGATGTACGTTTTGATCTCGTCATAGAGCGTGGTATCATCCACCACTATGTTGTCAAAACTCTCGTTTAACAGATCTCTCAAAATGGAAGAAGAACGGTTGAGCTCCCCAATGATCTTATCACATGGTTTGGCTACCCGCAATGTCTTAAACCCTTCCTCCCAGTTGTCGAGCATGTTGCGCAGATCTTTGTCAAGCTCTGCTACCTCACGTCCTTCGGCCACCGTACGGATGATCACGCCGAAGTTCTCCGGCTTTATACTTGTGATCAGGCGCTTGAGGCGGGTGCGTTCTTCTTTGCTGACGATCTTCTTGGATACGCTGACCGTGTTTGAAAACGGCACCAGCACCAGGTAGCGGCCGGCTAAAGATATCTCGCAGGAAAGCCGTGGGCCTTTGGTGGAAATAGGTTCTTTTACGATCTGGACCAGCAGCTGCTGCCCTTTTTTAAGGACGTCGGCTATCTTGCCCAGTTTGTCTATTTCCGGCTCAAACTTAAACTGGTTGAGTTTGGGGGTTGCGTTCTTCTGTGTCTGTGCTGTTTTTACAAACTTGTTGAGGGTTTTGAAATTGGCGCCCAAGTCATGGTAATGCAGGAAAGCATCTTTCTGGTAGCCAATATCAATAAAAGCAGCATTTAGTCCGGGCATTACTTTTTTTACAGTGCCCAGGAAAATATCACCCACGATGTAATTCGTGTCTTTTCGTTCGAAGTGATATTCTACGAGCCTTTTATCCTGTAAAAGCGCAATGCGTTCGCCATCCTGAGTAGAATTGATGATTAGTTCGTTACTCAATTTCTCTCAAAGATTAGTTGGATGTATAGACCAAAGCCCACTATTGCACGAGCAATGTGGGCCTCAAATCACGCAGAAGAAATTACTTCTTCTTATGTCTGTTCTTTCTTAAGCGCTTCTTTCTTTTGTGCGTAGCGATCTTATGTCTTTTTCTTTTTTTTCCGCAAGGCATAGTCTTGTTTTTTTGATTGTATAAATAATTTCTTTTTTCTACTTGTCCAGTTCTGCCAACGCTTCATCTACCGAGGCTGTCAGGGCCGGGTCTTTGCTCATGGCCTTCGCGTTGTTAAACAGCGTTCTGGCTTCGTCGCGCTTTCCTGTTTTGGCCAGCGATACACCTAAATAAAAAGTAGCCTCCACGTTCTCCGGGTTCAGGTCAACAAGCTTCTGGAAACGTTCCGCTGCTTTGTCGTACTGCCCCGACTGCATGGAAAGCACGCCCAGGTTAAAGAGCGCCTTCTCGTTTTTCGGGTCTGCCGAGATCACCTCACGCAGCAGCGTAATGCCCTGCATCGGGTTGGTTGTAGCAATGTAAGTCATGGCTACATTCGTTTTAGCATCCAGGTTAGCGGGGTTGTTTTTCAGCACCTGCTCATACATCTCGCGGGCTTTGGCGCCAAGCTCGTTGGCACGCTCCTGTGTAGGAGCATACGTAAAGGCTTCGTAATAACTGTCGCCTGCTTTTTTGTAGGTTGTCTCGCCTGGTCGGGCTTTGGCAGCCTCTTCAAAATAATAGCCGGCACTGTCATACTTGCTGGCCGAAAAATAAGCATCTGCCAGCTGCGAGGCCATTTTTGCCCGCGCATGTTCGTCAGTGGCCTTGTTATACTTGCTACGGGCCGTGGTGAGCGCCATTAACTGTTCCGGCGTTGCTTCTGTGTGCGCGCCCGCAGGGCTTGCAGCAGTCGCTTCTGCCTCATGGCCATGGCCATCATCAGCCGAGTGCCCCTCTGCCGTTGCGGCTGCGCCGTCTTTGGCAAAGCTTTCTTTGTCCTTTTCGTTTACAATCACCTTCGGCAAGAAGAACATAGCGGCCACCAAAGCAATGGCTGCAACAACTATCAGTATTTGAGACCGTGACATTCTTCCTGCGTAAGGGATTATTTATGAATCAATAACAAAAATGAAGACAACAAAGATACAAAAGAATTAGGAATGCGCTAACTCTTTGATTTTTTTGCTGTTTTTGATCTTCTGGATGAAGGTTTTAGATGGCTTGAAGCTTGGGATAAAATGCTCGTCGATGATGATCGATGTGTTCTTGGAAATGTTGCGAGCTACTTTCTTCGCACGTTTCTTGTTCACAAAGCTACCAAAACCTCTCACATAGATGTTGTTACCATCGGCCATAGAGTCTTTCACTACTTTAAAGAAAGCTTCAATGGTAGCCTGCACATCCGCCTTATCGATCCCTGTTTTATCAGCAATCTCTGATATTACTTCTGCTTTAGTCACTTTTTTAGGTTTTATAAATTAAATAATAAGATAAATTCACGTCCAATTGCGACCCGAAAAAGCAGGCAGCTTGCCGCCTGACTTAGTGATTTTCGGGGCACAAAGGTAGTTTGACTTTTCGATAAGTAAAAGCATTACCTTTAAATTATTACCTGCTGAGTGTTAAACTTTTACACCCCGGGCTGTGTATTTTACAAGGCACATGACCCCTTAACGCAGGTTTGCAGTTTATATTTCAACCACTCAGTATGTTACTGCCTTTCAGCCCCGCTGAAAACAAATTGCTACCTTTGGCTGTTCAATTTCCTGCTTACCTGCCATCCGCTATACTTTAATGATGCACCCCTCCGCTCATGCGCATTTTGCCCGCACGCTTATCCGCTGGTACGGGCAGCACAAACGCAGCCTGCCTTGGCGCGACACCCTTAACCCATATTATATCTGGCTCTCGGAAGTGATTCTGCAACAAACGCGTGTGGCGCAGGGCCTGCCCTATTACCTGAAGTTCGTAGATGCTTACCCCACGGTGGAAGCACTGGCGGCAGCGCCTCAGGACGAAGTACTGCGGCTTTGGCAGGGACTGGGTTATTACTCCCGGGCCCGCAACATGCACCATACGGCCCGGTTGGTGGTAGAGCAGTATAACGGCACCTTTCCGAATACCTATGCCGAGCTGCTAAAACTGAAAGGCGTAGGCACCTACACCGCGGCGGCCATTGCGGCCTTCGCCTACAAAGAGCAGGTGGCCGTGCTGGATGGCAACGTCTTCCGGGTGCTGGCGCGTGTGTTTGGCCTGTCGGATGATATTGCCCTGCCGGCTTCGCGCAAGATCTTTCAGCAACTGGCCGATACGCTGGTGCCGGCTGATGCCCCGGACACTTACAACCAAGCCATTATGGAGTTTGGCGCTATCCAGTGCACGCCCGTTATACCCGACTGCCTCTTTTGCCCGCTGCAACAGGAGTGCTTTGCTTTTACGCATGGCCTGGTGCAGGAACTCCCTGTAAAAGCAAAAGCAAAAAAGCCGCGCCCGCGTTACTTCCATTACCTGGTATTTGAGCTGGCAGGTGCTTTTTACCTGCGCAAGCGCCTGGAAGGCGACATCTGGCAGGGCTTGTATGATTTTTACCTCTACGAAAGCGACGAGAAAAACCTGCCCCCGAAGGCGCTGCTGCAGGAGCTGGCAGCGGCCGGCATTCCGGTGCAGGAGGCGCAGTTGCAACTGCCCGCAAAGGATTATACCCACGTGCTCAGCCATCAAAAATTAACCGCCCGCTTTTACCGCATCCTGCTTCCGGCGCCTTTAAAAGAAGAGGTGCTGCAGGAAACCCGGCTGGCACTTTATACCGTGCCACAAATAGAGCAATTACCAAAACCAATTCTTATAAACAGCTATTTGAAAGATGCCAAGATTTTAGTATATTTATAGACTGAAACTATTTAGGCCAACAAAGCATTATCTGGTTCAGTAAGCCATATTGCCTCCAGCTTGGTTGCTGGAGTAGCCCAATTCACATAAATATTATCTTAGAAATCATGGCAAGTGTAAACAAAGTAATCCTGGTAGGGAACTTAGGCAAGGACCCCGAGATCCGTCACCTGGAAGGTGGCGTGGCAGTAGCCCGTTTCCCGATTGCGACTTCTGAAACCTTTAAAGACAAAAACGGCGCCAAGCAGGAGCGTACCGAGTGGCACAACATTGTGCTGTGGCGTGGCCTGGCCGAGGTAGCCGAAAAATACCTGCGCAAAGGCCAGTCTGTCTACATCGAAGGCAAGATCCGCACTAATAATTACCAGGACAAGGAAGGCGTGCAACGCTACAGCACCGAGATTGTAGCCGATAACATGACCATGCTGGGCGGCCGCTCAGAAAATGGCGGTAGCGGCAACTTCCAGGAACAATCAACTGCTGCTTCTTCGGGCAGCTTTGGCGGCGGAAGCGCTGCTTCTTCGGCAGGCAGCAATGCCTCATCGTTCCAGAACAGCGATGAGCCGGACGACCTGCCGTTCTAACCTATGTGTAACTAAATCATCTGATCTTGGACAGTATAGATTCCGGCGACCCCCTGAGTTATAGTTTTATCCAGCTATTTCAGAATGCTCTTCCTTTACTCAGGATAGAATATATAATAGCTCTTGTGGCCGGGTTTCTCCTATTGCTGCTCTCTGCCCTCACATCGGGGGCGGAGGCAGCTTTTTTCTCGCTTAGCGAGCAGGAGATCGCACGCTGTAAAACCAGCACCAAAAAATCGGAGCTCCTGGTTTACTCCCTCCTGCAGCAGCCCCGCAAACTGCTTACCAACATTCTGGTACTCAACAACGGCATCAATGTAGGCATCATTACACTGTTTGCTTATGTAGCCTGGCAGTTGTACGGCACCACCAGCCTGCCAGCCGGTGCACTCATTGCCTGCCTGCTGTTTGTTACGTTCCTTATCGTTTTCTGCGGCGAGGTATTGCCCAAAGTATACGCCCAGAAAAAACGGCTTGACATTGCCCGGCGCACTGCTCCCTTTCTGCGGGCCCTGCAAACCATTACCAGTCCGCTTTCGCAGCTGCTGATGGCTATCAGCGGCCACATCGAAAAGCATTACATGATCCGGGGCTACAACCATACCATCGAAGACCTGCACCATAACCTAGACGTGGCCCTGACCAACGAGGACTCCTCGCCGGAAGAGCGCCGCATTTTGCGGGGCGTAGTGAATTTCGGCTCTATTACGGTACGGCAGATCATGCGCCCGCGCATCGATATGGAAGCTTTCAGCACATCGGCCACGCTGCCCCAGTTACTGCCGCAAATTGTGAAATGGGGCTATTCGCGCATTCCGGTCTACTCCGAGAGCATGGATAAAATAGAAGGTATCCTCTACATAAAAGACCTGCTGCCTTACCTGGCCGAAACTGCTGGTTTTAACTGGCAGCAGCTCATCAGGCCGCCTTTTTTTGTGCCCGAAACACAGCGCATCTCCGACCTTTTCCAGGATTTTAAAGAAAAGCATGTGCACATGGCCATTGTGGTAAACGAGTATGGCACCACCTCGGGCCTGCTGACGCTGGAAGATATTGTGGAAGAAATTGTGGGCGAGATAAACGACGAGTTTGACGATGACGATGATATCATCTACTCGCAACTCGACGAAAATACCTATATCTTTGACGGCAAAACGTCGCTACACGATTTTTGTAAAATAACAGAAGTACCTTTTGATGCTTTTAACGAGGTAAAAGGCGACAACGAAACAGTGGCAGGCCTGATGCTGGCGCTCTTCTCCAATATTCCGAGAGTGGGCCAGGCAACTTCCTACGGCCGTTTCCATTTCACCATCGAGTCGGCGGACTTAAAGCGTGTAAAACGAGTGAAGATAAATGTTGCCACTAAAAAAGAAAACTACCATAAAGTTGGCTAAGCTGAAAGCATTTTTGTGGGTGAGCCTGGCTGCTGCCATGGCCGCCTGCAGTGCCGAGTATACACCCAAACCCAAAGGCTATAACCGCATCGATCTGCCCACAGCGGCCTACCAGTCCCTGCCGGCGCAGCACCCTTATACCTTTGAGTACTCTAAGTATGCCAAGATCCGCCCCGATTCTTCGGGTATAGCGCAGCCGCACTGGATCAACATCATCTACCCGCAGCTGGGTGCCAACGTGCAGCTTACCTACAAAAACATCGGCCACAGCGACAAGGTCCTCAACAGCCTCATCGAAGACTCCCGCAAGCTTACGTCCAAGCACCAGATCAAGGCCTATTCTATTGAGGAATCGGAGATAAAAACACCGGCCGGCGATATAGCCGCTGTGTTTGAGCTGACCGGCGAAGTACCCAGCCAGTTCCAATTTTACGTTACCGACTCCACCGAGCACTTCCTGCGCGGCGCTTTATACTTCCGCACCGCTACCGCCAACGACTCGCTGGCTCCGGTAATTGAATTCGTAAAAAAAGATATTATCCATTTGCTGAACACGCTCAAGTGGCGGGAAGAGAAGTAGGTGTTTATACATGCTTGTTTGATCAGCAAGTATAAACTGATTACCTCGTAGCTGCGAGTGCCTGATTGGATACCTAGCACCAGACACTCGCAGGAGCTGCGCACACTGCGAGGTTTTGAGACTTGATGCACAAGTATAAAGCAAGTATATATAAAGTATAAAGCCCCGGCAGCACTTCAACCTGTCGGGGCTTTTGCTTATTTTTGTACGTATACTTGCCATACTTCATACGGAACCCTTAGCCAAAGCCTTGAGCAACTTTTTCCATACAAAGCTAGAGTACCTGAAAGGCGTGGGGCCGATGCGGGCGGAGCTGTTGCAGAAAGAGCTCAACATGTTCACCTACGGCGACCTTATCCAGCATTACCCCTTCCGCTACCTCGACCGTACGCAGTTCTACAAAGTAGCCGAGCTGGACGAAAGCATGCCGTATGTGCAGGTGCGCGGCCGCATCCGGGGCAAAGAAGTGCTGGGCGAGGGACGCAAGAAACGCCTGGCAGCCACGCTGGTAGACGAGGATGGCGGCCAGCTGGAGCTGGTCTGGTTTAAGGGCGTGCAGTGGATGCAGAAAACGCTGAAGAACCATACCGATTACATCGTGTTCGGCAAGCCCACCGAGTTTAACGGCCGCTATAGTATGGCGCACCCCGAGCTGGAGGAGCTGGAAGAGGAGAAACAAACCTCGGCCTTTCTGCAGCCCGTGTACCATACCACCGAAAAGCTAAAAGCCCACCGCATCGACAGCAAAGTCATCAGTAAGATGATGGAGCACCTGCTAAAAGTGGCGCTGCCACAGGTGCAGGAAACCCTTTCCGAAGAGCTCATCGACCACTACCGGCTTATGGACAAGCGCAATGCGCTGCGCAACATTCATTTCCCGGAGTCGGCGGAGAAGTATAAAGCGGCCACGTTCCGGCTGAAGTTCGAGGAACTTTTCTACATACAGCTGCGCCTGTTCCGGCAAAAGCTGGTGCGCAAAGCCGATCTCAAAGGCCAGGTATTTAACCAGGTGCCCACGCTCACCGACTTCTATAAAAATCACCTCACCTTTGATCTGACCAACGCGCAGAAGCGGGTGGTAAAGGAAATTTACAAAGACCTGACAGCTGGCAAGCAGATGAACCGGCTGTTGCAGGGAGATGTGGGCTCCGGCAAAACCATTGTGGCATTTATTACCATGCTCATTGCGGCCGACAACGGGGCGCAGTCGGTGCTGATGGCGCCGACCGAGATCCTGGCCGACCAGCATTATGTGGGCCTGAAGAAATTTGCCGACAGCTTAGGCATTAACCTGGGCAAACTGACCGGCTCGAGCAAAACCAGCGAACGCAAGGTGCTGCACGAACAACTGCGCTCCGGCGAGATGAAAATGATTGTGGGCACGCACGCGCTGCTCGAAGAAGTGGTGCAGTTCCAGAACCTGGGCCTGTGCATTGTGGACGAGCAGCACCGCTTCGGCGTGGAGCAACGCTCCAAGCTGTGGCGCAAGAACCCGCGCATAATCCCGCATGTACTCGTAATGACGGCTACCCCGATCCCTCGCACCTTGGCCATGACCTTGTATGGCGACCTGGATGTATCGGTAATTGATGAGCTACCGGCGGGCCGGAAAGAGATCGTGACCGTGCACCGCTTCGACTCGCACCGCCTGCGCGTTTTCCAGTTTATCCGCGACCAGATAAAGCTGGGCCGCCAGGTATACATTGTGTACCCGCTTATAGAGGAATCGGAGCAGATGGAGAACTACAAAGACCTGATGGACGGCTATGAGAGCGTGAAACGCGCTTTCCCGGAGTATAAGGTAAGTATGGTACACGGCAAAATGAAGTCGCAGGACAAAGATTACGAGATGCAGCGCTTTGTAAAGCACGAGACGCACATTATGGTAGCCACCACCGTGATCGAGGTTGGCGTGAACGTGCCGAATGCCTCAGTAATGGTGATTGAGAGTGCCGAGCGTTTTGGCTTGTCGCAGCTGCACCAGCTGCGCGGGCGCGTAGGCCGGGGCGCCGAGCAAAGCTACTGCATCCTGATGACGGGCTACAAGCTGAGCAAAGACAGCAAAACAAGGCTGGAGACGATGGTGCGCACCAACAACGGCTTCGAGATTGCCGACATCGACCTGAAACTGCGCGGCCCCGGCGATCTGATGGGCACGCAGCAAAGCGGCGTGCTGGACCTACTGATCTCCGACCTGGCCAAAGATGCGCCAATCCTTCAGGAGGCGCGGGCAGCGGCGCAACGCGTGCTGCAGGCCGATCCGCAACTGGAGCAGGCACAAAACCAGAATATCCGGCGACACATTCAATCCCTAAGCGCATATGCAGTGAACTGGAGCCGGATCAGCTAAAAAAGTGTTAGAGCCTTTTGCCAGGAAGGGGCTTTATTTCTTTACCGGTGGCAACAACCAGCTGGTCCTTACCGGTAGCAACAATCAACTGACTTACGGGCTGCACCGTGTTGTGCGCCAGGATTTCGGCAGGTTTGCTGGCGACAGTTGTTGGAGCGGAAGCTTCTTTCAGAAAACGGCCAGCCAGGAGTAAGAGAGTAAAGGGAAGTACTTTAAGTAAAATTTTAAAATCCATGTGGCGCCTGTTGGAAGTGAAACGTCTTGTCTGATGCTTCTGCTTCAAGCCATGTGCCAATATTAGGGAAATGCGGTATTTAAAGTTAAAAGCGGCTTTCTTATACCTTGCAGGGCTTTCGTTTTCCGGTGATGGGAAAACTTACGCAGAACTGGGAATTTTATACATGAAAGCTCCCCTCCCATCTCTAACGATAACCAGCCACTGCAGCATCACTAGCCTGCACCAGCTTCATACATTCGTTCCACGCGAAACAATAGCATTACTGCTATACCTGTAGCAGCCAATAACCGACTGCGCTACCCTTGAAGTATAGCCAGCTAAAAACTTGCTGGCAAGGCCATGCTAAGTATAAAACAGCTCCTGTTATCTTTTAAAGGTGAGCAAGGCAAGCTGCTTTTTAAGGTTCGAGTATCCCTTTTGCTGCCTTTCGTGGCGGAGCCGTTTTGTGAAGGAGGCCAGTTGCAGCATCATGTGTGCGAATCCTACATAAGAAACAATATCCACATACATCTTAAACTCTTTCCGCGAGCCGTCGATCACACCCAGTTTATCTACTTTATAGGTGTTTATAGCCGACCAGGGCATCCAGCGCACCACTTTTTTATGGTGCAGCATGTAGCGATTAATGGCCACTTCCAGCTGGTAGCATTTAATGGGATGCAGCAGGGCTTGCGCCAGGTCATACTTGCGTAGCAGCCGCTCCCCCGACAGCAGAATATCGCTGCGGTACCATTTCACAAACCAGGGTGCGTTGATGCGCCGGAGTATCAGCATATCGATGGCTGCCGCATGAGAAGTATAGGCTTCTATGGCGGCTACCAGTTCTTTTTTGTTGATGTCCTGCAGGTCTGCATCCATCAGCAACACATGCTCCTGGCGCACATACTTCAGGCCGAACCGGATAGCGGCCGCTTTTCCTTTGTTGTATGGCAGGCGCACCACCTCCGCCCCGGCGCAATGCCGGTGTATCAGCTCCGCTGTTCCGTCGGTAGAGCCATCGTCGATACAAAGCACCTGCGTAACAGCATGTATAGTTGTAATTACCTCCAATACCTGGCTGATGCGTTCGCGCTCATTGTAAAAAGGGATCAAACAGGTTATTCCCATAGCTCCTGGTTTATTTTAGCTGGCGTGCTATTTCTAATACGGCAAAACCGCTTCTACCTGCCCGCCTTCGGCTATCTTCCTGGGAAAACTGCGGTTGTTACCCTCTTTAAAAAGCAAAAAAGAGGCCCATTCCTGCCGGAACGGGCCTCTTTATACTTGAAGCAATCAAAAATTAATACACGTATTCGTTTGCCTCTATCAGGCGGGCAGCAATGCGGCGGCGTGCCTCTTTGGTATTGAAAAGCTCCTTTTTGGTGAAGCGCTTCAGGCCCATGAACAACAGGCGCTGCTCATCGCCTTCGGCCATGGCTGCAATGGCTTCTTTGCCGGCCACAAAGCTTATATCTACCGCATCGTTTACAAGCACGCGCACCATATCGATCTCGTTGGCTACAGCTTCCTCGCCTTTCATACCGACCAATTTCTGCACGCGCAGCAACGTAGACTCGGCCACGTAGGTTTTGATGGCCATATCAGCCACGTTCATCAGGATCTCCTGCTCTTTGGCCAGCGAGTTCATGTACTTTTGTACGGCTGTACCAGCTACCAGCAGGATGGCTTTTTTAAGGTTGCGGATGGCTTTGCTCTCAGAAACGAAGAGGCCTTCTTCCTGGTCTCCAAAATCCGGGATCTCCATCAGCTCCTGCTGTACGGCCTGTGCCGGGCCGATCAGGTCCAGTTCGCCGCTCATGCCTTTTTTCAGGATCATGTCCACAATGAGCATGCGGTTGATCTCGTTGGTGCCTTCAAAAATGCGGTTGATGCGGGAGTCGCGATAGGCGCGATCCATGGGGTAATCGGCAGAGAAGCCATACCCGCCGTAAATCTGCACGCCTTCGTCTACCACGTAATCCAGCGCTTCTGAGCCTTCCACCTTCAGGATGGCGCACTCTACGGCAAACTCGCGGGCAGCACCCAGCAGGGCTTCGTTCTCGCCTTTGCCGGAAGCCAGCAGCTCCTGCTCCATGCGGTCGATGTCGGTGCCGGCACGGTACAGCGCCGACTCTACGCCAAAGATGCGGATGGCCTGCTCGGCCAGTTTGTGCCGGATAGCGCCGAACTTGGAGATTGGCAGCTTGAACTGCACCCGCTCGTTGGCATACTTAATGGAAATGTTCGCCACACTTTTGGCAGCTCCCAAGGTAGCCGCTCCCAACTTTATGCGTCCAATGTTAAGAATGTTAAACGCGATCAGGTGGCCTTTGCCGATCTGGCCCAGCACGTTCTCTTTTGGCACCTGGCAATCGGAGAAGAACACCTGCCGGGTAGACGAGCCTTTGATGCCCATTTTGTGCTCCTCGTTACCCAGGCTCAGGCCGGGATAATCTTTCTCCACAATAAAGCCCGTGAACTTATCGCCATCCACCTGCGCAAATACAATGAACACATCGGCAAAACCGGCGTTAGTGATCCACATTTTCTGGCCATTGAGGATGTAGTGCGTACCGGCCTCATTTAAGACCGCCTTGGTTTTTGCTGCTAGCGCATCCGAACCAGAGCCGGGCTCGGTGAGGCAGTAAGATGACATCCACTCTCCGCTCACCAGCTTGGGAATATACTTCTGCTTCTGTTCTTCGGTGCCGAAGTATAAAATTGGCAAGGTGCCGATACCGGTGTGCGCCGCAAAAGCTACCGGAAAGGAGTGGCCCCCTCCTACTGATTCTGTTACTAGCAGGGCGGTGTTAAAATCCATGTTCAGGCCGCCGTACTGCTCGGGAATTGACACGGCAAACAGGCCCAGCTCGCCTGCTTTTTTCATCAGGCTTTCCATCAAACCTTCCTCGTGGTTATCGAGGCGGTCGAGCAACGGCATCACCTCGTCCTGCACAAAGTCTTTGCAGGTCTGGGCCATCATGCGTTGCTCTTCGTTAAATTCGGCAGGAATGAATACGTCCTGCGGACTGGTTTCCTTTATCAGGAACTCGCCGCCTTTAATTGCAGCGGCTTGGTTAGTTGCGTTTTCCATTATTTTAAAGATTTTACCTTTTGGACACAAGACATTAGACACAGGACACAAGACTTGTCTCTATGCTTGCTTTGTTAGTTTTTTCTTAAATCAATCAATCATTCTCTGAATCTTACGAAGTGGCCCCAGGAGCTCCTTAAGCCTTTCTTCAGTAATAAAACCAAATGCATGGGCTAAAAGAAGTTGTGTTTCAAGCTCAAAAGCCGATCCTAGCGCTATGTTTAAGAATTGATTAAATTCTTTGTCTGAGCCTCTTCCTGCTCCCTCAGCAATGTTTGAAGGAACAGACACCGCAGACCTGTTTATTTGAGAAGTAAGACCATACTTTTCGTTTAAAGGAAATAAGGATGAGGCCTGGTAAACAGCTTTTGCTAATTCCATTGCCTCTTTCCAAATAATCAACTCCTTAAAATTGTGCATCAAAAAGTCTTGTGTCCTACGTCCTGTGTCTTGTGTCTACTTTAGTAGTTCATAAATCCCAGCTACGCCTTGGCCACCGCCGACACAGGCGGTGACCAGGCCGAACTTGCCACCGGTGCGGCGCAGGTCGTGGAACTGCTGGATGCTGAGTTTGGCACCGGAGCAGCCCAGCGGGTGGCCCAGTGCGATGGCGCCGCCGCTGATGTTGAGCTTCTCCGGATCGAAATCGAGGTGGCGCATCACAGCTATAGACTGGGCGGCAAACGCCTCGTTCATTTCGATCAGGTCGATGTTGTTCAGCGTCATGCCGGCCTGCTTCAGGGCTTTTGGCACCGCGGCAATCGGACCCATGCCCATAATCCGCGGGTCTACCCCGCCTGTGCCGTAAGCCACCAGTCGGGCTATCGGCTCCAGGTTGAGCTCTTTTACCATGCGTTCGCTCATCACTATAACGAAAGCAGCACCATCAGACGTCTGAGAAGAATTACCCGCTGTTACCGTGCCGCCTGCTGCAAACACCGGCTTCAGGCGGGCCAATGCCTCCAGCGAAGTATCGGCTCGTGGTCCTTCGTCGGTATCCACCACATAAGTGCGGGTTTTCTTTTTGCCGTTCTCGTCCAGGTAGGTTTCCTCTACCGTAATCGGCACAATCTGCTCTTTGAAGTAGCCGTTTTTGATGGCATTGATAGCTTTCTGATGCGATCTGAAAGCAAACGCATCCTGGTCTTCACGTGAAACATTGTAATCGGCTGCCACTGCCTCGGCCGTTAGGCCCATACTTAAGTACCAGTCCGGGTTGTTTTTGGCGATCGTATAGTTGGGCGCTGTTTTCCAGCCGGCCGTTGGTACCAGCGACATAGACTCGGTGCCACCCGCCACGATGCAGTCAGACATACCCGCCGAAATGCGATTGGCGGCAATAGCGATGGTTTCGAGGCCCGAGCCGCAATAGCGGTTCACCGTCATACCCGACACGGACAGCGGCAGAGCCAGCAGCGAAATCATGCGGCCGATCTGCAGGCCCTGCTCGGCCTCGGGCACGGCGTTCCCTACGATCAGGTCGTCTACGCGCTCCGGGTCCAGTACCGGCACAGACGCCATCAGGTGTTTGATCACATCGGCAGCCAGGTCATCTGGCCGGGTAAACCGGAATCCGCCACGGCCTGCTTTGCCCACAGCGCTACGAAATCCGGCTACGATATATGCATTGTTCATATCTATGAATTGCTAAATTGTTAAATGGTTGATTGTTGTTCGCTGGTGCGAGCTTGCAGCTCGTACCAACTACATTACCACTATTTTATACCTTAATTCCGCAGCGGCTTGCCGGTGGTTAGAATGCTTTTGATGCGCTCCAGCGTTTTGCGCTCGCCGGTTAAGGACAGGAATGCTTCGCGCTCCAGGTCCAACAGGTACTGCTCACTCACTTCGGTTGGCGCCGACAGGTCGCCGCCGCACATCACGTAAGCCAGCTTGTGCGAGATCTTCTTGTCGTGCTCGGAGATGTAGCGGCCCGTATACATGGCGTTGGCACCGGTCAGGAACATGGCCAGCGCGCCTTTGCCCTGCACTTTGATGTTGGTGCGCGGCACCGGCCTGGTATAGCCTGCTTCGGCCAGCAGGATGGCCTGTGCTTTGGCATCGGCCAGCAAGCGGTTGCTGTTGATGGTAATGCCGTCGCGCTTGCGCATATAGCCCAGTTCTACCGCTTCTTTGGCCGAGGTAGACACTTTGGCCATGCCGATGTTGAGGTAAACGTTCTTCAGGTCGTTATACTCGATGTCGCCGTCGGCATACATGTCGGCAGCGCGCAAGGTCATCTCTTTGGTGCCGCCGCCACCCGGAATCAGGCCTACGCCAAACTCTACCAGGCCCATGTAGGTTTCGGCAGCTGCCTGAATGTGGTCCACGTGTAGGTTCAGCTCGCAGCCGCCGCCCAGCGTAAGGCCGTGCGGCGCGCCCACCACTGGTATGGCCGAGTAGCGCATGCGCATCATGGTGTTCTGGAACTGGCGGATGATCATGTTGAGTTCATCGAAATCCTGGTCCAGGGCATACATGTAGATCAAACCCACGTTGGCACCGGCAGAGAAGTTAGCGCCGTCGCTGCCGACCACCATGCCCCGGAATTCTTTCTCGGCCAGCTCAATTCCTTTGTTCAGCCCCATGATCACGTCGCCGCCCATGGTATTCATCTTGGTGTGGAACTCTACGTTCAGGATGCCATCGCCCAGGTCGATGAGGCTGGCGCCGCTGTTTTCCCACACCGTTTTGCTGCCGCGCAAGTTATTTAGTATAATAAAGCTCTCTGCACCCGGTATGGCTTTGTATTCTTTGCTCTGGATGTCGTAGAAGCGGCGCTGGCCGTTCTCCACAATATAGAAGGATTCTTTGCCGTGGTTGAGCATCTCCTCGACCCAGGCTGCCGGTTTGTAGCCCGCTTCCAACATGCGCTGCACGCCTTCGCGGGCGCCCAGAGCATCCCAGTATTCGAAGGGGCCCAGCTCCCAGCCAAAGCCGGCACGCATGGCATCGTCTATGCGGTATAGTTCGTCGGAGATCTCCGGAATGCGGTTGCTCACATACTGGAACAAACCATACAACGACTCATTAAAGAACTGCGCGGCTTTATCGGACTGACCGGAAAATGCTTTTACCCGTTTCTTCAGGTCTTCGATGGGCTTGAGCACTTCCAGGCTCTGAAACTTGGCGCGTTGTTTTGGGCCGTATTCCAGCGTGTTCAGGTCAAGCGTCAGGATCTCGGTTTTACCGCTGGCGTCTTTCGTTTTCTTGTAAAAGCCCTGACCGGTCTTATCGCCTAGCCATTTGTTCTCTACCATCTGCTGCAGGTAGCCCGGCAGCTTAAACAGCTCTCTGGATTCGTCTTGCTCGCCGGTCTGGTAGAGGCCGTTTGCCACATTGGCCAGGGTATCCAACCCCACTACATCCAGCGTGCGGAACGTAGCCGATTTAGGGCGACCGATAACCGGGCCGGAGATACGGTCCACTTCATCCACGTTCAGTCCGAGCTTGTTCATCACCTGCAGGCCCTGCATAATGGCATAAATGCCCACACGGTTGGCAATAAAGGCCGGCGTGTCTTTGGCCAGCACGGTTGTCTTCCCTAAGTATAGATCGCCGTAATGCAGCAGGAAATCCAATACTTCGCGGTCCGTTTCCGGCGTCGGGATGATCTCCAGCAGCTTGAGGTAGCGCGGCGGGTTAAAGAAGTGCGTGCCGCAGAAGTGCTTTCTAAAATCGTCGGAGCGGCCGTCCAGCATCAGGTGGATCGGAATGCCCGAAGTGTTAGACGAAATAAGCGTGCCAGGCTTGCGGAATTGCTCCACCTGCTCATACACCAGTTTCTTTATTTTCAGGTTCTCTACCACTACCTCAATAGTCCAGTCGGCAGTGGCGATGTCTTTCATGTTATCGTCGAAGTTGCCGGTCTGGATCAGACGCGCATCGGATTTGCTGTAAAGCGGCGAAGGGTTAGAGGCGATGGCTGCCTGCAGGTGGCCGTTTACCAGGCGGTTGCGTACGGCTTTGCTTTCCAGCGTCAGGCCCTTTTTCTCCTCCTCGGGCAGGAGCTCTTTCGGTGCTATATCGAGCAGCAGCACCTGCACGCCAATGTTGGCAAAGTGGCAGGCAATGCGGGAGCCCATCACACCGGAGCCTAATACCGCTACTTTCTTAATAATTCTTTTCATAGAAGAGCTATGGTTGTCTATGGTTTTAAAAGATTGCTTTGTTCTCTATCAGGCCCAGAATGCGGCCGCATACTTTAAAGAATACCTCCAGTTCTTCCTGGGGTACCTCCTGCCGCACTTTATGATTGAATTGCTTTACCGTCAGGCGCGATACTTCTTTTTTCTCCAACCCTTTTTCAGTCAGGAAAATGCGTACCAGGCGCTTGTCGCGCTCGTCAGATACTTTGTAGATAAGTCCCTGCTCTTCCATACTTTTGAGAATACGGGTGAGGCTGCGTGCTTCCAGGCCGAGCAGCGGGGCAATTTTAGTGGCGGGCGTGCCATTTTCCTGGTCTATGTTGAGCAGCACAAAACCAATGGAAGTGGTAATATCGTTTTTGGCCGCCTCGGTGTTATACATCCGCGCGATGGCATGCCAACATACTTTAAAGTTATAGTCTACAGTTTCTTCGGGCTTCATGTACGATCTATGAGGTATACCAAGATAGGGAAAATTTGTTATGCTTGCATACTATTTGCGTAAAATATTTTAGCTGCATGCATACTTCTTTATACGGCAGTTCTGGAAAATGAGGCGCAGCACACCAGCACCTAACCGAGCCAAGTTGAAAGTATAAGCAAACAAAAATCCCCTGCCGGAGCCCGGCAGGGGATTTTTGTTTGCGTTTTTATACGTCAGTATCACTTGCAGGGCAATGCCGCAGCTTACTTAAACATACTTTCGATCAGGCTTTTGTTATTGGCGGAGATCATCTTGCGCTTCACTTTTAGGGTTGGGGTCAGCTCACCGCTTTCTACCGTCCACATGCTGGGCAGGAGCTTAAACTTTTTGATGGTTTCGTACTGCGGCAGGTCGGCGTTTGTTTTGGCTATCTCACGCTTGAATTTCTCCAGCACGTCCGGGTGCGTCAGCATCTCTTTATCCGACGTATAGTTGATACCTTTATGATTCGCCCAATCCTGCAGGGCTACAAATGAGGGCACGATCAGCGCCGCGGCATACTTTTCGCCTTCGCCCACCACCATGACCTGCTCGATCATCACCGACTCCTTCAGTTTATTCTCAATTGGCTGCGGCGCGATATACTTGCCGCCGGAGGTCTTGAACATCTCTTTTTTGCGATCCGTGATCTTGAGGTACTTGCCCTCTACCATTTCGCCGATGTCGCCGGTGTGGAACCAGCCGTCCGCATCAATGGCTTCGGCTGTCAGCTCGGGCTTTTTGTAATAGCCTTTCATCACATGCGGTCCGCGCGTCAGTATTTCACTATCGGCTTCGGCTATTTTCACCTCCACGCCATCAATGGGCAGCCCAACGGTGCCAATCATATTGTTTTCAGGCTCGTAGCGGTTTACCGTAATCACAGGCGAGGTTTCGGTCAGGCCGTAGCCTTCCAACACGCGGATGTTGGCCGACCAGAATACGCGCGCCAAACGGGGCTGTAGCGCCGCGCCACCCGACACAATGCAGATGACGTTGCCGCCCAGCGCCTCGCGCCATTTGCTGAAGATAAGCTTATTGGCCAGCGCCAGTTGCTGGTTATACCACCAACCCTGGTCCTGTTGTGTATCATACTTCAGGCCCAGCTCCAGCGCCCAGAAAAAGAGCTTGCGCTTTGCACCGGTCAGCTCCATGCCGGTAGCCACGATCTTGTCGTAGATCTTTTCGAGCAGCCGCGGCACAGTGGTAAACACATGCGGTTTTACTTCTTTCAGGTTGTCGGCTACCTTTTCTATACTTTCGGCATAGTAAATAGACACGCCCATTCTAAAGTATAAGTAAAGCAGCATGCGCTCAAACACATGGCAAAGCGGCAAAAAGCTAAGCGCCCGGTGCGTGTTGTTAAAAGGCACAAAAGGTTCGGTTCCCAGCACGTTACTCACCAGGTTCTTGTGCGTCAGCATAACGCCCTTCGGATTTCCGGTGGTGCCCGATGTATAGATAATAGTCAGGGTATCGTCGGGCTGCACGGCGGCTTTCAGCGGCTCAAGTTGCTGCACGTCCTCTCCTTCGCCCAGGGCCAGCACTTCCTGCCAGTTGCTGGCGCCTTTCACCTCCTCAAACGTATAAATGGCCTGCACACTGGCCATGCCTTCGGTAGCGGCCACTACTTTGTTATACAGGCTGGAATCCGATACAAAAATGATCTTTACCTCCGCATCGTTAAAAATATAGCGGTAATCCTCAACCGTAATGGTTGGGTACATGGGCACGCTGATGGCCCCGATCTGCTGAATGCCAAAATCGGCCAGCACCCACTCCGGGCGGTTAAACGAGATAATGGCTACTTTATCGTTTTTGCCGACACCTAACTTCAAAAGGCCCAGACTCACCCGGTTGGCATAGTCCTGCACCTCCTGCGTACTGTATTTCTCCCACTTACCATTAAGTTTAACAGCCAGGCAATCGGGCTGCGGATACTTCTGAAGTTGATCAGGAAGCAGATCAAACGTACGGCTGATATTCATGCTCTATAGGTTCAAAAAGGTGATGGAATGTGCCTGGTAACGGGTACAGCAACGGCTGTGAGAACTATTTTAAGTGCATTTTAACCATTTTTTTTAAATTCTGCCATTTTAGCAGCCATAAATATTTAACCAGTATTATATTTAAAGGATTTACTTGGGTTTACAGAAAGCAACTTCCCCGAAAGGCTTTGCCACTCCTGTATTTTTACTATTTTTGGCACCTCAGTTAACGCCACATGAACCTAGCCATCTTTTTTGAGCCCCTGAACGAGGATGCATTTGCCTCCCTTACAAAGCCGCGCACGCTGGGCGCTTACGTCAGCCGCTTTGTAAGCAAGTTCCCGGACTGGCGCGGGGCCGATATTGCCCTGATAGGTATAAACGAGACCCGCGGCCGCCAGGCTGACGCCCCCGCCGAGCAACCCGCGGCCAGCGCGCCGGCCCGTGCTGTGCGCCAGAAGCTCTACAGCCTGAACAAAGGAGCCGGCCGCTGCCGGCTTGTGGACCTGGGCAACCTGCGGCCGGGCATTACGCTGGAGGATACTTACCTGCGCCTGAAAGAAATTGTAGAAGTGATGCTTTCGCACCACACCATCCCCATCATCATCGGCGGCTCGCAGGACTTGGAGTATGGCCAGTACCTGGGCTACGAGCACCTGGAGCGCGCCGTGAACATGGTGACAGTAGACAGCAGCGTGGACATGACGGAAGACCAGGATGTGATGCCCAATAAAAAGCAGCTCCGCCAGATCCTAATGCATGAGCCCAACTACCTTTTCAGCCTCGGCCAGATCGGGTATCAATCCTATTTGGTGGAGCCGGAAGTAATGGGCACCCTGGAGAAAATGCATTTCGAAGCCTACCGGGTGGGCGAAGTGCACCGCAACGTACAGGAAATGGAACCCGTAGTACGCGTGGCAGACTTGCTCACGTTCGATGTGTCGGCCATACGCCACCAGGATGCGCCCGGCTACGAACCGGCAAACCCTTTTGGCCTGACGGGCGAGGAAGCTTGCCAGCTCTGCTGGTATGCGGGCCAGAACGATGCGCTCACTTCGCTGGGCATTTATGAATACCAGCCCGAACTGGACGAGCGCGAGCTAACGGCCACCACCATTGCTACCATGATCTGGTATTTTATAGAAGGCTATTATCATCGTAAAAATGAGCTGGGATTTACCAGCCGGCAGTTCACCAAGTATGCGGTGGCGTTTAACGAAGGCCCAGACCGGATGGTGTTTTACAAAAGCAAGCAAAGCGAGAAATGGTGGCTGGAAGTAGAGCCCCTTTCGGGCAGTGGCAATGGCAGCCGCGTGGTGCCCTGCAGCTACGACGATTATGTGCAGGCAACCAAAGGCGAAGTGCCCAACCGCTGGATCATGACGCAGGCACGCATTGGGTAATTGGGCGATTTGAAAATTTGAAAATGTGAAAATGCAGCGTTTAAGCTTTTCTTATGTATGACAAAATCTTAAGCTGCTTTACCTTACCTGATTTTATTTCATCTTCAAATTTTCACATCTTCAAAGCTTCAAAATTATGAACCTCCCGGAATACACCCTGCAGCAGCTGGCCTTACGCAATGGCCAGGACCGGGAAGATATCTGGGTAGCGTACAAGGGCATCATTTACGATGTAAAAAAATCAAGGCTGTGGCGCAATGGCCGCCACTACGAGCATTGGGCAGGCCAGGACCTGACAGCGGAACTGAAAGACGCCCCACACAATGCAAATGTGTTTGATAAGTTTGAGGCAGTCGGCCTCGTCAGGCATCACTTTACCGAAAATAAAGTATAAAGGAAGTGTTCCCTTTCTTCCGAAAGCGGAACATGCCCCGAAACACCTAAACTATAGCATACTTATGATTTTAATAGCTGATAGCGGCTCGACAAAGACAGATTGGCGCCTGATGGATACCAACGGTGTTCTGGAACAGGTATATACGGCAGGCATCAACCCGCAATACCTGGAAGCCGACCAGATCTATACCATTTTCGAAGACGAGCTGCTCCCCAACTTAAAGGAGAAGAACCCCACGGTTATTTATTACTATGGCGCAGGCTGCAGCTCGCCCGAGCGTAACCTGCGGGTAGAGCAGGCGCTGCGCAAAGCGTTCCCGAACAGCAACCCGCATGTAGACCACGACCTGCTTGCTGCTGCCCGCTCGCTTTGCGGCCACCAGCCGGGCATTGCCTGCATCCTGGGCACAGGCTCCAACTCCTGCCTCTACGATGGCAAGAACATCACCGACAATGTGCCTTCCCTTGGTTTCCTGATGGGAGATGAAGGCAGCGGCGCGTTTCTGGGCAAAATGCTGATTCGCGCGTTCCTGTACCGTGAGCTGCCCGAGGAGCTGGCCACCTCGCTGAAGAACACCTACAGCCTGACCAAAAACGGCATCCTGGACTCGGTATACTATTCTGATATGCCCAGCACGTACCTGGCTACCTTTGCCAAGTTCTGCTTCGACAAGCGAAAGCATCCTGCCATCCATGCCATGATCTACGAGAACTTTGATGGCTTTTTTGAGCACCATGTAAGCAAGTATGAAGGCTTTACAGAACTTCCGATCCATTTTGTGGGCTCTATTGCCTACCACTTTTCGGATACCCTGCAGCAGGTAGCTAAAAAGTATGGCGCCAAAATAGGCCAGATACTCACCAGCCCCAGCGAAGGCCTAATCCAGTATCACCAGGAGCTGCTAGCAACGATTGGCGAGAAATAATTTCTTCTTAAAGCGGAAAGCTAGAAGTAGCAGGGAATGCCAGGCATATTTGCCGCATCCCTATCTTTTGACTTTCCGCTTCTTAATGCATCATTTCGACTTTATAATCAGATAAAATTGTCTACTACAGAATCGGCTTCCAATTACGATGCACTAGAGCAGATGAGCGTGCGGGAACTGCTGGAAAACATAAACCGGGAGGATAAGACCGTGCCCTTTGCCGTGGAAAAGGCTATTGCGCAGCTGGAAGCTCTTGTAAATGCCACTGTGGAGCGCCTGCAGCAGGGCGGCCGGTTGTTTTATATCGGGGCTGGCACCAGCGGCCGCCTGGGCATTGTGGATGCCTCGGAATGCCCGCCCACCTTCGGCGTACCGCACGGCCTGGTGATCGGCATTATAGCCGGCGGTGATGGGGCCATCCGTAAAGCGGTGGAGTTTGCCGAAGACGACACCGAACAGGCCTGGAAAGACCTGCAGCATTACGGCGTAAACGAGAAAGATATGGTGGTGGGCCTTGCCGCATCGGGGGGCACACCTTACGTAATTGGCGGCCTGGAAGCCTGCCGCCAGCAAGGGATAAGCACCGGCTGTATTGTGTGCAATGCAGGCACGCCGGTAGCGGCCGTTGCAGCATTCCCGGTAGAGGTTATTACGGGGGCGGAGTTTTTAACGGGCAGCACCCGCATGAAAGCGGGCACCGGCCAGAAGCTGGCGCTCAACATGCTCACCACTTCGGTAATGATAAAGCTAGGCCATGTGCGCGGAAACAAGATGGTAGACATGCAGCTTTCGAATAAGAAGCTGGTAGACCGTGGCATCCGCATGCTGATGGAAGAACTGCAACTACCCCGCCCCGAAGCAGCCGCCCTGCTAAAGAAGTATGGCAGCGTGCGTGCCGCCAGCGATGCTTTCAGAAACAGCGGCGCTCAGAAGCAACTATAAACTGCCAAACAAAAGAGCCGGGTCCCGGAGGTTCGTATGAACTCCCGGGGCCCGGCTCTTTTACTTCCGTTATACTATCGCTATACTTTGCCGGCCCCTTACTTCAGCACGGCCAGATTTTCCAGCATCACTTTGGCTGCCTCGTTGCTCGGCACATAATAATTCACCACCGACCAGTCGTAGCTCAGCTTGAAGCGGTTATCACGCAGGCTGTATACCACCTTTTTGCGGTAATCTTTCAGGGGCTCCAGGCCCAGTTCCTCGCGCTGGGCGGCTACGTTTGCCAGCTCTTTTTTGCTTCTGTCCGCTACCATGTACTGGCCCAGGTGCTTCAGCTTCTTGTCTTTCTCACAGGTGCTGCAATTAACCCGGAACAGGACCTTGGCGCCATACGTGCTTTTGCCCTGCTGCTGCTCGAGCAGGTAGGCCGCTGCATGCGGTAACAGCCTGCCTTGGTGTACCGCTTCCTGTAGTATGGGAGTAAAATCATAGCCTTTGCGTGCCTTGGTTTGTCGCTGAATAACGATGGAAAAGCGCGGCAGCTGCTCCAGGGTATCTGCCAGCCCCACCACGTCTTCTCCCGGATAGCCATACTTCTCTACCCAGGCCAGCATTTGTTCTACATTGCTCGTCTCTATTTTGCGCAGCGTGTCGCCGTAAACACGCAGGCCGCCCTGCGCCTGCCGGAAGTACTGATCCCGGGCATACAGCTCGTCCAGGTCGGCGCGGAGATCGAGATTAACATGGCGCTTATATATGCGCCGGTATTTCTTAGACTTGCGGTTAAATTTTTTCCAGTTTTTGGTGCCGGCTAATGAGTCAAGCAAGGGCTGGCGCTCAAGGTAGTCTACGCTAACGCCTTTCTCTACCAGCTTCTGCAGGTAATGGTAGGTCTGCTTCTCGTCCTGCACGAGCAGGGCGCAGATAGCCGCGTTATAATAATCGCGGGCAAAGGGCGAGGGTACCGCGGCAAAGGCCTGCTGGTAGGCTTCCAGAGCCGGGCCATACGCTTCCGCTACAATGCTTAGCTCCGCCTGGTTTATTACCGGGTGGTATACTTTAACATAATCAGGCGTTTGGGCGACGGCCGTAGCCGTTCCTAAAGCAAAGCAGATACCTGATACTAGCAACAGGGCCTGTTGCCGAAGGAGAACGGTAAGGGTATGAAAAGAGGACAAGAACATGGTTTATAAACGTATGCGCTGCAAGTATAACGTATAAGTGAGGCGATAAAATACATGGTAAGCTACAAAGCAGTTTGCAAAAGCTGCTGTTTCAGCACCTATACTTTAAAAAACGGCTTTGGTTGGAATCGATTAGCGGCACTTGCTGTTCAGGTAAGGCGCTCCTGCTTTTTCCGGCTAAAAGTGCCAACTTTGCGCAGGCTTTTTAGTACAGAAAACCGGCGGCTATAGTCCTTTACTTCAGACCTACCTTTGATATGCATACCATAGAACCCTTTTATAACTGGCTGGAGCACTATACCGCCTCCGAAGACCCGCGCTCGCCGCTGTATGGTGCCGAGAACAGCCTCACCCAGTATACCAACACCATCTACGGCTACTACATCCATCCGCAGTGGGACGACATGGATTCGGAAACGCTCTTCCTCAAGATCCTGTTCACCGACTATAACCTCCACTTTACGGTAATAGAATTCATTGGCGAGTGGAACGATGCGCTGCACAACGACATCATGATGCTGAAGCGCAACATCATCGACCCGCTCATCCACGAGGGCATTAAGCACTTTATCCTCATCGGCGAAAATGTGTTTAACTTCCACGGCTCGGAAGACGATTATTACGAAGAATGGTTTGAGGACGTGGAGGATGGCTGGATCGCAGCGCTCAGCTTCCAGGACTTTGTGCTCAGCGAGATGCGCAGCTACAACCTGGATTATTACATTAACTATGGCGGCAGCCTCGACGAGATTCCCTGGCGCACTTATACGCCCAAACGCCTTTTTACCCATGTAAACGGCATGATCCAGAAGCGCCTCGGGGCTTAAATAAAACGAGCCCGGAAGTATCCCGGGCTCGTTTTATTTTAAAGTATAGCTGTTCGCCTATTCTACAACAGTAGTTGTGTCTGCATTGTCTGCAGCTTCTTCCATTGCATCAGCTTTGTTTTCAGCAGCATCTTCTACGGCTTCACCTTGTGCTTCGCCGGCTTCTTCTACTTGGTCGGCATTTTCTTCTGCCTGGTTTTCAGCGGCAGAATCACAGGAAGAGAAAGTTGCCATACCAAATGTCAGCAGGCCAGCCGTCAGGAAGAGATAAATTGGTTTTTTCATGATGTATTTGTTTTAAGGTTTTACACGCAGTGCCGGTAAGTATAAACCCGTGGCACCGAATGCATGCGAACAAATACGGGTATAGCTGAATATAGTTTACTTATAATAAAATAAAAGAGGCACCTTATGCAGGTGCCTCTTTCAGATCCCGGCCATACGCCGGGTGGTTTTTTGTTGCTGATTACTGAACAGAATCAACTGGCGCAGCAGTAGAATCAACTTCTACAGCAGTAGTGTCAACAGTTGTTGTAGTTTCGTCTACTGTAGTTTCAGTAGTTTCAGACTCAGTAGCTGCTTCTTCAGTGTTGTTGCAAGATGCGAAAACGAAAAGACCAGCAACGAAAAGTAAACCAAATACTTTTTTCATGTTGTTTTGATGTTTTTAAATGAGGGGCAAATATACTACTATATTTGAATTCCCTATTTTTTATAAATTTATTTTTTACGGAATACCAGTTTTATCGGCACGCCCTCAAAGCCAAAGTGCTCCCGTAATCTGTTTTCCAGGTAGCGCGTATACGACTCCTTGATGTACTGCGGCAGGTTACAGAAAAAGGCAAAGGTCGGGTTGTGCGTAGGCAGCTGCGTAATGTATTTAATCTTAACAAGCTTGCCTTTGATAGCGGGCGGCGGATAGCGCTCGATATCGGGCAGCAACTGGTCGTTGAGCTTGGATGTCGAGATTTTCCGGGTCTTGTTCTCATACACCTCCATGGCTTTCTCCACAGCCTTGTGGATACGCTGCTTGGTTATTACCGATGTAAAGACAACAGGCACATACTTGATCGGGGCAATGCGGTCCAGGATCATCTCCTCAAACTCTTTGGTAGAGTTGGTGTCTTTCTCCACCAGGTCCCACTTGTTTACCAGAATAACAATGCCTTTGCGGTTTTTTTCAGCCAGCGTAATGATGTTCACATCCTGTGCTTCAATGCCACGAGTGGCGTCCAGCATTACAATACACACGTCCGCATCTTCCAGAGCGCGCACCGAGCGCATAACCGAGTAAAACTCAATGTCTTCGTTCACTTTGCTTTTGCGGCGCAATCCGGCCGTATCCACTAGTATAAACTCTTTGCCAAAGGCGTTGTAGCGCGAGTGGATCGCGTCGCGGGTCGTGCCGGCAATTTCGGTTACGATGTTGCGCTCCACACCCAGCAGCAGGTTCACAAACGACGACTTGCCCGCATTCGGGCGGCCCAGCACGGCAATCTTCGGAATGCCGGCATCCGGGTCTTCTACGCCTTCGTCTTTAAAATGCTTCACCACTTCGTCCAGCAACTCGCCGGTGCCGGAGCCGCTTTGCGACGAGATCGGGAAAATTTCCTCGCCTATACCCAGCGAATAAAACTCGCCCATCTGGTGCATGCGCGCCGTAGAGTCGGATTTGTTGGCTACCAGCAGAATAGGCTTGTCCGAGCGGCGCAGCACGTTGGCAAACTCCTCGTCGAGCCCGGTCAGGCCGGCATCCACGTCTACCATAAACAGGATCACGTCAGCCTCCTGTATGGCTAGCTGCACCTGCTTGTTTATCTCGCCTTCAAAAATATCGTCGGAGCCGTGCACGTAGCCGCCGGTGTCGATCACGGTAAAATACTTGCCGCACCAGTCGCCATGGCCATAGCTTCTGTCGCGGGTAACGCCGCTCTCATTGTCCATGATGGCTTGCCGATGGCCCACAAGGCGGTTAAAAAGGGTAGACTTGCCCACGTTGGGGCGGCCTACAATAGCAATGATGTTTGACATCTATACTTGGTAAAAATAGTTAAAGTGCCCCCGGAGCACCTTGCCCCGAAGCTTTATGCGGTACTAAACTCCAGTACCGCTAAAATAATTTTTATACTTTGCCAGTACCTTAGCGAACTTTATGGCTTTAACTTTCTGCCAGTTTTCGCCTCGCCGGCTGGGCCTTCCTTTTCTCCTTGATGAGAAAAGGAAGCAAAAGAATCAAGACAATTCGAAACTCGCTGAACGCTCAAACATCGAATCGTCAAATACTGCACCTGGCAAAAGCTATCTTCTTACCGGCTGTTCAGGATTTACAATATTGTGTTCAGATTTATACTTACTCGCTGTAGCCGAATCGGCGTAACAGCTTCTGGTCGGTTCGCCAGTTCTCGTTCACGCGCACGTATAAATCAAGAAATATTTTTTTCTGGAAGAACTCTTCCATATCCACACGGGCCTGCGTGCCAACTTTTTTCAGGGCTTCGCCTTTGTGGCCGATCACAATGCCTTTCTGGCTTTTGCGCTCCACGCTGATCTCGGCCCGGATACGGATGATCTCTTCTTCTTCTTTAAATTCCTCTACCACTACTTCGCAGCTGTAAGGGATCTCCTTTTTATAGTTGAGGAAGATCTTCTCGCGGATCATCTCCGACACGAAGAAACGCTCGGGCTTGTCGGTCAGTTCATCTTTCGGGAAATAAGCCGGATGCTCGGGCAGGAAATGCAGCAGGCGCGAGAACAAATGTTCCAGTCCGAAGCCATGCAGCGCCGAAATAGGCAGTATTTCCGTCGGGTTCATTTTCTCCTGCCAGTAAGCTACCTTTTCGTTCAGCTCCTCTTCCGTGGCCTGGTCTATCTTGTTAATGAGCAGCAATACCGGCACCTGTGCATACTGCAGGCGCTTGATCACATCTTCTTCGTCGTGCTTCTCATAGATGTCGGTCACAAACAGGATCACATCCGCGTCCTCGAGCGAGGTGCGCACAAAGCTCATCATTGATTCGTGCAGCGCATACTGCGGTTTGATGATGCCGGGCGTGTCGGAGTAGACGATCTGGAAGTCGTCACCGTTCAGGATGCCCATGATGCGGTGGCGCGTGGTTTGTGCTTTGGAGGTAATGATAGAGAGCTTCTCCCCCACCAAGGCGTTCATCAGCGTAGACTTGCCCACATTTGGCTTGCCCACGATACTTACAAATCCGGCTTTATGCGGTGTCTCGGCCATAGGTTTAAATTTGAGGTTGCAAAATTACTTCTTTTTTACGAGACGGCGGCGGAATGTCTAATTATTTGTGAATGAGGAAAGAAAGAAACAGGGTTATACTTCCTTAAAAATTTTTTTATGGCGATGGAGGTATTCCTGGCGCAAGCGTCCCCTTGTGCTTTTCAGGTAGAGTTCCATAGCTGTTTGCGGTTTATGTTTGGTACTACTTACCAGCTGTTATAAGGCGCTATTTTATACTTGATGTTATACTTGGTAGTGGATGTTCTTTAAGAAAGATATTCCGGCTATACTTGGTAGCTGGCTGTATTCCTTAGTCTTATACTTGCCTTGTTTTATCTTATACTTTGGTGCGCTCCAAGCCCGCGGGGGCTCGTCCTGGGGGTGCAGGGGCCCCCGACAAGGGCATCGCGCTGTGGCGTGAAGCTGCTCCTCGCTGGCGCTGCGGGCTGCTGAGTAAACTCAGCACCGCAACACACCAAGGCGCTCAACCCAAGGACTGGGATCAATTCGATAGCTAATGTTTATACTTCAGTTTAAGTATAAATCCTTCTGTAATCCGATTTCCTTTATTCTCCTCTTATTGCCCCTTTTTGTTATCCTGAAAGGATCTTGGTGGAAGGGAGGTTAAGCTTTTGCAAGCATGCTGCTGCTCTTCCATCAGCTCAAAGCCCCGCTTTGCAGAGGATTGGGGGATGTTCTTCTTCCTACTAAATCACACAGCTTATACTTCATTTCAAGTATAAATTTTCTCTTCTTGCTTTATCCTGAACATATCTCTCCTTGCGTCGAGATGATAATAAGGAGAGAGTAACGCTTTTATCACCGGTATAAAACCTACACCGCTTATACTTCACCAGCAGCAATAACTAGCTCCCCTCCTTAGCCAAGGATGTTTAGGGGTGGTTGGCCCCGGCAGCTCAAAACATTTTTCCTACTTATTGCTTTACACTCCGTTAACCCGCTATGGCCTGATAGATAGTATCAATCAACAAGTACTGTTTATACTTTGTATATTTGCCTGTAGAAAAGCACAGACAGTTTAAATGAGCAAAAAAAACACTGGTAAGATAGGGGTGCTGCTGGTAAACCTCGGTACGCCGGATACGCCTAACACGCCTGACGTCCGGAAATACCTGCGCGAGTTCCTGCTGGACAAGCGCGTGATCGACATACATCCTGTGGCCCGCTACGGCCTGATTAACGGCATTATCGCGCCGTTCCGCGCGCCTAAATCTGCCAAAATATACCAGCAACTCTGGACAGACCGCGGCTCGCCGCTGCTTTACCACGGCCTGGACCTGCAGCAAAAGCTGCAGCAGGCGTTGGGCAACGGCTACCACGTGGCGTTTGGCATGCGCTACCAGAGCCCAAGTATAAAAAATGCGCTAGAAGAACTGCGCGAGCAAAGCGTGGACCGCATCATCGTATTGCCGCTGTTCCCGCAGTATGCCTCGGCTTCAACCGGTTCGGTGCAGGACAAGATCATGGAGATCGTGAAGGATTGGTGGGTGATCCCAAGTATAAATTTCATCTCTTCCTTCTGCGACGATCCCGGCTTTATCAAAGCTTTTGCGGAACTGGGCAAACAGCACATGGCACAGGACAGCTATGACCACGTGATCTTCAGTTACCATGGTTTGCCGGAGCGCCAGGTGCTGAAAGGAAGTGACAAAGGCTACTGCCAGCTGGGCGCCTGCTGCAACACATATAACAAGCGTAACAAATACTGCTACCGTGCGGCCTGTTTTGCTACCTCGCGTTTGCTAGCCGAGCAACTAGGCTTGCGCGAAGATCAATACACTGTCACCTTCCAATCCAGGCTATTGAAAGACCCGTGGCTGCAGCCTTACACCGACGAAGTGCTGAAAACATTGCCTGCCAAAGGCATCAAGAAAGTGCTGGCCTACAGCCCTGCCTTTGTGGCCGACTGCCTCGAGACCACCATCGAAGTTGGCGTGGAATTTAAGGAGATGTTTGAGCATGCCGGCGGCGAGAAATGGCAACTGGTAGAAAGCCTAAACTCCAGCGACACCTGGGTGGAAGCGGTAAAGGACTTGGTACTGCAACACTAAAAATCTAAAAGTCATATCAGCAGAAGTATAAATAAAGGAGCCGCTATGATCATAGCGGCTCCTTTATTTATACTTTATACTTTGTACTTTAGGATCAGTCCCAATCCCAGTCAAAATCATCATCCTCTCGCTCCTCCTCTGGAATCAGGGAAACCGGTAGCTTTACATACCCTCCCAATGCTTTCTGCTTTTGCCCGCCGCCAAACCTTATCCTATAGTTCAAGCCCAGGTAATTGTTGATCCAGTAATCGGTTTGCAGACCAAGGACAGCAGGTTCATCTTTAAGTAACTCCAGGTAGGGCCCCGCAGATAAACCCGCCACCGCGATACCTGTCTGTGCCTGCGTGTAAAGTATGGTGCTGCCTTTTCTGCGGTCAAAACCGATGTTGGCACTTATCGGGAAACCACCTTCATACCACCACACGGCGGCTTCTACACCCCAACTGATCTTTGGCTTCTTGTCTCCGAAGTTATAGTGCAGCATAGGGCCAGCTGAAAAAACATCCTGCGCGCGAGCTTCTACTATACCTATAAAGCACAGGAGCAATAACAACAGCAGCTTCTTCCATCCAGGATGGGATGCCGCATTATGGGGTGTATACATATATCGTTACTGACTTAGATCCGTTTGAAGTCGATCCAGTAATCGGAGGTAGCGTCGGAATAGGCTCTGAGTTTCTCCAGCAGTATAGCCGGATCACTTTCCACGATAATGTTGTTCCGCTGATCTTTCTTTACAAACCCTTCGCTTACCGTGTGGTCGATCATATCAAAGAATCGGTCGTAGTAGCCGTTGATGTTGAAAAAGGCAACAGGCTTTCGGATGATGCCCAACTGATTCCAGGTAATGATCTCGCAAATCTCATCGAAGGTACCGAAACCACCGGGCATGGCCACAAACGCGTCGGAGCGGGCCGCCATAATGGCTTTGCGCTCGTGCATGGTTTCCACCACCACCAGTTCCTGCACTCCTCTGTGGGCCACCTCGCGGTCTACCAGGCTCTGCGGAATAACACCAATGGCTTCGCCACCGCCTGCCAGCACGGCATCGGCAATCACGCCCATCAGGCCTACGTTGCCGCCACCATATACCAACTTCACCCGCTGGGCAGCCATCATCTCCCCGAGTTGCGCGGCAAACTGGCTGTATACTTCATTCACACCTGTATTTGCGCCACAAAAAACACCTATACTTTTCATCGTTACTTGTTCTCTCTCCGATCTATACTTATACTTTATATACTTATTGAACACCAAAACAGGCGTAAAAAACAAAGGCTCCAACCTTGCTGCTGGAGCCTTTTTACTGCTGTTATCACTGCTATGGCTAGGCCGATACTTTTTTATAGAGCTTGGCCAGTGTTTCAGCGGCAAAATCAATTTCTTCGGGCGTATTATACTTGCTGAACGAAAAGCGCACAGAGCCGCGCGTAGGATCCACGTCAAGGGCACGCAGCACATGCGAGCCGGTGTTGGCGCCACTGCTGCAGGCACTGCCTCCCGAAGCCGAAATTTTATTTATATCCAGGCTGAAGAGCAGCATCTCATTAATGTCCGAAGCCGGCAGACTCACGTTAAGCACCGTGTAAAGGCTCTTATCGGCTGTAGCCGACATGCCGTTGAAGTGCACGTCCTCCAGCTGCTCTTTCAATTGATAGATCATCCTGTCTTTGAGCCCCTGAATATAGCGGGTGTGCTCTTCCATATCGCGGTAGGCAATTTCCAGCGCTTTGGCCAGCCCGATAATGCCATAAACGTTCTCGGTGCCGCCCCGCATGTTGCGCTCCTGCGCTCCACCCTGGATCAGGGGCTGAATTTTAACGTTGGCATCGCAATATAAAAAGCCAACGCCTTTGGGGCCATGAAATTTATGTGCCGAACCCACGATAAAGTTAGCGCCCAGCTGCTGCAGGTCGTGTTTGTAATGGCCCATGGTCTGCACCGTATCCGAATGGAAAATGGCGTTATACTTCTTACACAGCGCCCCGATCGCCTCGATGTTGTTCAGGTTGCCGATCTCGTTGTTGGCGTGCATGATCGAAACTAGCGTCTGCGGCTGGCTGCTTAGCAGTTCTTCCAGGTGCGCCAGGTCCAGGTTGCCACGCTCATCATGGCGCAGGTAACTTACCTGCACGCCGTCCTGCTTCTCCAACAGTTCCATGGTATGCAGCACCGCATGGTGCTCCAGTTGGGTGGTAATGGCGTGTCTGATGCCCAGGGTACGGCAGGTGCAAAGGATGGCCGCATTATCAGCCTCTGTTCCGCCCGAGGTAAAAAAGACCTCGGCAGGCGAGGTATTTAAAAGGGTCGCCACGGTACGGCGCGCTTTTTCAATAGCCGCCCTTACTTCGCGCCCATGAGAGTGAATGGAAGAGGGGTTACCGAAGTGCTCCAGCATAAAAGGAGCCATGGCATCAAAAACCTCTTTGTCCAGAGGCGTAGTGGCAGCATTATCTAAATAAACACGCATTGGGTAAGCTTTAATAGTAGTTCTGTTTTAACTCAACTGCTAAAGTATAAAAAAAAGTTGCGCCAAAGGACGAGAAGCTCTCATTTCCTGTGGCGCAACTGCTTGTGCTATGGTTTGTACGTATTGCTACAACAACACATATATTTATGCTTTAACAGAGATAATCTCTTTAATATCGGCAATGATTTTATTGGCCAGGTGCTCGGCCGTGGCATTGCTGTCCGACTCTGCGTAGATGCGGATAATAGGTTCGGTGTTTGATTTGCGCAGGTGCACCCACTCTTTATCAAACTCTATCTTTACCCCATCAATGGTATTGATCGGCTGCTTGGCATACCGTTCCTGCATCTGGCGCAGCACCTCGTCTACGTTCACCTCCGGCGTCAGTTCTATTTTATTTTTAGAGATGTAGTAGCTCGGGTAAGTAGCCCGCAGGCGCGTCATACTATTGCCTGATTTAGCCAGGTGCGACAGAAACAACGCGATACCCACCAGCGCGTCGCGGCCATAGTGCAGTTCAGGGTAAATAATACCCCCGTTGCCCTCGCCGCCTATCACCGCGTTGGTTTCCTTCATTTTGTTTACCACGTTCACCTCGCCTACGGCAGCGGCATTGTATTCGCCTCCAGCCTTCTCAGTCACGTCGCGCAGCGCACGGGTAGAAGACAGGTTCGAAACGGTGTTGCCCACTTTATGCTGCAGCACATAATCCGCTACGGCTACCAGCGTATATTCTTCGCCGAACATGCTGCCATCTTCATTTATCAGTGCCAAACGGTCCACATCCGGATCCACTACAATGCCCAGGTCAAACTTGCCTTTTTCGATCACTTTCGAGATCTCGCGCAGGTTCTCGGGCAGCGGCTCGGGGTTATGGGCAAAGTTGCCGTCCGGCTCGCAGTAGAGCTTTTCGATTTTGGTCACACCCAAGGCTTCCAGCAGCATCGGCACGGCAATTCCTCCGGTAGAGTTCACACAGTCGATGGCCACACTATAGTTGCGGGCTTTGATAGCCGCTTTATCTACCAGGGGCAGTTCCAGAATAGCTTTGATATGTTTTTTGATGGCGTTTTCGCTCTGCTTATACTTGCCCAGTTCTGTTACCTGCGCAAAAGCAAAGCTTTCCTGATCGGCAATCTCCAGCACCTGTTTGCCCTCTTCATCCGAAATAAACTCGCCGTGCTGGTTAAGCAGCTTTAGCGCGTTCCATTGCTTGGGGTTGTGGCTGGCCGTAAGTATAATGCCGCCGCCGGCTTTTTTATCTACCACCGCCATTTCCACGGTCGGGGTAGTCGAGAGGCCTACGTCAATTACGTTAACGCCCAACCCCTGCAGGGTAGCACATACCAGCTTGTTTACCATTTCGCCGGAGAGGCGGGCATCGCGGCCTACTACCAACACATTGTTGCCGGTTGTCTGCAGCACCCAGGTGCCAAAGGCCGCGGCATATTTCACAATATCGACAGGCGTGAAACCCTCTCCCACCTTGCCGCCTATTGTTCCTCGTATTCCTGAAATTGATTTTATTAGAGTCACTCGCTGTAATGTTTAAGCCTGACAAAAGTAGTGATTTAAGTTTTACTTATAGCAATTTTCTCCTCTTGATGCAGGGCGTTGTAGTTATCGAATATTTACTTATATATATACTTAAAGGTTTCAGTATTGCGCAATTAAAACAGCAGTGGCTTCCTTTTAGTATATTTGCCTGTATGGAAAACAACATAGTATTTGACGATAGCCCCCGCGGCAAACAGTTGCAGGCATTTAACCGCTTGTTGGATGTGATGGATGATCTGCGCGCCAAATGCCCCTGGGACCGCAAACAAACACTGGAAAGCCTGCGCCACCTAACCATAGAAGAAACCTATGAGCTCTCGGACGCTATTCTTAAAAATGACCTGCCTGAAATAAAAAAAGAATTAGGGGATGTGATGCTGCACCTGATCTTTTATGCCAAGATTGCGTCCGAGCAAAACGCCTTTGATATTGCCGACGTGCTGAATGCCCAATGTGAGAAGCTCATTTTCCGGCACCCGCACATTTACGGCGACACCAAAGCCGAAACAGAAGAAGAAGTAAAGCAAAACTGGGAGAAGCTGAAGCTCAAAGAAGGCAATAAATCTGTATTGGGCGGCGTTCCCGGTTCGTTGCCTGCCCTGGTAAAAGCCATGCGCATTCAGGAAAAGGCCCGCGGAGCCGGTTTCGACTGGGAGGAGAAAGCACAGGTGTGGGAGAAAGTGCAGGAGGAACTGGCCGAATTCGAATCAGAGTTTAACCAGCAAGACACAGCCAGCATAAACAAATCCCTGGCAATGGCCGAGTTTGGCGACCTGCTTTTCTCGCTTATAAATTTCGCCCGCTTTATTGAGATAAACCCGGAAGAGGCCCTTGAACGTACTAACCTCAAGTTTATAGCCCGTTTCCAATACATAGAGCAACAGGCAGCCAAAGACGGCAAGTCATTACAGGACATGAGCCTGAAAGAAATGGACTTCTACTGGAACGAGGCAAAAAAGCTGTAAAAACGCATACAACCTGAATGAAACTTCGCTATATTTAAACCACTTTTTCTGAAATTCAGGATCAGATGCAGGTTACAAACACTTTTTATTTAACTGCTACTCTTTCCCGCATCCGTAATAACAGTGCCCGCAAGTAGTAAACAAACAGGCTTTTTTGTTGGAACCTACGTGTATACGAAGCTGCAAAAAGCCGCGAAACCTTGCTATCCGTATTGAAATGAGTGCGTACAAGAGAATAATAAAGGCTGTTTAGATTGTTTTAACTTTGAATAAAGGGGTAAAACTGATATGTTTGTAAAGAGGAGTCTGTCGCTTATGCAGTTTTAAGTAAAATAAAAACGTCTATAACGGGTCACATTTCAGCAGGAATTACAAAAATTTCGTATTCGTTATATTTGAAAATTGTAGAAAAAGCAGAAATTGCAAATTCAATAAAGAACTAAAATTAAAACCATAACATTTACAGTAACACAAACAATTTAAATTACAACACAAACAACTAAACTTTAAACTTTAAAAAAATGGAAAAAAAGACTGCAGTAGTAAGCAAAAATGCTAATGTAGAAGCAAAGAGCGGCACTGCTGGCTCCTTATTTGCCACTATCGTAATTCCACTGGCGGTAATTGCGTGTGTCTTGATTTATATCTTTGTTCTGGGTAACCCCAACAACTTTGAAGGCGGTAGCAATGAAGGCCACCCGCTGCCAGGCAACTACCTGGGCATTGTATATAAAGGAGGATTTGTGGTGCCAATTCTGATGGCGCTTGTACTTATGGTGTTTATCTTCTCTATCGAGCGTGTGCTGACGATCAGCAAAGCAAAAGGTACTAAGAGCGTAACAGCGTTCGTACGTACAATCTCTGCTAAACTGAACCAGCGTGACATCAACGGCGCTCTGGCTGCCTGCGACGCACAAAAAGGTTCTGTTGCAAACGTGGTAAAGTCTGGTCTGCTGAAGTACAAAGAAATGCAGAACGAGCCTGAGCTGCTGAAAGCTGAGAAAGTTGCTGCTATCCAGAAAGAAATCGAAGAATCTACTTCTTTGGAGCTTCCAATGCTGGAGAAAAACCTGGTTGTTATCTCTACTATCGCTTCTATCTCTACCCTGACAGGTTTGATCGGTACGGTACTTGGTATGATCAAAGCGTTTGCGGCCCTTGCAACATCAGGTAACCCAGATGCAACAGCGCTTTCTAACGGTATCTCTGAGGCCTTGATCAACACAGCGATCGGTATTACAGGTTCTGCACTTGCCATTATTGCTTACAACTACTTCACAAGCAAGATTGACGAGTTGACCTACAGCATCGACGAAGCTGGTTTCAGCATCATCTCTACCTTTGCAGCACAGCACGATGCCGCTCCGGTAAGACAACAAACTGTATAATTGAATTTAATTCAAGAAAATGCCTAAAGTAAAAGTAAAAAGAAACAACCCTTCGTTGGACATGACGCCAATGGTGGACTTGGGCTTCTTGCTAGTTACTTTCTTTATGCTGACTGCTACCATGACGCCAGACAAGGCGGTTATCGTTGATACCCCTTCGTCTGTATCACAGTTAAAAATTCCGGATTCCAATGTGATCACGATCACCATTGACAAAGACAACCGGGTATTTTTCGGAGTAGATGGGCAGAATACGAAAGCAGCAGTACTAGACAAGATAGCGGGCAAGTACGGCGTTGGTTTTAACGAAGAGGAGAAAAAGACTTTCTCTCTGCTAAGTGAGTTCGGCGTACCGGTGGCGCAGTTAAAGCAATACTTAGACATGTCGTCTAAGCAGCGTAAAGACTATGACAAAAGAGCCCCTGGTATTCCAATCGACTCGGTTGGCAATGAGCTGGGAGACTGGGTACTACAGACGCGTCTTACTAATCCGAAGGTAATTATTGCCATCAAAGGAGACGTAGACGTCAATTATGAGACTGTACAGAAGGTTATTGAAACGCTTCAGGATAAGAAGGTAAACAGGTTTAACCTGATTACCGACATGGAAGCCAAACCAAAGAACCTCTAAAAGAAAGGAAAAAGAAATGGCAGAAGTACAACAGCAAGCTGACTCCGGTAAGGGAGGTAAGAAACGCGCCAAGAAAATGTCTACCAAAATCGACATGACGCCGATGGTAGACCTTGCCTTCCTTCTATTGACCTTCTTTATGCTTACAACCACATTTGCAAAGCCACAGACCATGGAAATTAACATGCCTGTGAAACCTGACAAGGAAGAAGAGCAAATTGAATTGAAAGCCAGTAACGCGATGACAATTATCCTGGCAAAGGATGATAAGATCTTTTACTACTACGGCCTTGGCAACCCTGCCGATAACCCGGAAGTAGTAGAGTCTGATTATTCCTCAAATGGTATTCGTAAAGTGCTTACATCTCCAAAGATTAAAGGCAACGATAAGATGACCATTATGATCAAGCCAATGGCTGATTCGCGCTACAAGAACGTAGTAGACATTCTGGATGAACTGAAAATCACAGATACCAAGAAGTTTGCCCTTGTTGAAATTACCGACAACGACAAGCAATTGGTACAGAACAAAATCGGACAATAAAATATGGACGCAAGTAAGTTAGCAAACGCATCGCTTGACGATATCGTCTTTGACGGACGGAACAAAGCATACGGCGCCTACCTACTTCGCCGGATTTACAACTCGCATATCATTAAGGCCGCAATTATTGCTACCCTTTTGTTTTTCCTTTTTATCAGCATTCCGCTGATCCGAAAAATGATCGTAGGCGATGAGAAGGAAGAAGTGGTTGAACGAATTGTAACCGAAGTAGACCTGGCACCACCACCACCGCTTGAAGAACAAGCGCCACCGCCGCCACCGCCGCCTGATCTGCCACCACCACCGCCACCCGTGCGCTCTACTGTAAAGTATACCCCGCCGGTTGTTAAGCGTGACGAGGAGGTTAGAACAGAAGAAGAAGTTCCGGACGTTGAAAAGCTGGAAGAAATAGACGCCGGTGTTAAAACTGTGGAAGGCGATAAGAACGCACCACCTGACCTTGGCGATATTGACGGAACAAGCGACGTAGTAGCCGAAGTAGTAGAAGAAAAGCCTTACACATACGTAGAGCAGATGCCGACTTTCCCTGGTGGTGAGACGGAAATGCTGAAGTACCTGGCCAAAAACATTCGCTACCCAGCCGCTGCACAGCGTGCCGGCGTGGAAGGTCTGGTAGTTTTATCGTTCGTAGTAGGTAAAACAGGCGAGATCTCCGAGATCCAGGTTATCAAAAACCTGGGAGCTGGTACCGACGAAGAAGCAATGCGCGTTGTAAAATCAATGCCAAAGTGGACGCCCGGTAAGCAAAACGGTAGAGCTGTACCTGTACGCTATACTTTACCAGTTCGCTTCACGATTAAGTAAGCAACACTGCAAAACAAAAAAGCCCTGCCAGTACTGGCGGGGCTTTTTTGTTTACATGATAAATTAAATAGTAAGCATGCATACTATCTAAGTATAAAATCGTATATTAAAATACTTATACCAAATCATATACAAACTAAAGCCCTTATACCCGAATGCAGTACAGTTAGATCATAAACCTAAATCCAAACAGCCCATGGAAAAGAGCTACTTATTCAGCACCACCTTTAATAATGTGGTGTTTAAAGGCCGCAACAAAGCTTACGGCGCTTATGAGTTACGCATGAAGTATGGTAGAAACCTGACGTTGGCCGCCATACTTGCAACCGCTACTTTTTCAGGTGCCCTGGTCGCGCCGCTGCTCCAGGAGAAGCTGTTTGGGAAGGCCGTACCTTATGAAAAGCCAGTTTATGATATTTATGAACCTTTCGTACTGGAGTTACCTCCTGCCCCACCGGCAGCAAAGCCCAAAGAAGCCGCGCAGCCCGTGGCGCAACCCAAAGCCCCGGTTAAAACCAAAGCTTATGCTACTACAAAGGTAATTCCGGACAATGCACCCGACCCGGTAAAACAGCTAGCCACGCAGGATGATCTGAAAAATGCGAATATCGGCACTGCGGATATAGAAGGAATAGCACCGGAGGTGCCAAGTATAACGCTTCCTGATGCGCCACCTGCCGAGCTGGGAACAACTGCACCTGCAAAGCCAGACGAGCCGTATGTAAGTGTAGAAAAAATGCCCGAGTTTGCCGGTGGCGAAAAAGCGCTGTTTAAATTTTTGAGCCAGAATATTACGTACCCAGTCCGGGCCAGGCAAGCTAATGTGGAAGGACTGGTGATTGTTACGTTTGTAGTAGCCGTAACCGGTGAGATACAGGATGTGACGGTTTTAAAAGGCCTCGGATATGGCACGGAAGAAGAAGCGGTAAGAGTTATCCGGAAAATGCCCTCCTGGAGCCCTGGCCGCCAAAACGGGCGGGCCGTACCGGTGCGCTATACCTTACCTATCAGGTTTAATATGCAGTAATATTTAATTTATGGGAGGAGAAGGCAGAAGCGGCAAATGAGTTTTGTAAGCTTCTGCTTTCTTTTTTGTAGCAATAGACTTATTTTTAAGGGTTAAACACTAAATCAGAAAGGATACACCATGCAGAGACGAAGAGAGGAGAATTCGTCCGTGAAGTTCTTCAATAAGTTCGCACGGGGTTTTGCTTTGCTCATGACGCTGCTATATGTGGCCCTGGGCTTGTTTATTTTACTGGCTGACGAACAACGACTAAACCTGACGATTCCGGAAACGGTAAAAACTATTCTGGGAGGAATACTGATACTTTATGGTGTGCTGCGCTTTGTGCGGGTTTACCAGGGCTCAAAACAAAAGAAAAGGTATGAAGATTAATGCGCTCAATATTTTTGCGGCCTTAGGCCTGGTAACGCTCATGGCTTGTAACCGATCCGGCGAGATAGCGGATACGCCTACTTCAGGCCATATTACGGTAAGCGCGGATGAGTCCTTTAAGCCCATAATCGAAAGCCAGGTCAATACCTTTGAAGGCATTTATAAGTATGCGCAAATAGATCCTTCTTATAAATCCGAAGGCGCTGTGTTTGATGATCTGACAAAAGACAGCACTAGGATTGCCGTAGTAGCACGGGAACTGACGCCCCAGGAAAAGGCCATTTTTGATAAGCGCAAAATAATACCGCGGATTACCAAAATTGCGATTGATGCTGTGGCTCTGATTGTGAATAACGATAACCCGGATTCTCTTCTGACGCTTGACCAGGTAAAAGCGATCTTCAGCGGAAAAGTTAAAAGCTGGCAGGAACTGAACAAAGCAAGCAGCTTAAAAGATATCACCATCGTATTCGACAATAATAACTCTAGCACCAGTCGTTACGTAAGGGATTCATTAGCGGCGGACCATAAATTGCCGTCCAATACCTTTGCCTCTAACTCGCATGAAGCCCTGATAGATTACGTATCGCAAAATAAGAATGCGTTGGGAGTGATCGGCGTAAACTGGATCAGTGACCTGGACGACTCCACCGCTGTCGGTTTCCTGGACAAGGTAAAAGTAATGGGTATCAGCAAAGAGCCCAACCCTACCTCAACAGAGAGCTATTACCAACCCTACCAGGCTTATATTGCCCAGGGCACTTATCCCCTGCTGCGTTTTATCTATATCATTAGTACAGAGGGCCGTGCAGGACTTGGCACAGGTTTTGCATCCTTTGTTGCAGGAGACAAAGGACAACGTATATTTTTAAAATCTGGTCTGGTACCGGCAACAATGCCCATACGCGTGATCGGATTGAGTAACTAAATTCTTTTTCTTCGACTAATTTAAATTGCAACCAACTAAACTTTAATTACAATGACGAATAACTGGAAGTACATCGTGCTAATGGGGGTAGCTTTGCCTACGACAGCAGCGCTGGCGCAGTCAGGTGATGCAGGCAGAAAAGCCGTTGATTTAGAGCGATACCAACAAGCAAAGTCCATTTATAAAGCGCAGCTGAACAACAAAAAACAAGCTGACAACGCTTATTTTGCTTTGGGTGATATTTATCTGAGAACAGACAAGCCTGATTCAGCCGCTTACTATTTTAACCAGGGTATTTCCAACGACTCTAAATCTTATATCAACTATGTTGGTTTAGGAAAGCTTGCCCTGCAAAGTGGCGATGAGGCGAAAGCGCAAGGCTACTTTGACCAGGCAACCAAAGGCAAGGGCAAAAAAGATCCTTATGTGCTTACCATGATTGGGGAGGCTTATGCGGATGCGCCAAATGCAACAGAAGCACAGGTTACCAAAGGCATCGAATACCTGAAGCAGGCACTGGAGCGTGACAGCAAAAATGCTGTAGCCAATGTTATTCTGGGCGATGCGTACCTGAAGATTAAAAAAGGTGGCGAGGCCATGTCAGCTTATGACAGAGCGCTGCAGCTGGATGATAAGTATGCTGTTGCCTATTTGAAAAAAGGTCAGTTGTTTACCAGCTCCCGTAACTTCCCGGAGGCAGAGGCTGCTTTCAACAAAGCCATTGAGATAGATCCGAACTTTGCTCCGGTTTACCGTGATTTGGGCGAGCTATACTACTTTGCAGGCCAGTACGACAAAGCCCTCTCTACTTTCAAGAAGTATGTGGACATGGCTGAGAATACGCCGGAGACCAGAGCGAAGTATGCTTCCTTCCTGTTCCTGACCAAAAATTATGATCAGACCTTGCAGGAAGTAGAGCAGGTGTTACAGAAAGACCCAGGCAACGTAACCATGAACCGTCTGCGTGCTTATTCATACCTGGAGCTGGGACAACCTGAGAAAGCGCTGCAAGCCATGGAGCAGTACCTGCAGACCGTTGGCCCGAACAAGATGATCGCTCAGGACTATGAGTACTATGGCAGAATCCTGTCTAAGAACAACCAGCCTGACAAAGCTGTTGAAAACCTGCAGAAAGCCCTGCAGATGGACCCAACTAAAGTAGAGCTGTACCAGGAGCTGGCCACTTCCTTAGCCAAGAATGGCAAGTATGACCAGGCGATTGATGTGCTTAACAAAAAGCGTGAAGCGGTTGAGCCATCTAATGCTGACTTCTACTACATGGGTAACATCTATATGATGGCCGGTGAGGATATGGCGAAAGCCAACAATACGCAGAAAGCGAACGAGTACTTCCAGAAGGCCGACGAGACGTATGCGAACGTTACTAAGAGTAACCCGACGTACGCTTACGGTTTCCTTTGGAGAGCACGTGCCAGCGCCAGCCAGGACCCTGAAACTACGCAAGGCTTGGCTAAGCCATACTACGAGGAGTTTATTAAACTTGCCTCTGCTGAGCCCGACAAGTATAAGCGTGACCTGATTGAGGCGAACTCTTACTTAGGTTACTATTATTACCTGAAAGGCGACAGAGCCAACGCGGTTAAGTACTGGACGTCCGTAAAGACGCTGGACCCTGCCAACGAGCAGGCAGCTACTGCACTCGCTGAAATCAATAAGTCTAATAAGAAAAAGAAGTAATTCTTTCTCCTTCCGAATAAGAAAAGGGCCGCTCTTCAAAGAGCGGCCCTTTTTTATGCCTGTTATCTGCCTTAAAGAATAAATGTAGACAGGTTTGCTATTGCTCTTCGTAAAGAGCCCACTTTTCAAGCACATTCCTGAAGTCTTCGGGCAGTTCGGAATCAAACTGGATGAACGCTTTTGTTGCAGGATGTATAAATCCCAGCGACCTGGCATGTAGTGCCTGCCGCGGCATCAGCTTAAAAGCATTTTCTACAAAGGTTTTATAGCTGCCAGTGGGCATGCCCTGCAGGATCTTATCCCCGCCATAGGTAGCATCAGCAAAAAGCGGGTGGCCCAGGTATTTCATATGCGCCCGGATCTGGTGCGTACGCCCGGTTTCCAGGTTACATTGCAGCAGCGAGACATACTTAAAGCGCCGCAGCACTTTATAATGCGTCACAGCATGCTTGCCATAATCACCTTCCGGATAGACCGTCATGACCTTGCGGTCTTTTGCACTGCGTCCTACATGGCCTGTAATCGTGCCGGCATCTTCTTTTGGAGAGCCCCATACCAGGGCTATGTAGGTCCGCTCGATGCTGTGATCAAAGAACTGCCTGGCCAGGTAAGCCATACTATACTCTGTTTTCGCTATCACCAGCAAGCCGGAAGTATCTTTGTCAATCCGATGCACCAGGCCGGGCCGTCCTTCGCCGTTGCGCGCTGTGGGCAGGTTCTGCAGGTAATAGGTGAGGGCATTTACCAGGGTACCATTCCAGTTATTATAGGCCGGGTGCACCACCATGCCCGCTTCTTTGTTTACGACCAGCAGCTCGTCGTCTTCATACAGTATGTTAAGCGGGATGTTCTCAGGGACAACATTGGTGTCACGCGGGGGTTCGGCCAGGGTGATGGTGATCACATCCTGCGGCTTTACCTTGTAGCTTACCTTTACGGGCTGCTGATTTACCTGCACCGATTCAGAGCGAATGGCGCTTTGCAGCTTATTACGCGTAACATTTGGCAGCCGGTCCATCAGAAACTTGTCCAGCCGCAACAGGGCCTGGCCTTTATCTACCACAATGCGGTGGTGCTCGTACAGGTCGTCTGAGTCTTCGGCGCTATCTTGTTCCAGATCGGTATTCTCAATCACGGCACTACTCTAAAATTTAAACAAAAAAGAAAGCCGTAGTAGAAACAACGGCTTTCTCATACTTATGAAGGTGATGTTTGCTTAGTTCTTCTTCTTAGAAGACTTGGCCGGTGTTTTAGCTGGCGACTTAGCAGGCGTTTTCGCTGGCGAAGCGGCCGGGTTTGATGCTGCCGGAGCTGGCTCAGGCTGTACTTTTGTTGGGTCTACGCCCAGCTTCTTCAGTACAAGCGGCGAGATATCACCATCCTCAGGACCAGCCAGTAAAGCCTGGTTGCTGATCACGTAAGTATAGCCATTCTCTTTGGCCACATCTTTGATGGCTTTGTCGATTTTAGCAATAACCGGATCTACCAGCGACTTTTCTTTTGCCTGCAAAGAAGCCTGCGCATTACGCTGGAACTCCTGGATAGAGTTGTTGAGGTTCATCAACTCTTTCTCTTTGTCGTCACGGATGGTTTTGTCCATGGTAGCAGCGCTTTTCTGATACGCGTCTACTTTGCCTTGGTACTCCGTATACTTGGTCTGGAGCTGGTTCTCCAGCTGGGTGCTGTGTGTTTTCAGCTCAGACTCTATCTGCTTGCTCTCTGGCATCTGCAGCAGGATGTACTCTACGTTCGTATAACCAAATTTTAGAGGCTGGCCACCGCTTTGTGCAAAAGACGCAAAGCTGATCAGTAGAAACGCTGCTACTAAGGTTTTGATTTTGTTCATCATTGGTTGGTTAATTATAATTCAGGGTTTAGTTATTAGACTTCTTTTTTGATGCCGGTTTTGGCTTTGTTTTCTGCTGCGGCTCCGGCGCACTCTCTTGTTGCTGATCTAACGAATCTGTTTGCGGCAGATCTTCCGGCTTATCAACCAGCGTGCCGCCTGCCTGTTTTCCTGCTGTATTCTGCTCTGGTGCCAATCCCAGCTCTTCGAGCACATACTCAGTATAATCGTGCACCGGGTTGGTATAGATCATCACCAGGTCGCCGGATTTATCAAACATGATCTGCACCCCCTTGGCTTTGGACACTTTTTCTACCGCTGTAAAAACCTTGTCCTGGATAGGACGCATTAGATCCTGGCGCCGCTTAAACATCATGCCCTGGTAGCCAAACACTTTCCGCTGGTAATCGCGTACTTCGTTTTCTTTTTTAGCTATCTCGGCCTGCCGCTTTTGCTTCATCTCCTCGGTCAGCAGTACCTCTTCGGCTTTGTAATCCTGTTTAAGTTTGTCCAGGTCTTTCTGCATTCCCTCAATTTCGCGCTGCCAGTTCTCGGCATACTTATCCATCTCCTGCTGCACTTTATTATAGTCGGGCAGCTTGCTCAGGATAAAATTTGAGTCAATATAACCAATCTTCTGTGCTTGCGAAACAGTTGCAAGCAAAAAGCCGGTTACAAAGATGAACAAAAACTTTTTCATACTAATTCCTCACTTAGCGTATCTGCTGGCCAATGATAAAGTGGAACTGACCACGCTTCATATCTGGTTGCCCCGGTACATCATCCAATCGCCAGCCATAGTCAAAGCCCAGCAAGCCAAAAGCGGCCATAAAGATACGGGCACCCACACCCGCCGAACGATACAGCTTAAAAGGACTGTACTCCTGCAGCGAGCCAAAGCTGTTACCAGCTTCCAGGAACGTCAGGCCATAGATGGTAGCTGCCGGGTTAGGCGATATCAAGTAGCGCGCTTCAAGCACATACTTGTCGTAGGCCACACCACCAGCTGAGCGCAATGTCTGATTCGCCGTGTTCACCACGCTTTCATCATCGTAGCCACGCAGGCCAATGTATTCGGTACCTACCAGGATGTTACCACCTCCCAGGCCGGAACCACCCATCTTAAAGCGCTCGAACGGACCTACGTTAGCAGAACCATAAGACCCCAGGAAGCCAAAGTGTGCCCGGGCATTTAATACCAAATTCCCTGCCAGATTTACAAAGTACGAGGCATCAAACATCCATTTGTTAAATTCCACATACTCAAAGTTGTTCTTCTTGTCTGTAAACAGCGAGTAAGGCGGGGTTAAGTTCAGGCTCAGCGACAGCGACGACCCACTTCTTGGGAATGTCGGGTTATCAATGCTGGAGCGGGCGATGGTGTTAATAAAAGAGATACTGTTTGAAGTACCATCGGTAAAGCCGGGATATAACGGGAAGTTGTTCAAGTTATAGCGGTTGTACGACAGCGAGTGGCTCATCTGGAAGTAGTTGTCCGGCCAGTTCAGGCGACGGCCCAAACTTACAGAGGCGCCATCCACGTTCAGGCGCTGCTCCTGCTCTACATCCGGAATGGTGCGGACAGTTTTGTACAAACTCACCGTTAAGGAGTTTGGCTTACGGCCACCCAGCCACGGCTCTGTGAATGACAACGAGTACGACTGGTAATACTTACCGTTGGCCTGCACGTTAAGCGACAGGCGCTGCCCATCGCCGCTTGGTATTGGCCGCCAGGCACTCCAATCGAAGAACTTACGGGTAGAGAAGTTGTTGAGCGTAAGGCCAACGGTACCTACCGCGCCGATCGGGCCACCCCAACCACCGGATAAGCTGATCTGGTCGTTTGGTTTTTCCACCACGCTGTAGTTAATGTCTACTGTGCCCTCTACCGGGTTTGGTACCGGATTCAGGCCGATCGATTCCGGGTCGAAATAGCCTAAGGCAGCCAGCTCGTTGCGTGATCTGATCAGATCGTCGCGGCTATACTTCTGGCCAGGCAGCGTACGCAACTCGCGCAGAATCACGTAATCGCTCGTCTTATCGTTGCCGGTTACCGTTACTTTATCGATCGTAGCCTGCGCGCCTTCAAATACGCGCATCTCGATGTCAATCGAGTCGCCTACCACGGCTACTTCTACCGGGTCTATACTTTGGAACAGGTAACCGTCATTCTGATACAGCGCCGATACGTCGATGCCAGTCGGGTTATAGTTCAGGCGCTTGTCCAATTCTTCCTTGTTGTAAACATCGCCTTTCTCAATGCCCAGCACCCTGGACAGGTAAGCATCGTCGTAGATGTAGTTGCCTTTCCAGGTAATGTTGCGGTAGTAATAGCGCTGGCCTTCATCCACTGTGATCTGGATTGCCAGGCGGTCATCGCTCACTTTGTAAACAGAATCAGAAACAATGGTCGCGTCGCGGTAACCCTGCGTGTTGTAGAAGTCGATCAGCTTTTGTTTATCGGCCTCGTACTCGCTCTTCTGGTATTTAGAGGAGGTAAAGATCTTGTAGAAGCGTTTCTCTTTCGTCTTTTTCAGCTGGCGCTTCAGTTTTTTATCCGGGAATGCCTCATTGCCCACAATATCAATGTTGGCAATCTTTACTTTATTCCCTTTATCAATGGCCACATTCAGCACCACGCTGTTAGGCAGCAGGGAGTCGGGGCGTTGGGTGATATTGGTTTTTACGTTGAGGTAGCTCTTCTCCAGGTAATAGTTCCGGATCACGTTGCGGGTGCTGTTCAGCACGGCATCAGTCACCACCTTGCCGCGCTGCAGGCTGATTTTGCCCTGTAGCGCTTCCTGCTGCGATTTGCTGACACCCGTAATGGTAAAGCGGGAAAGACGCGGACGCTCTTTCAACTCAAAGTTCAGGAAGATCTCGTTGCCCTCTATCTTGGTCACGTATACTTCCACATCGCCCAGGATGCCCTGGTCCCAGAGCTTCTGGATAGCACGGCTGATATCCTCGCCAGGCACCGTGATTTCATCGCCCACTTTCAGTCCTGTTACTGAGATCAGGGCATTGGGGTCCAGAAAGTTTGTGCCGGTCACCTTGATGTCCCCAATGCGGTACTGTTTCGGCTGCGAATAGTCGACAGGGTTCGATTGGGAAGGGTTATTCAGAATTTGAGCCGAAGCTGTGCCTGCCCAAAGCAGCAACACAAGCACCCAGATGCATCTTGTCATTAATATGGTTACTTTATTAGTTGTTCACTTGTCTTGCCAAACCGGCGCTCGCGGCGCTGGTAAGCTACAATAGCCTGGTAAAGGTGCTCTTTCCGAAAATCCGGCCACAGCAACTCGGTTATATACAGCTCGGTGTAAGCTAACTGCCAAAGCAGAAAGTTGCTGATGCGCTGTTCGCCGCTGGTGCGGATAAGCAGTTCCGGATCCGGCATACCTGCCGTAGAAAGGTATTGGCTGATAGCGGTTTCGTTAATGGCACCGGCCTCTACTTTATGCTGACCCACATCCTCTGCCAGCCGTTGCATGGCCTGCGTAATATCCCAGCGGCCACTGTAGCTAAGCGCCAGCACCAGTGTCATGCGGGTATTGTCTTTGGTCATGTCCATGGCCTCCTGCAGCTCGCGCTGGCAAGCCCCGGGCAGGCTGGCGGTATTGCCAATGGTTTTTAACCGGATGTTATTTTTGTTGAGGGTAGCGGTTTCTTTGCGGATAGTGGATACCAGCAGCTGCATCAGAGCAGTTACCTCGCCGGCAGGTCGTTTCCAGTTCTCTGTCGAGAATGCATAAAGTGTTAAATACTCCACCCCCAGTTCAGCGGCGCCTTCTACTGTGTCGCGTACTGCTTTAATGGCATTCTGGTGGCCAAATATCCGTAACCCGCCCCGCTGCTTTGCCCAACGCCCGTTGCCGTCCATGATAACGGCAATGTGTTTGGGTAAATTGTCTAAATCTACTTGCTCCCTAAGATTCATTAAACCACAATTTCCTTGCAAGTTACAAAAAGCAAGATAAATTTAGCTAACATTCCTTATCTAATCTAAAATGCCGGGCGTGGCTTTATACCCTGGAGGGCAATTAATTCGGTAGAAAGTATAAGAAATACTTACACCATTGTAGTAATACCAGTCTTTGTCGTTGGGATTGGCCAGGCGCTTGCTGTCCTGTTCGGTGAGGTAATCCAGCTTATCGGTCAGCACTTTGCGGGCTCCGAACTCAAGGCCCAGGTTCCAGTGCTTGCTCAGGGCATACTTTATACCCACGCCAAACGGAATGGCCAGGGCCAGGCGTGTGTCAGAAGGCTTGTCGAGCTCTGGCTGCAGCGTTACGTTTTCTGAAGAGAGCCGGGCACCGTACACCAGGCCTGCTACGCCGGCAAAGAAATAAGGCGAGAAGCGCGGGCGCTGCTTCAGGTCATAATAATCCAGGAAGTTGTACTCCATCACCGCTGATAGTTCGCCCATACTCAGGCGCAGCTCGGCCTGCCGGTAGTTAGGGTAAGGTAAATCGTAGGCGGGGTCGCCCAGGGTATTATCGTCCAGAATGCGGTGGCTTAGCATCAGTCCGCCGCGTAGGGTAATCGGGTTAGAGATATCCCGGCGATAGAAGATCGTCAGGGCCGGCTGGTTGCTCAGAAATCGGTAATCCGGGGCCAGATCACCTTTGTAATTGGCGCCCCCCAGGCCCAGACCCAGCTCGCTGGTGGTCATGGAACTTTGGGCGTAAGTAGAACCGCTAAAAAAAACACCCCCGATTTGTAGTATGCAACAAATAAGGAGTGCCTGCTTGATATGCTGTAATGTCATGGAACGCTTATACGGAGTTTAGTCAACAACGATGAGTTCGTTATTCTATTATCTAAACTTCGGACTTCTGACTCTTGGTTGTATGATATAATTCAGGCTCAGGTTGCTGGTAATATACCAGTCCATATCTGATTTGGTACCCCGCTTCTTGTTGGCCGAAGTGCCATAGCCGGGCACAATATCATAGACCGTGCCGCTGGGATCGGGCTGCGTATTAAACCCGCTCTCCGCACTACGGTCCGAAAGTATAACCGCTGCAATAGGGTTACTGCCGCCATATTCGTTCAGAAACACGCTTTTATCTACCCACGCCGAGCTGGCATCGTCCAGGTAATCGGTAAACGTCTTGCGCCACCCTACTTCCAGGCTCATGTCCCAGTGGCGGTTCAGTTTATACCTAACGCCCAGGCCAAACGGGATTGAAATCTGCACCCGCTTGTAGGCTTCGGGGTAGTCGCCGCCACTGCTGGCATATTGGCCCTCGGTGCCAAGCGGCTGCAGCTCATACCAGCCCGTGGGGATATCGTAGGCAGGGTCCAGGCCGGGGCGCGAACCGTTCTCATAGTAAGCTTGGGGATTATGATGAAAGACTGCGATGCCCACAAAGCCATAAGGCACAAAATCAGGGCGGCGCAGGTAAGTTTGGCGGTTCTCGAACAGGTCGATGATAGCTACGGCGCTTACTTCTTTCAGATCGTTCCGGAACGAGAGGTTGCGCTTAAAACGGCCGATGTTCTCGCCTTCGTTCACGGAGGCACTCAGGGCATCGGAACCTAAAAGGCGGCCCCATTGCAGCGCCCCGCGAAAAGACACCCGCGGCGCATAGCGGTACGTATAGTTGATGCCTACATTGGGCCGGGTAGACTTAAAGCGCAGGCTGGTAAAATCCGGTTGCGGCACAATGTCGCCAAAGTAATTGATAGCGCCAATGGTTATTCCCCACGAGCCGTAGCGCTTTTTAGCGGTATAGCGTTGTGCATCTGCCTGAATGGCAACGAAGCTGAGCACAAACGTCATCAGCAGCACATGAGTAACTAATCGCTTCATAAGCAAAGGAATCTAAAAGGATGGCGCCCTACCGGATTTATACTTATCCCAAGTTAAACTGGGACAAAAATAAAGATAATCCTGTATTAAAGAAACTGTATCTACGGTATTTTCTGTATTACGTTAATAAATTATTGCGTTTATCTAAGCCCCAATTCAATTTATTTCGCAACGTAGATAAAAAGTTGACATGGTTAAGCTTTACCAGGCGGGCCACAAAGCTTTCGCGCCGTACGGCAAGCTGCACATGCATGTCAATGGGGATGGACCGGGAATCCAGAGAAGCTAGATAACTGCTGCTGCGGCCTTCCACTTCGAAGGAGATTACGCTTTTGTCTGATACGATCATGGGCCGCACATTAAGGTTATGCGGGCAGACGGGGGAAATAACAAAGTTGTTGGTTTGTGGCAGCACAAGCGGCCCCCCGCAACTAAGCGAATAGCCGGTAGACCCCGTAGGAGTAGCCACTACCAGGCCATCGGCCCAGTAAGAGTTAAGGTATTCGCCGTCGAGGTACGTATGCACCACAATCATGGACGAGGTGTCCCGTTTTTGCAGGCTAAACTCATTGAGGCCAAAATTAATGCCATCAAAGATTTCCTGGTCCGCATCTACCCGGATCAGCGCCCTGTCGTCCAGCGTATAATGGCCTTTGTAGAACGCATCGAGCGCTACCGGAATGCTGTCGAACGGAATGGTGGCCAGAAAGCCCAGACGCCCGGTGTTAATACCAAGTATAGGCAGCTCCTGGGCGCCCACATACGTCACCGTATCCAGCAGGGTACCGTCGCCGCCAATGCTGAGCACCACATCTACGCCCACCAGCTTATCGCCCCGGTTAAAGGTCTGAATGCCTGCCGGCAGGCTGATGGTGTTCCGCAGGTAAAGGTAAAAATGCTCTACCACGATCAGGTCAGCGCCGCGGTTGTGCAGCTCATCGAACAGGGACTGTATAAATGGAGCGATGTTGTCGCTGAAAGGCTTGCCAAGTATAGCTATCTTCATAAGTACTGATTGTGTTAGAACGGGAAACGCCCACCCAGGTAAAGGCCGCGGTCTCCTTCGCGGTTCACCGCATACTCCATCCGCAGCACCAGGTCGTAAAAAGTGACCACATGCAGGCCCAGGCCGCCGCCCACTAACAGGCGGTTGGTAAGCGGGTTGTGTTCCTCAAAGGCCTTATCCACCACATAGCCGGCATCTGTAAAGGCATTGAGGTATACGGCCAGCGGCAGACTGTTAATCTTCGGATTATCGATAAAGTTAAGCTTTATGCTTTTAATATCCACCAGCTGCCGCGACAAACCCTGTTTAAACAAACCGTAGTGCTGGCCGCCTACCACATAAAGCTGGTAGCCCCGCACCAGCGACCGGAAGCCAAGTGCCACATTATCGGCAAAGGCATACTGGCGGGCCAGCCGCAGTTGTCCCTCTGCCCCTACGGTATAAAATAGCTTATCGGCCAGGCGGGTATAATTGACATACTTGGCCCGCAGCGTAGTATAAGGCGTGCCGCTGTTGTGCAGGAAAAAAGTATGGCCAAGGGCTGCCTCAAAGTAGCTGCCCGATAACGGATAAGCAAACGTATTGCGTAGATTGATCACTTTAGAGAGCTCCAGCCGCAGGTATTGCCGCTCGTGCAGCCCTTTGCCATAGTATGCCGGGTTCAGGTGCGCCACCGAGTCAGAGATGTGCTCGGTACCATAGCCCAGGGTGAGGGCCTGCTGCCGCTGTACGCTTTGCCGCTGCAGCAGCGCCACAGCAAAAGAGGTACGCCGGATCGGCAAGCCTTCCTGCTGCTCGTAAAAAGCCTGTTTGTTTTGCCTGTTGGTATAGTTGATGGTGCGGCTGCGGTAATCAAAAGCGCCTACTTCCAGGCCCAGCCCCTTGCTGCGGCTGATATACGGCACACGGTATACCAGTTCCAGGCGGCGGTTAAAGCCCTGCTGCACCCGCAGGCGCACATCTTCGTTACGGCCCCTGAAATTGCGCCTGATCAGGTTTACGCCATAATCAATGCGGTGCCAGTCTTTCTTCTCCAGCCAGGCGTTAAAGTTGCGGTCGGCATAATCAAACACAGGGATGGGATAAAGGTAAAACCGCTCCTGCACCTGGTAGGTAACCTGCACCCGCCCCTCCTGGCAAGTATAGGTATAGGTGACGTGATGAAAAAGACGCAGGTTATAGAGGCGCTTCCGGTTGTCTTCCAGCAGGGGTTCCAGCGCAGCGGCTGCCACCGTATCGCCGGGGGCAAAGGTCAGCTCCTGCAGCAATACCTGGTCGCGGGTGGTTTCGTTGCCTTGCAGCGTTACGCCCGCCATCACAACGGCCGGCACCTGGCAGGGATCCGCTGCGGCGATGCGGCAGAGCAACAGCAACCCAATAAGCAAAACGGAACGCAGTTGCACCACGCGGCCTGGCAGGTTAAATATCTAGGTATTTTAAGAGCATGTCCAGCCGGTCGCGGCCCACATCGTAATTGCTGCCATCGTTAAACTGGGCTGTAATGCGGTATTCGAAGCGCTCGAGGGTGGCGATGATTCGGGTAAGGTCGCTGGCATTGAGCTTCAAGGTGAGCTTGATCTGGTATGGGTCCAGCTCGTCAGGCGATACATAGGCGCTGAGGATCTTGACGTTCTCCTCCTCAATGAGGCGGCTGATCTGGCTCAGTGAATAATCGCGCTCGGCCATCGACAGCACCAGAATGCTGCCTTGCCCCTGCAAAGCCGACATCTGGCCAAAGGCTGCTAGGGTATCGTTTATGGTGATGATGCCTATATAATCATGCTCTTCGTCGAGCACGGGCACTACCTGAATCTTGTTTTTGATGGCCGCCTCCATCACATCGTAAAAGTGCTGGTGCTGCTGCACATGCACGTCCTGGTACTCCAGCGGAATTTCTTTCAGCTGCTGTGCGCGGTCGCTCAGCTCGATCAGGCTCAGCTCGGTTGCCAGGCCCAGGTACTTGCGGTTGCTAACCACCGGCAGCTCGTTTACACGGAACTCATCCATCCAACGCAAAGCCTTCTCCACGGTATCATACAACTTCAGCGGCGGAATCATTTGGTTGATGAGTTCTTCTGCGATCATGTGACGTGTTCGGTTATAGGTGTTTTCTCTAGAAACTTCTCTAAGATACTGTTAAACTTCTCCGGATGTTCCATCATGGGCGCGTGCCCACAGTGGTCGATAAAGTATAACTCAGAGTTAGGCATCAGCCGGTTAAACTCATGCCCAACCAACGGCGGCGTTATGGTATCGTTCAGTCCCCATATTAACAACGTTGGTACCTGGATGTTTGTAATATCTTTGGCCATGTTGTGCCGCTGGGCGGATTTAGCAATGGCAATGATGCGCAGACACTTGGCGTTGCTGTTGGTGATGCCAAACACCTCGTCTACCAGTTCCTGGGTGGCGGTGTTCGGATCATAGAACGTATACCCTACACGTTCTTTTACATATTCATAGTTGCCTCGCTTCGGAAAAGATCCGCCCATGGAATCTTCAAACAGCCCGGAGCTTCCCGTTAACACCAGCCGTTTTACCTTGGCAGCATTTTTCAGGGTATACACCAGCGCCACGTGGCCGCCCAGCGAATTGCCCAGCAACGTGAGCCTGGACAGGTTCTTCAGGGCTACAAAATCTTCTACAAACGAGACCAGCCCCGGCACGCCGGCCTTGTGCAGGGCCATTTCATAGATCGGCATCAGGGGTATGATCACGCGGTATTTGCTTGAAAAATGATCTACTACACCGTTCCAGTTACTGAGCGCACCAAATAAGCCGTGCAGCAGCAACAATACATCACCTTCACCTTCGTCTATATATTGAAAATCGCCTTCTTGTTTTATCTGTAGATCCATTTGATATGAGAAGCTATGTAAAAGAATCGTAATTTAAAAGTAAACCGTACTTTACACTGCAATATTAGCAATACTAACCCAATTTCGGAGCATGTGCAACCCATAAGTGGTTAAGGCCGCCTCCGGGTGAAACTGCAGCGCATACAGCGGCAGTTCTCGGTGGCGGAAGGCCATCAGCTCCCCTTCCGGGGTATGTGCCAGCGCTTTAAGGCTTTCGGGCAGCTGCTGCAGCACCAATGAATGATAACGCACCACCGGCATCGTGGTTGGCAGGCCTTCAAAAATTGCATCTTTTTGGCAGCATATTTCTGATAGTTTACCGTGCATGGGCTTCAGCCCTTTCGCCAGCGTGGCCCCGAAGTACTGCCCCAGCGCCTGGTGCCCCAGGCAAATACCCAGCATAGGCACCTGCTGGTGGTAATGCTCGATCACGGCCATCAGGTTGCCTGCCTGTTGCGGTGCCCCGGGTCCCGGCGAGAGCACCACCGCTTTTACAGGCAAGCGGGTAATCTCGTGCAGCGGCACATCGTTGCGCACCACCGTGGCCGCTATTCCCAATTGCCCAAAGTAATCAACCAGGTTATAGGTAAAGGAATCAAAATTATCGAGCAGCAGAAGCAACTGTAAAAAGTTAGAGAGTTTGGGAGTTAGAGAGTTTAGGAGTTAAAGAGTTAGAGAGTTACTTACTGCGTCCTTACACTGTCAACTTTCTAACTCTTTAACGTTCTAACTTTCTAACTGCTAAAAGTTTTGTTTTAGCGAGAAGATGAGCGCTTTTACGAACGGGAGCACATAGCTCAGGATATCCAGGGCATAAGGCGTGGTTTTAAGCACCACCGGGTATACTACCGATGCATCGGCGGTCTCTTTTGAAATACTGATCCCCGCCAGGCTGGCCACATAAAGCAACAGGCTCAGGGCCACGCACCACTTCAGCGCGCCAAGTATGGCGCCCAGCACATTGTCGAACAAGCCGAAAGGGGTAAAGTCGATGACCTTTTTGAGCAGCAGCCCGACCAGGCGCACCAGCAGAATGATCCCGACAAATACGACCAGAAACGTGACGAACGGCAGCAGGCCATGCACATCGCCTATAAAACCTTCCATTACGGGCAGGGCCGTGTTCAGCAGCTTCAGGCCGCCAAGTATGGCCAGCACCAGCGCCACCAACGATACCAATTCCAGCAACAGCCCTTTTCTAAACCCCATAAAAGCACCGAAAGCGATCGGAATGGCCAGAAAAAAATCAAACGTACTCATGTATTTTAAGAAACCGGATGTAAGATGCAAGATACAAGACTTTTGCTTCTTACATCCGGTTATACTTTTTGCTTAAGGGTAAACCAGGGCAGCAGTTACTAAGCTGCTCCGGCTTGCAATAGTTGATGATATACTTTAAAAATCGGTATTGTTCAGCAGCGCGCCTACGGTCTGCGATATGGCACGGCCATCAGCCTGGCCGGCCAGCTCGCGCGAGGCGATACCCATCACTTTACCCAGGTCCGAAGGGCCGGTGGCGCCCACGCGCTGAATGATCTCGACCAGGCGCGCGCGAAGATCACCTTCGTCGAGCTGCTGGGGCAGAAATTCCTCGATTACAGCCAGCTCGGCCAGTTCCACTTCTTCCAGGTCGGTGCGGCCCTGGGCGGCATACAGTTCCGCTGATTCGCGCCGCTGCTTGGCCGCTTTGGTGAGCAGCTTTATTTCGGTGTCCTGCGAGAGGCCATCAGCACCGCCCTTTTCTGTTTCGGCCAGCAGTACCTGCGACTTTATACTTCGCAGGGCTTGCAGACGTGCTTTATCTTTGGCCAGCATGGCTTGTTTAATACCGGCGTCAACGCTTTCTTTTAATGTCATAGTTTCTGAATTGCTAGAAGTTTATGGTTTGAATGGCTGCCCGTTAGCCGGCAGCTACGGTAGTATACGCTGCCGGCGCCCGCGCTATTGTTTTACATCCTAACTAAAATTACACTAATTTAGTCATTTAGAAAGTAACGTATACCTACTTTATAGACACGTTAAACCTCACACCAATGACCAAACTGAGTGTAAATATAAACAAAATAGCCACGCTTCGGAACGCTCGGGGCGGCGACCGACCAAATGTAGTGCAAGCGGCGAAAGATTGCGAGCGCTTCGGCGCACAAGGTATTACGGTACATCCGCGCCCCGACCAGCGCCACATCCGCTACCGCGATGTATATGAGCTGAAAGAAGTCGTAACTACCGAATTCAACATTGAAGGGAATCCTACGCCGGAATTCATAAAGTTAGTCACCGAAATAAAGCCCGAGCAGGTAACGCTGGTGCCCGATGCCCCGGATGCCATCACTTCCAATGCCGGCTGGGACACCATCCACCACAAGGACTTCCTGACGCAGACCATCCTGGAGCTGAAATCCCACGGCATCCGCGTTTCTATTTTTGTAGACCCGGACGAAGGGTTGGTGGAAGGCGCTGCGCTGGTAGAAACTGACCGCATCGAGCTGTACACCGAAGCCTACGCAAAGGGCTATCACCAGAATAAAGAACAGGCTATTGCGCCCTACATCCGGGCAGTGAAGCGGGCGCAGGAGTTTGCCCTGGGTATAAACGCCGGCCACGACCTGGACCTGGACAACCTCAAGTACCTGAAAGACAGCCTGCCGCAGCTTGATGAGGTGAGCATTGGTCACGCCTTGATCTGCGATGCACTCTACTTTGGCCTGGAAAACACGATACAGCTATACCTGCGTCAACTTAAATAAATGGTACATACCATACGTATAGAGGAATTTTTGCAGCGGGCAGCACAACTGCCGGTGCTGGATGTACGTGCCCCCCAGGAGTATGCTGTGGGTCACATTCCGGCAGCGCATTCTTTCCCTATTTTTGATGACACCCAACGCGCCCTAATCGGCACGGCTTATAAGCAGCAGGGCCACGACCCGGCCGTGCTGCTTGGGCTGGATTCGTTTGGCCCGCGCATGGCCGGCTTTGTGAAAGAAGCCAAAAAGCTGGCCCGGAACAAGGAGTTGCTGGTGCACTGCTGGCGCGGCGGCATGCGCAGCGGGGCCATGGCCTGGCTACTCGACTTTGCAGGATTTAAAGTATACCTGCTGGAAGGCGGCTACAAAACCTACCGCCACCTGATGCAGCAGCAGTTTGCCAAACCCCGCAAGCTGCTTATACTTGGCGGCCTGACGGGCACCGGAAAAACAGACCTGCTGCCCTACCTGCAGGGACTGGGGCAGCAAACCATCGACCTGGAAGGACTGGCCAGCCACAAAGGCTCCGCTTTCGGGAGCATCGGCATGGCGCCGCAACCCAGCACCGAGCATTTCGAGAACCTGCTGGGCATGGCGCTGCTGCAACTGGACGAGCAACTGCCCCTGTGGCTGGAAGATGAAAGTATAACCATCGGGCGCGTGGTGATGCCCAAACCGCTGTACGACCAGATGCAGGCCTCGCCCACGATCGTGCTGCAGGTGCCACTAAAGCTGCGCATCCGGAAGCTGGCCGAAGAGTATTGCCACACCGACGAAGCGCTGCTTGCCACGTCCATCCTCAAAATAAAGAAACGCCTGGGCGGACTAGCTACCAACCAGGCCCTGGCTGCCATTGCCGAAGGCGATATGGAAAAGATGGTGGCGATCGCCCTCACCTATTACGACAAAGCCTATACTTTCGAAATAGTTAAAAAACAGCAGGTGCTCCCGCTTCCGCTACAACAATTAGACCCTGAAGAAAATGCGGCGCAAGTGCTGCAGTTCGCCAAACAACATAATTTACTATAACCATGGAAGAACCTCTTATCCAAGACATAAAATTAACCCAATACAGCCACGGCGCCGGCTGCGGCTGCAAAATATCGCCTAAAGTGCTGGATTCCATCCTGCACTCACATATCAGCTACCCCGAAGACAAAAACCTGCTGGTGGGCAACCATTCCCGCGACGACGCCGCCGTTTACGACATTGGCCAGGGCCGCGCGCTGATCAGTACCACCGATTTTTTTATGCCCATCGTGGATGATGCCTATGACTTTGGGCGCATTGCCTCGGCCAACGCCATTTCGGATGTGTATGCCATGGGCGGCACGCCGATGATGGCTATTGCCATACTTGGCTGGCCAATTGATAAGCTACCCCCCGAAGTAGCCCGACGCGTGATGGAAGGAAGTCGTAGCATCTGCCACGAAGCGGGCATTCCGCTGGCCGGCGGCCACAGCATCGACAGCCCCGAGCCGATTTTTGGGCTGGCAGTAACGGGTATGGTGGATATCAAAAATTTAAAGCAGAACGACACTGCCACTGCCGGCTGCGAGCTATACCTGACCAAGCCGCTGGGCGTGGGCATCCTGACTACCTCGCAGAAGAAAGCGATTCTGCAGCCGGAGCACGCGCACCTGGCGCCGCAGCAAATGATGCAACTGAACAAAATAGGCGCGGAACTGGGACAGCTGCCGCAGGTAAAAGCCATGACCGACGTGACCGGTTTCGGCTTGTTGGGCCACCTTTCCGAAATGTGTGAAGGCAGCAACCTGGCCGCGGAGGTATACTTCGATAAAGTACCCGTACTACCCGAAGCACGGACATACCTGGCGCAGAAAGCCATTCCGGGCGGTACGCACCGCAACTTCGACAGCTACGGCCACAAGATTGCTGCCCTCACGCCCGTCCAGAAGCACCTGCTCTGCGACCCGCAAACCAGCGGCGGCCTGCTGGTAGCCGTAGACCCGGCCGGTCGCGAGGCAGTGCTGGCGGTGTTTGCCAAGTATGGCTTGCAGTTGGAGCCGTTCGGTGTGCTGAAGGAGCGTGAAAACGGAGAGCAGCTGATAAAGGTGATGTGAGAATGTGGAGATGTGGGTGATTTGAAGATTTGGAGATTGGAAGATGTAGGGATGTGAGGATGTGGCGATTTGGAAATGAAAGTATGCAGACTAATACTTTCTCCATCTACCCCATCTGGCGCGGGTCCACGACCTAGGACTTGAGGAGACTTCACTGCGCCCATAGGACGGGAACTGCTAACCACGGAGTTATACTTGTACTGAAGTACTGTCGCTTCCGTTCTTTGCCGCAGCCATCCGTTTAAAGCCAGTGGCTTCAGTGAAGCTGGTGACTCCATCCATTAAAGACACGAGTTTGAAAACTCGCACCATGCTAAAGCCAGGTAAACATTACAAAGTATAAAATCACCTTCGCCATACTTACGTAAGGTAAACCTGATATTGTTAATTGATACAAGCATCAAGATATGAAACTACACTACAAGGAAATGGGCCATGGCCAGCCGCTGCTGATTTTGCACGGGCTGTTTGGCACATTGGATAACTGGCAGACGCTGGCAAAACGGCTTGCCGAACATTATAACGTATTTTTGGTGGACCTGCGCAACCATGGCCGCTCACCGCACTCCGAGGAGCATAACTACGAGGCCATGGCGGCTGATGTGTTGGAACTGGTAGATCACCTCAACATACCTACCCCAGCTATCATGGGCCACTCGATGGGTGGCAAAGTAGCCATGACCTATGCGCTTCGGTACCCTACCCGCCTGACCAAGCTGATCGTGGTGGATATCGCTCCCAAAGCTTACCCGCCGCATCACGATGAGATCATTGATGCGTTGCAGTCGGTGGACCTGGGCACTGTAACCAGTCGTAGCGAAGTGGATGCGCAGCTGGCCAAAACCATCAAGGAAGAGGCCGTGCGCCAGTTCCTGATGAAGAATCTGTACCGCAAAGAGGACAGCACATTTGGCTGGCGTATGAACCTGGATGCTATCGAAAGAAATTATGCACAGGTGGCTGCCGCGGTCACATCGGATGTGCCTTTCAAGAAAAGCACTTTATTTATAAAAGGCGGCAGGTCCGGCTACATCAAACCCGAAGACCTGTTTGGCTCTATCGAGCACCTGTTTACGCTCGTGGAGATCGAAACCATACCCGAGGCGGGCCACTGGGTACATGCCGAGGCGCCCGATAAAGTATACGAGCTGGTAAGCACTTTTCTGGCGCACTAAGTATAAGTATAACTGATTAGCGTTTAACGCTGTTTCGTATTCAGGCCACGTGAAAGGCCAAAAAGCTGCCGCCGCTAGTATAGTGCCGGCAGCTTTTTGTTTATACCTGCGTTATACTTCATACTTTTGCATTTATGAAACAGACCGGCACTTTATACCTCATTCCTACTATACTGGCAGAAGAAACAGCTGATCAGGTTATCTCACCGCAGGTAAAGGAAACCGTGCGCCATCTGACCTATTTTATTGTGGAAAACCTACGCACGGCGCGCCGCTTTGTGAAAAGCATTTGCCCGGAGCTGGTGATCGAGCAGCTTACGTTTGTGCAGGTAGACAAAGACACGCCCGCTGCCCAGGTGCAGGCCTCGCTTAAGCCGCTGCTGGAAAAAGGCAAAGATGCCGGCATTATCTCTGAAGCGGGCTGCCCCGGTGTGGCCGACCCTGGGGCCGAGGTGGTAAAGTATGCACACCAGAAAGGAATCAGGGTAGTGCCTTTTGCCGGTCCTTCGGCCATACTGCTGAGTTTGATGGCCAGCGGCTTTAACGGGCAGCAGTTCTGCTTTCACGGGTACCTGCCCATCGAACGTGGCCCCCGCGTGCAGGCGCTGCGCCAGCTGGAGAAAGAAATGCAGCAGCAAAGCCGCACACAGATCTTTATGGAAACGCCTTACCGCAACAACAAGCTGCTCGAAGATTTGCTGGCCACGCTGCACCCGGACACAAAGCTTTGCATTGCCGCCAACATCACCTCGCCCGAGCACGAGTTTATCCAGACCAAAACCATACAGCAATGGCGCGGCAAACTACCTGATATCCATAAACAGCCCGCCGTATTTTTAATCTATAAGTAAATATCCAATATCAAACAGCGAAAGCCGCAGCTATACTTATAGTTGCGGCTTTTCTTTGTTTGATGCTAAAAGAAAAGGCCCCCGCAAACCGGGGGCCTTTTCGCTATGAAGAAAAATACTACTACCTATTAAAATCTTTCACTTTAATCTTTCCGGCTATTAACAACCGCTACTTGTTCACCGCAGTCGGCTCGTACAAATCAGGTAGCGGGTTTGGCGTATTTGGGTTGGAGTTCACCTCATCCTGTGGATACAGGAAACGCTCCGGCAATTTGCTGGCCGTTCCTTTAACCGGAATACCAAGCAGGTTATCCGTTCTTCTGGCGTCGTTGAAAGCTTCTATATTACCAATAAATGTTACGTAACGTTCCTCCAGAATTTCGGTTAACAGAGCATCTTTAGCCGCAAGCGAACCATTGTTTTCTATACCACCGATGGCAAAGTCAGTAATCAGGTATGGCTGATATGCCCCCTCTCCAAACTGCTCATTGAGTTTGCTTCTGTGGGCGTTTAGTGCCTCGATTGCACCCGCTAAGTTATCCTGTCTGGCACGAGCCTCTGCAAGGATAAGCTGCGTTTCTGCATAAGTCACCATCGGGAAGCCCATGTTATAACCAAAAGCTGCTTCATCCGCATAATTAAGGTCATAAGCGCCTGCCTCGCCAGTATAGTAATAGTTGAAACGAGCTGACTCATCCGTTTTTGCGTTATTACGGTTTTGAGCAAACGCCCCTTCCTGAGCCGGGTCGATCAACATCGGAGCAAATGCATTTTCGGCCGTCATATACCCCACCCGCTCAGACTGCCCGAACGAATAGTAAACATTCAGACTGTAATAAGCTTCACCATGCGGAGTTACCATGTTTCCTTCAGGAGAAGCTATACCTTTTAAGGCTGCTTCTTCTGCCTTCGCATAGTCGCCGGTATGCATGTAATAGCGCGCTTTTAAAGTATAAGCAACCCGGGCCCACTGCTGTGCCCCCCCTGTATAGTAAAGGTCCTTTTCTCCTTTAAGTATACCTTTGTTCAGCTCAAGGTTTGCAACGGCGGAGTCCAGGAGTACCTGCAGGTCGGCATATACTTCCTCCTGCGGATCAAAAGCAGGAGTTTCTGATACTGTTACCTCTGAAAACGGTACATCCCCAAACAAAGCGGCAGCCGTACCGGCAGCATGCGCTTCCAGCACTTGCGCCACCCCTTCGACTTTCGGATTTAACTCTGCTTTCGCTTTTTTCTTAGCTAAACGAGCCTGCGTAATGGTACCGTAATACATGGTAGACCACGGGCTGTCAAAATCACCGGCAGTAACCAGGTACTGGTTCAAGTTCACGTACTGTCTGTCAACACCGGTAAACTGGTTCGTCCACATACCGGCCATACGCGCCATTTCACCTTCATGAAGCAGTGCATCGGCAAGCATCACCCCCTGGATCATGTTGTTTACATCAACAGATTTCCCGCTGGGGTTATTTGGATCTTCCTCTAAATCATCCACAAAGCTCTTGCATCCCATCACAGACACGGCCAGAGAGAAGATGGAAATATATCTAAATATCTTTTTCATAAATGTCTTTAATTGATGTATTAGAAATTAAGCCTGATCGATGCCAGGAACGACTTTGTACCCGGGTTGTTGAAGTACTCCAGACCGCGGCCATTACCCGTACCGGTCAGGTTGGTTTCGGGGTCTACGCCTTTAAACTCTTTAGACCAGATGGCCAGGTTACGGCCAGTCAAAGAGAACTGCACAGATTGCAGCTTGGTGAAGTTTCTGAAGCCTTCGCTGTTCAGGGTATAAGAAAGGGTCATTTCTCTGATGCGGGACCAGGAGGCATCCTGGATAAACTGTTCCCCATTAGCGGCAAAGCCACCACCAATAGATGTAAAGTAACTCTGATCCAGTGCTACCGGCCCTCCTCCAAAATCATCTATTTTGCCACGGAACGTATAGCTACCATCAGCATTAGGCGTGTATACATCAGACACTAAGCTGCCACCATATAAGTAGGTAGCGCCAGCATCCTGTGCAGATAAGGTAGTCTCAACATCGGTGTAGGCGGAAGTACCAAAGTTGCGCAGCACGCCCTCTGTACCTGCCCAGATATCACCTCCCTGCGAGAACTCAAACAAGGTATAGAAGCTAAACCCTTTGTAGTTCAATCTTGTGTTCAGGCCTCCTCTCCAGTCCGGGTTCGGATCACCAATCACACCTTCGGTAGCAGCCGTAAGCGGGAAGCCGAACTCATCGGTAGCGATGCTGCCATCTTCGTTGCGCTCGTATCTGCCGCCCCACAACACACCTACCGGCTGGCCTTCAACAGCTCTGGAAGACACACCGGTAAAACCAGCAAGGAACAGGGACTCCACTCCTCTCAAGTCTGTTACCTCGTTTCGGTTTCTGGACCAGTTACCACCGATGTTCCAGGAAAAGTCTTCTGATTTTAAAACAATGCCATTAAAATCTAATTCGACACCTCTGTTCTCCAGCGTCGCTGCATTGGCAGTTTTGAACAAGTAACCAGAAGAAGGAGAAACAGGGAGGTTAAAGATGGCATCTACTGTCTCATTTTTGTAATAAGTGGCACTCAGGGTCAAGCGGTCAGCGAAGAAGCGTAGATCGGTACCAAATTCCAGTTCTTTCTTACGCTCCGGCTTAAGTTCGGGGTTGCCTTGCACATCATTTCTGATAAATGCACCTGCATAGGCATTGGCATCCAAACCAGGTCCCCAGCTCTCACCAAAGAAAGCAGGCACCCAGTCGTCTGTGGTCAGGTACGGGCCGGGCTCCACACCCACTTCACCATAGCCGGCACGTAATTTACCAAAGCTCAGGAACTTACTGTCTGCAAAAGGGGCAAGTTTGCTGAACTGGAAGGCAACATCAGCAGAAGGGTAGAAAAATGCGCTTTTTGCCTGTGAACCAAACGTAGAAGCCGCTTCCAGTCTGCCCGATGCATTCAGGTATAACATGTCATTAAATCCAAATGTAGCGGTGGCATAACCGGCAGAGTTACGGCGGGTAGATTCAAAATCGAATGGTGTTGTATTCTCGTTTGTGGCATTAGAGAAGTTACTGATGTCCTGCCCCAGAATAAAGTTACGGTATGTACCACCAACTTCATTGTACGTACGCTGGTTCAGGTTCATACCTAGCAGGAAAGATCCGGTGAATTTTTCACCAAATGAATGGTTGGCACGCGCAATGAAGTCTGCATTCAACTGCGTCTCAGCAATGGTTTGCTCTGTGCCCAATCCGTTACCTGCGTTTTCTGCAGAGTTAACCGGGAAGAAAGTTAAACGCTGGTCAGTGTAATGGTCAGCACCTGCGCGGGCAATAAAGTTAAGCCAGGTGGAAGGCTCATAGTTCAACTCAAATGAACCTAACACACGGTCAACATCACTTGTGTTATGCTGCTCATTAATTGTCCAGAGCGGGTTGTTATAAACCGGATTTGCATAGGTATCCGTTCCTTGTCCGAGATATCTTCTGTAGGAGCGATGTCTACCTAAAAAAGCATCCCCATTCGCGCTAAAGTAGGTACCCTTGTAGTCTCTGATATCGAAGTCCGGTGCATTGCGCAGGTAACCTAAGTATAAACCAGAAGTGTTTGACCCCTGCTGTATTCGATTAGAGCCAATTTTGGAGTAGGTAACGTTACCACTTGCCTTAAATGTTGGGGCAAGTCTTTTCTCAGCATTGATACGGGCAGTTGTTCTGCGGTAGTCGCTGTTATTGCGGATAATACCTTCCTGGTTCAGATCAGAAATACTGGCAAAGAAGTTGCCGTCTTGGTCTCCACCACTGAAGCTAAGGTTCTGCTCAAAGAAGTGTCCGTCCTGAAATACAGCATCGAAGTTCTCGTCCAGATAAGAAGAGCGATCGTTTCTTTGTGTGATAGGGTAATACTCCGTACCGTCCTGTGCCACAAATTTTTGGCCTGTCATGTCCACTACGTCAGCACCTCCGGCTCTGTTAGCGATCTTGTCGCCGAAAGAGTACGCTGACGTTGGGGAATATGCCCCTCCGAATCCCTGTCCGTAAGTGTCCTGCAGGTCATGCGTGTAGCTGATCTTATCAAGGGAGTAGGTCGCATCATACCCGATATTGATCTTGCCTTTACCGGAGGCCCCTTTTTTAGTAGTGATTACCATCACACCATTAGCCGCACGCGATCCCCAGAGAGCCGCGGCAGATGCTCCTTTCAGGATCTGAACAGAAGCAATATCGTTCGGGTTGATATCATTCAAGCGAGACTGCTGCACAACACCTCCAACGCCTGAGCCTAGCGAGCTGTTGCTTACTGGTACACCGTCGATGATAACCAGTGGTTGCACAGAGTTTGTAATGGTACTTTGGCCGCGAATCTGAATGTAAGCAGCGGCACCCGGGTCACCGGATGATCTTGTGATCTGAACACCGGAAGCTTTACCAGACAGACCGGTTACAGCACTTGTTTCACCTGATTGTGCCACGCGAGCGCCAGATACCTGGCTGGTAGAGGAACCAACCTTGTCTTTGTCCTCTTTAAAGCCCAGTGCTGTTACCACTACTTCCTCCAGTTGCTGGTTATCCAGCGGTAACGCTACATTTATAACGGAGCGTGTACCAACTGCCTGCTCTATGGTGGTATACCCGATAAAGCGGAACACCAGCGTGGTACTGTTTTCCGGCGCGTTAACAGTATACGTACCATCTGCCCCGGTCGCAGTACCTACTGTAGTGCCTTTGACCAAGACTGTAACACCCGGCAAAGGCTGGTTAGAGGTCGCATCGATCACCTTACCGGTGATAGTCCTTACCTGCGCAACGGCCTCATTAATCAAGGCCGTGAGCAGCAAGAAACTTAGCATTAAAAGTTTTTTCATTTAGCTGTTTGTTTAAGGTAAGCTTTGTTTGAGATGAGTAAGAGTAAAATGCCCGGCTTCTCGCTGCCGTTCAGGGGAGCAAATTTTTTGGCTTAATTTTGATGTATAAACATCTGCGTGTGCCTTTAGAAAGTATTCTATAGGCAACAAGCGTCCTGCCTCAGCTACTATGTTTGAAGAACCTAGAGATAATGCCCCTACAAAAGGCAATAAAATGTACAAGGCCATAAAGCATAATGCTTACAGGCATTCCCATTCAAATCATATCAGAAATATAGATGAGGTGGCTTTCAGGTTTATAGTAAGCCAGTTGCTGCTTTAGCAGTATTCCTTGGAAAGGATAAATAGTAATGGTTTTGCCATGTATTAGTTATTTAAGGTGAGATAGTTCTCTAATATATAATATATTTCTGATTTTTAAAACATTACACTTTCATATACTTTCTTTTTCCCACTCTCCTAGACACTTTACAGGCTTTCTGTACTTTATAACTTATCCGCAGGAACAACTTTATTTCTTACAAAAGAAAAGGCCCCCGGAAACCGGGGGCCTTTATCCAATGAAGAAGACTACTACCTAGTATTCTTGTTTATCTACTTTAATTAACCAATTACTTTGTAAGGTCTAGCAACAGGACAGACTATTCAACATCCCACCAAACTCTGGCGGTGTTGTTATCTGTTGCTGGCGCTAAGCCCGCTACTCCGGACTGATAAGCGCCTCCGTTCAAGGTAGCTTCCTCTACCGGGTACAGGTATCTTCTTGGTATCTGGCCGGCATTCTGATAGTCAGCGGCAGGCTTCAGGGTCGGAATACCGGTTCTTCTCCACTCGGCCCAGGCATCAAAGCCCATTCCGAACAAGCTTACCCATTTTTCTTCCGCTATTACCTGTCCGATTCCTACTGTAGTAGCATCGGCAACTCTTTTAGCTGCGTAAGCAGCCGCTTTGTCGGCAATTGCCACTTCGTAATGTGCCTCTAAGGTTGCAAAAGATGCTTCAATACCTTTTGTCAGCATCACTTTCGCATCTTCCGTTGTCCAACCCATGGCAGCAGCGTCGGCTCTGTTCAGGTAAGTATAAGAGGCAGTCATCAATGGCAGTGTGGAGGTGTTATTCCAGTAGTTCTTGGTAGAAACCTGGTTTTTACCGGAACCGGAGCCATTTCTGAAGCCATAAGGAACACCTTCTAGTGTAGCAGATTTAGCATACACATTGATACGCGCATCCGGCGTAGTATTGGAGGTTGGGTTATACGAAGTGGCCTTCGGATCACCTTGCATGGCATCAACAAATTCTGCAGTCAGGAAGTAGTCACGCGTTCTGTTCGCATTCCAGGGGTTTGTAAAACCTACCTGATCTTCGAAACGGAACCAAGCCTCTTCGGCCACATCATCAATTACACCGTTCGCATCAGCTAAGGCGCTGTTGAACTCTGTAGCTGCATAGCCAGAAGGTTCAGGGTAACGCTTGGACAGTTGTAGCGACATTTGCAACAGAACCGAGTTAGCCAGTTGCTTCCACTTCGTTACATCCCCATTATAAAGAATGTCACCTGTAGGAAGCGCATTTCCTGCATCCAGCATATCGCGGCCTGCTTTCAGTTCCTCGATCAGCGTCTTATAGATATCCTCCTGCTTGTCGTAAGCAGGTGAGATACCTTCCAAACCCTGGAAAGCCTGCGAATACGGTGCATCGCCCCAAGTATCGGTTACGCGCTTCATGGCAATGGCTTTGAAGATCATGGCCACTCCGATCTGGTTGTTTGGTGCGCCCTGCGCGTTCAGTTCAGCGCCCTGGTTGGCTTCGTCCTGATTATACTTGATAACCTGGTCCAAAGGAGCCATCACATTGATGTAGTAAGTATACCACGAAGAGGGAGCTTCTGAGTAAAGCATTTCGTCGGTATACGTTACCTGCGCCTGGTACTGCACAGCCAGCGTTGGCCGCATCAAACCGTCTCTTCCCGTTATGTTAGAGAACGACATGATCGCACTCGACAACAAGCCCGCAGGAGAAGGTTTTGTAGCCCCGTTCCGGTTCGCGTTGATATCATCGAAATCTACGGTTTCGCAGGCAACAAGACTTTGCACCAGCAAAACGCTTAGTAGTACATATAGTATCTTTTTCATTATTCTTTAATTAAAAAGTAAGCTTAACATTTACGCCGTAGCTCTTGGTACCTGGCAACTGGCCGTTCTCGCCAAAAGTATGCGACATTTCAGAGGGGTCCCAACGGTGTCTGTTATCACCGGATACCGCCATCAGCCACAGGTTTCTACCTACTACGCCTATCGTTGCGCCTTTCAGATACTTGTTGTTGATGAGTTTAGAAACATCATAAGACAAGCTCACATCACGCAACTTCAGGTAGCTGGCGTCATGGATGAATGGCTCTGCTAATCTGTTACCGTAGAACTGAGTGAAGTAATCGTATCCTTCTACATAAGTATCTACTGCTTCGCCGTTCTCATCAACACCTACCACATGCACACCACCGCCATCGGCAACAGCATCACGCACATTGTTTCCTTTGTCGTTCAGGTCAGCAGTCTCTTCTAAAAGGCCGGAAGACTCGCCCCACATTTCTGTCAGGGAGAAGAACTTGCCACCTTTCTGGAAGTCGAAAGCAGCTGTTAAAGTTGCGCCTTTGTAGCTGAATCTGTTCAGGAAGCCACCTGTAAAGTCTGGCAGCACGCTACCGAAATACGTGTTTACCTGTGTCTGGTACAATCCGTTTGGCTGCAGAATTTTGTTACCGTTCTCATCTCGTGCAAAACCGGTTCCTCTCAGCTGGCCCCATTCATTTCCTAACTCATGAATAACAGTGGCAAAGCCATAGGCATCCGATCCGCCTGGGGCAGTGATCGCCTTCAGGTCGCCAGGAAGCGCCTCAACAGTGGTATTATTTTTCGCAAAGTTGATAGCAGCATTCCAGTTAAAGCCATCCTCCGAGCGGAAGATGTCACCATCCAGCGCAACTTCAACACCTTTTCTGGATGACTCGCCCGCGTTGGTCAGGTATTGGTCGTAACCGGAAGCCCGGGAGATACTTACCGGAATGATCTCATTCTTTCGGCTTTCGTCGTAGTACGTCAAGCTCAGGCCAATTCTGTTGTCGATAAACTTCAGATCCACACCCGCTTCAACAGACGTGTTCTTGGATGGCACAATGTTCGGGTCAACCAGAATAGTCGGACGATACATCAGCACTCTGGTCCCCTCAAATGGCTTAGCCGCGATCGGGAAGATCGGGTTGATACGAAGGGCATCCACATCGTTACCAACCTGGGCCCAACCGGCTCTCAGTTTACCAAAAGAAAGGATGTTATGGTTGTCGATCAGCTCAGTGAAGATAAAGCTGGTACCGATGGATGGGTAACCATAACCGTTCTTATCAGCTGGCAGAGCCGAGCTCCAGTCTTTTCTGTAGCTCGCATCTACATAAAGCATGTCTCTGAAGCCAAGCGATACGTTACCATAAAGGCTTCGTACTTCTTTGTTATACATGTAAGTAGAAGGCGTTGGCACCTGGCCGGCGTTAGAGAAGTCATACAGGTCCGGAATAATAAGGCCTCCTGTTTTTGCGCCAGGGTTCATCTCTGCAGACAGCACTTTGTAATCGTTCTTTCTGATGTTGCCACCTACAAAAGCAGTCACATCAAATTCGCCGAATTCATTCTGGTACTTCAACACAGAACTGAAGTTATTCTCCGCCTGCGATCTGTTGTATTTACCAAAACTGTTAGACCAGGCGTTGTACAGCTCTGGCGCCGCAGAGTTGGAAAGAAAGAACGGAAGTTGGAAACTATATCTGTATTCTGTCTGGTTTCTGGAACCGGTAACAGACAGATCCCAATGATCGTCGAACTGGTAGGTAGCCGTTAAGTTACCGGACAGGTTATTGTTCGTTCTGGTTTGTTGATACTGATCCATGAACGTATAAGGGTTGAACCAGAAAGCTGGTTTATAGTACCCTTCTGTAGAAAGCAATCCGTAAGCAGTATAGTAATCAGGTCCCCACCAGTTCCAGGAGGTCGAGTAACCGTCCGGTGTGGTCAGGTTCTTTAACTCTCTTAATTTATCCGAGTCAACGTTACGGCCAAACCAGGAGTTGAATGAACCGGATGTCTGGTTGCCATAATCGTCGTCATAATCACCTGTGATCTCAGAGGTAGTAAAGCGAATGTTAGAAGAAACTTTCAGCTTCTGAGTAGCATTAAACTCAAAGTTCGTGTTGATAAAATGCTTTGTTAAATCTGTAGAAGGCGTAATACCGTCCTGCTGCAGGTTTGTATAAGCTAAACGGGCGTTAAACTTCTCGCCGCCACCACTAATAGAGATGCCGTTCTTTTTGGTCAGGCCTGTGTTGTAGAAGTTCTTAATGTTATCAGGCTGCGCCTCATACTTAACAGTTTTTCCAAAATAAGGGTTTGGGTTTTCAGCTGTTCCCGGCCACCAGGCATACCAAGGCACATAATCCTGTCCGTCAAATTTAGGGCCCCAGCTTTCGTCTGCGTAGTTGTTATCCCACAGAACATATCGCGCTCCATCAAAAACACTCCATTCAGATGGATAAGGTATAGCTGGTTCATCAGGATCATATACTGCACCTGCATTAAAATCAAAAGTTCCGAAAGAGCCTTCTCCTTCATATCCCTGTCCGTACAGGTTCTGATATTTTGGCAGGTAAGCTACTTTGTCCCAGGTAGTTGCATTGGTAAGCTCTACAGAAAGGGCGCCAGTACCTTTTTTGGTGGTAATTACGACCACACCGGCTTCTGCACGCTGGCCGTAAAGCGAAGTTGCGTTCGGGCCTTTGAGCACGTTCACCGACTCCACGTTGTTCATGTCAATGTCGTTCGGGTCAGCGGTTGGCACACCATCCACTACATACAGCGGGTCAGCATCGCTGGTAAGCGAGATAGCACCTCTAATACGGATCTTGCCAAATTCGCCCAGCTTGGAGCCGGCCTGGCCATTGATCTGAACACCCGCCACTTTACCGGCAAGGGCATTCTTGATGTTGGCATCCTGGGTGATGTTCAGGTCAGACGCCTTTACCTCCTGCGTAGCATAAGTAATGGTTCTGGCTTCGCGCTTTACGCCCAAGGCTGTTACCACAACCTCTTCCAGTTGCTTGGAGTCCAGTGGCAGCGCTACGTTAACGTTTGTCTGATTGCCAATAGCCCGCTCAGTAGTAGTATAACCGATAAAACGGAATACCAGCGTGGTACTATTTTCCGGCGCGTTAACAGAATATGTACCGTCAGCCCCGGTGGCAGTACCCACCGTAGTTCCTTTTACCAGTACCGTTACCCCGGGCAACGGTTGACTTGTGGAAGCATCCGTCACCTTACCGGTGATGGTTCTTACTTGTGCCATGGCCTGCTGCAGCAGGGCGGTCACCAGCAAGAAGCATAATAATAGAATTTTCTTCATTGTGCTGTTTGTTTAAGGTAAGTGTTAAGGTTATTAAAACACAGGCAGCCAAAGGCTACCTTGTTGGCAAAGCATGTGAACAGGTAGGTACAAACAGGTATCCTCCCCTGTATTTAAACAGGGAGAATCAAGCATCAAAGGCTGCCAGGCAAAAGGATTCCTGCAGCTAAACTGCAGTTTTTAGCACCCTTTACTAATTAATAGCGGTCTTTGAAATGGCTTTATAAGAATGCGGTTAGTTTGTCCTTTTGTTGCTGCTTTCAGGCCGTTAAAGTCGTATTTCGGGATAGCAGCCATTCCTTCCTGAACAGGAAAATGAACAGATGTTATGCACCAGGAAAATAGAACATCAGCATGCTGTTGCGCAGCAAACGTGAAAAAGAATTAGCTAAAAAGTCCTTGAAATGACTGAAAACAGTGGACTCGGAGAGCGGTGGAAAGGAGTATAATTCTGTTCATGAGTTATTTGTTTAAGGTGAGATATAAACCAAGATTAATCAATAAAAAAATTATTACCAAGCCAATAAACCAAAAAAAAATATCCTGAAAAGCGAATATAGCTACAGTAAATCTTTTTTATAAAATGCAACCTATTGACTGTTAGATCTTTAAATCATGAAAGCAATTTTGTTAATATTTGCTAGGCAAAGGATATTAACAGAAAGCAACCCGGCGGTAAATTTTGGTAGCTTGTACGAGAATAAGTATAATTTAGATAATATTTTTTTGACTTTATAAACAAAAGGTGTAGAAAAGAGCTTCTTTATAGGCAGGTCATTTGCGCTTATCCTCCTTTGCGAATCCTATCTCTGCAAGCGTTCTTTCTCTAAGATAGCCTGACTTAGGTTTTAGCATAGCTCCCATTCTGTTTCAAAAAAGAAAAGGCCCCCGGAAACCGGGGGCCTTTGTCCATTGAAGAAAACTACTACCTAGTAATCTTATCTATCTACTTTAATTTTATCTACTAAACATCCCAGAACAGCTTTGTAGCGCTTGCATAACCACCAACCGCTGAAGCAGCTGCAGAACGGCTAGCACCATTAAGAGCCTACTCATTGATTGGATAGATTACTCTGGTAGGAACTATGAGATCAGCAATTGGAGGTAATAAAGTTAGTGCATCTAATCTTCTCAGTCCAGGCATCATACCCTCTATTTTAAAGAGCGATCCATTTTTGTGCACCGATCTTCTGTCTCCATACATTAGCCTCTGTTAACTCATTATAATCAAAACCACTGCCGACTGTAAACATCAACGACCCGACCTACACAAGCAACCTCCTTTGTAGGTTTAACTCAGTGAATGCAAGTCAGGCATATATCCTGCAGAGACTTATTAGTTAGTATACAAAAAGAAACTGCCCATGCTGGGCAGTTTCTTTTAAGGGAATGTACTTAGAGCTTATTTTCTAGGCCCTAGGTATTTATACGTTTCAGTCCAGGTGGTTCTATCCGCTCCGCGTTGAACCATGATATAGGTTACCTCTAATTTATCAGGAGTACCATCGGCTTTGAATGTCATTTTATTCACACCAACACCTACTTTACCAGCTCTTAGGTTAGCTCCGGCGCCTTGTCCATAAGCATTTACAACGCTTTCCACATTATCCTGTGCATCGAAGTTAAACTGTGCCAAGAAGCTTCCATAATAGCTTGCACCAGCTCCTGTATCGAATATATGTCCCGCGAGATGTTCTCCTGAGTCATTATATTCTACTGTGTTTGCATCTACTGTGATCAATTCAACCTCTTTGGGATAATATCCAACAAAGGCCGCATTGGTTGCATCCACCATTGTTCCAGTTACAGCATATACACCATCATACTTATTTTTCGCCCCAACTGAATAAATTGCAGTCTGGTGATTACCGCTTATTATTCCATGGTTAGTTGCTGAGATAGTAAGTGGCAAAGCATACTTTTTAGTCAAGTCAAACTGATCGGTCTTTAGCTTGATATTAAGGGTAACTCTGCGCTCACCTTTAGGTATGGTAACCGTTGTGGTTGGCATACTATAAAAATTTGCCGGCAATACCTCGAAATCCAGAGCTTCATCATCAGGGTCATTGGTTTCATTATCCCATGCATTGTAACGGTCTAACGCTGCAGGATCAACAGTCAAATTAACTGTAATATCTGTTGATGCCACTTCAGCACCGGAATAACTGATCACTACAGGAAAGTCCACCTCTGGCTTTATTTCAAAGGAGTTCACATACAATGGATGTACAGCTCCTAATGACGATTTGATTGGAGTAGCGCTATAAAACTCTACTACATTAGCTGAATCGTCAGGATTGAACACAGGATCTTCATCAACACAGGATGAAAGTCCTATTACAGCCAGCAGAACTAAGAATATATTTTTGAATTTTTTCATTTTGATAGATCTTAATTTGGTTAATCTAAATCCCAGAAGATTGGAGTATTGAATGCGTTAACACCAGAAGGAGCATTTTTAGGGTTTACCTGGTACTCTGAAGCTGGATACAATACACGCACTGGAAGTTTATCAGCTCTTGATGAAGCAGATTTAATAGAAGCGAATGTAGAACCAGTAGTTACTGCAGGATATCCTGTTCTTCTATACTCATTCCAGGCTTCATGGCCATGAATAAAATTAAGCGCTATATACTTCTGTGTTATAATAGCCTCAATTTTCTTCTCCACAGATCCTGCAGCTGTATAATCCACTAACGGCTCGCCAGCGTTAGCCGCAATGTAGGCCGCAGCATCACCAGCAGGATCATACCCACTTTCCACATTTCCGTTCACGTTCTTATAAAGATATTCAAAAGAGCGCTCAATTCCTGTGTTGAAAGCAGCCTGGTCATCACCTGTTAACAGGCCTCTTGCATAGGCTTCCGCTAACAAGAAGTAGCTTTCAGCAGCTAACATCAAAGGCTGCCCCATGGACCGGCCTTTAAAGATACCGACTGTATTAGCTGCGTTGCTACCTGTACCAGCCCCTACAAACCATGCAATATTATTAGAAGGCGCTGTTGGAGCATCAGCATCTTCATCGCCCAGCGTATTGGTTGGTGGCTTTGGGAAGTTAATGTACGTTACAGCACCTCTAGCCTCATCCTCTATTTTGGTGCCATCATAGAAATCCAACACAAAATTGCTTGGGATGCGTGAGCGCCCGCTACCTGCTGCAGTACCGGTTGCGCTGCTATGGTAGCGTTCCCACATCGGGTTCTGCTTTCCTGCACTAGCAGCATAGCCAGGGTTTACAATTGCATCCTCCTCCAGGAATTTAGTAGTTGCGTTGAATGAAGCAAACTCCTGATTAACAAAAGAGGCTAAAGAAGGTACTTCTGAAATACGAACCAATGCCTTTAGCTTCAATGTATTGGCAAAACGCTCCCATTCTTGCATATCTCCTCCAAACATTACATCGCCTGATTTGATAGCACCTGCATTCTCGGAGTTATTGATTAGATAAAGTGCCGAATCTAATTTATTTGCAATAAGATCCTGATAAATGGCATCAGCTTTATCATACGCAGGAGTAACTTTATTACTCCCTTGCAGTGCTTCTGTATAAGGAACATCCCCATAAGTATCAACCAGAAGTTGATAATTATATGCAATCATGATTTTAGCAATTGCATCATAATAAGCTAGCTCTTCTTTACCTTGAGACGTAGTTTCGATATACTTGTAGTCATTCAAATTATCGTACGCTGTACTCCAAAGGTTATTATAGTCGCTTGTAGTATAATTGTAGGTTAGTACAGATCCCCAACCACCAAAACCACCAGCATTCACGATGTAACCTACATGCCATGAGCCATAGTCATTATAAGTAACCGTTGTAGCAGCAGTATTTGTTAATGCATTAGGAAGTACCTGCTGCGGTGTAGATTCAATAGCCTGATTTGGGTTCTCGTTGATATCTAAAAAATGCTCACATGAAACCGTTGACAGAGCTATCGTTCCTAGTATAAAAAATTTAAATATTCTCTTCATGATAGTCTTCTAATTAGAATGTTACTGAAACTGTTGCGCCATAGTAACGTGTTGGCGGCGTTTGACCCAAAGTGGTGATACCAATGGCATTACCATCTGAGAAGTTGTAGTCAGGGTCTGTATACTGGTTAGATTCAGGTAACCAAAGTTTTAAGTTACGAGCTTGTACACTGATGCTGGCAGCTTTTACGAACTTTACAGCTCCCAATATGCTGGTTGGTAAATCATAAGACAGGGAAGCTTCACGCCATCTCCAATAATCACCTCTGGTCACATAGTTTGAAGCTACAGACATGTTGTAGTCACCATTTGCGAAGAACCCGGCACCACCATCCTGTACAGTTATGTTTGTATTAGCTTCATACTGCCCAGTTTCAGGATTTAAGAAAGAAGAATTAGGGATTACAAAGCGGTCACGGTTATACTGCGCACTTCTGGCGGAAGAACCTGAAAAGTCAAATGTTGAGCCACCATTGTGGTATCTGTAGAAGTTACCTCTGTGCTCAAAAAGGGAAGTAAAGCGGAAGCTTTTAAATCTTGCCTCAATATTAAGGCCTAAACGATGCAACGGTTCGGTATGTCCAAGCATCTTCAACCCCGTTGCTGCTGTAGGATAACCAGTAACACGGTCTACAATAATTCTACCCTGCTCATCGCGCACATAGTCAGTACCCATAATAACAGGGAAAGCCTGACCAGCAACGGCATAAACTTGAGCATTTCCACCGGTGGATAACTGGATATTATCTAGGTCGGAAGAGATTGAAAGCACTTCTCCCTTGTTATAAGTATAGTTACCACCTAAAGTAAGTCCCCAAGTTTCAGTATTAATCGGAGTTACATTTAAGGAAGCTTCTACACCTCTGTTTTGCGTCTCACCAGTGTTTACAAGGTAGCTGGAGTAACCTGTAGCCCTTGACACTCCTGTCGCAACAGTCTGATCTACTGTATTTGTTTGATAATAAGTAAACTTTGTTGAAACAAGATCATTCAGGAATGAAGCATCAAAACCATACTCATACCCTGTCGTCATTTCTGGCTTCAGGTTAGGAGAAACAATTCTATCATCAAGTGAATAGCCGGTTAGGCTTCCGTATGGGAAACCTCCTGTTGGAGCAAATGTAGGCTGTAACTGGTAAGCACCAAATGTGGTTCTTGAAGAAGTTAAGTTCACCTGACCTACTTTAGACCAGCCGGCTCTTAACTTTAAGTGATTTAAGATCTCATTGTCTCGTAAAGCAGAAATTGCTTCTGTTGCGGTGAAAGCAATGTCAACGGAAGGGTAGAAGAAAGATCTGTTTTCTTTTGCAAGAATAGAAGTCCAGTCATTACGTCCTGTAAAGTGCAGGAACAAATAATCTTTAAATCCAATAGTTGCATCTCCGAAAACACCTATCTGGCGAGCCTCATAGTTACCCTCGGAAGCCCCTGGTTCACCAACACGATTGCTTATGTTGAACAGACCTGGGTTTACTAAGCCATTACCATAGATGCCTATTGACTTAGAATAGTTTGATCGGATACTCTGTCCAAGAATCACTTTGAAAGAGAAGTCATTAACATCCTTTGTGAACTGGGCCAGGAAGTCTGAGTTAAGCTGGGTTGAGTTGTAAGTATTATCAGACACAGAACCGGCTTCATCATACTTACTTGAAGAGATACCCTTTGTATAATCGGAAAGCGTAAACATATCCACCTTATTTTTGGTATTGGATACTCTGTTTGTTATACCAACACGGTAAGTTAAGTCCAACCAGTTGAGGGGGGCATACTTTAGCTCTGCATTTCCAATCAGGTAATTATTGCGCACATCCTGACGGTAATTATCAATCAGGAAATAAGGGTTATCATAATATTCATTGTAATAACCGTTAGGGTTTGCATAAGGATTATTTCTCCAATCCTTATACTGAGTAAGAGGAATGTGTGCAGGTGTCTGTAACAACGCATCGAACATGTTTGCTGTTTGCGTAGTTATATCATAGTTGTTCTGAGTATAGTTACTATTAAAGTTTAACTTTAATTTGTTACCCAGATCATGGCTTGCATTGATACGAACGGAAGTACGATCAAACTTGTCTCCGGGTGTAGTACCTGTTACATCCAGGCGTTGTCCGGCAACATAGAACGTAGATTTGTCATTCCCAGAAGAAAGTGAGAAGTCTGTTTGATTCTGCACACCTGTATCCCAGAAATCGTATTTATCATTTCGTGCAGAGTAAGGGACAGTTTGAATTGATCCATCTGCTAATGGCTTACCGATCTGTACCATTGAACCATCGAAAGCAGGACCATACTGCTGGTTTTCGTAAGGTACATACGTCTGCTCACCACCAGCAGAACCTGATCCAAACTTATTTTGCAGTTTAGGGAAGAAGCTTATTTCTTCTAACGTAGTAGTGTGAGAAACCGTCACGCTGTTTACGCCTGCTTTTCCTTTCTTAGTAGTGATCAGAATTGCACCATTGGATGCATCAGAACCATAAAGAGCGGCAGCATTACCACCGTTAAGCACAGTAACAGCGTCGATATCCTCTGGGTTTAGATTTCCCAGAACTTCGTTTGGCACAATTACATTGTCCAATACGATGAGAGCTTCGTTGTTACCAGTCAATGAACGCATACCACGTAGGGTAACCCGAACGTTTGGATTTACACCACTGCCGATCGCGTTGATCTGTAAACCAGCAACTTTACCTGTTAAGCCAGTAGCAATGTTTGGAGTTTTACCTTGCGTTAGCTCCTGGGTTTTGATTGTGGTTGTATTATAACCCTGCTCTTTTACCTGTCGCTCAATACCACCTGCTCCAACAATAACAACTTCACTTAGTTGCTTTGAATCTACACCTAAACCAACATTTACAGTTGTAGCATTTCCAATTTCACGTTCTGTTGTAGCATAACCAATAAAACGAAAAACGAGAGTCGTACCGCCTTGTGGCACATTAACAGTATACGACCCGTCACCGCCTGTGGCTGTACCCACCGTTGTGCCTTTAACGAGTACCGTTACCCCGGGCAAGGGCTGACTTGTGGAGGCATCCGTCACCTTACCGGTGATGGTTCTTACTTGTGCCATGGCCTGCTGCAGCAGGGCTGTCACCAGCAAGAAGCATAGTAATAGAATTTTCTTCATTGTGCTGTTAGTTTAAGGTAAGTGTTAAAAATTATTAATAAAAAAACACAGGTAACCAAAGGCCACCTTGTTGGCAAAGCATATGAACCGGCAGTTGCAAATGAATATTATAAGCACTTGAACTCAGGTATGGAGAAAATTTTGGAAAAAACTACCTGCCAATAGATGTTCGCAATAAACATTTCATAGCATTCTGAATATAATGGCAGCATATTATGACTTTGGCTTTTTATAAAGAAATTCTGGTACGTTGCACCTTTACTACTGCCGCTTTCCAGTAGCTAAAAGTAATAATGCAGGATGCACACCCATACTTGAATTCATCAGAAAATGAGCAGGTTTTTGCACCCAAATACCAGAATTTTGGACTGCTACTAAGCAGCGGTAATGAAAAGAATCATCTAAGAAGCCACTGAAACTGACGTGAATGCATGTAAGCAGGGAACCTGGAGAGAGGTAAAAAGAGGTATAATTCTTATCATATATTATCTGTATAGGGTAATACTTAAACCAAGATTAATCAATAATAAAAATATTACCAAGCCTATCCTTCAAAAAAAAATTGCACCAAATAATTCTCATAATACAAAATCGAAATTTTAATATATAGTCGATTAATTATCAGCGCTTTGTAAAAAAATAAAATTTAATGCTTTCTCACGTCTTTCGCTTTGTCAAATAAATAACATGCGAAGTTTAGCCTCCGCTACCTCATACTACTTGCTTTGAATGACTGTCATATATTCTTCAGCTCCTACTGTTTAGAAGAAAAAGGCTGCTCTGATCAATAACTATATGAGGCCTCTGCCTCTCCTTCTTAAAAGCACTTACATACTTCTCGGCTTCGCTCTGGTAAAAGGCCTAGTACGCATGGTTTTAAAAAAGAAAAGGCCTCCGGAAACCGGGGGCCTTTATCCAATGAAGAAGACTACTACCTAGTATTTTCTTATCTATCTGCTTTTCTTTGCTAAGAAGCGTTGTTAGTTTACGTCCCAGAACACCTTTACTGTCGCCAGGTCGCCCCCCATGGCGGAGGCGGCGGTAGTATAATTGCTGCTATTAAGCTGAGACTCATTTGCCGGGTAAGGGAATCGGGTTGGCACTACATCAAACTCGGCAGTACTGGGTGCTACAAGTTGCGGATAATCCAATCTCCTATACTCGGTCCATGCTTCAAAGCCGCGGTTATATAGGGCTATCCATTTCTGTAACCCGATCTGCTGCCTGAAATCCCCTCCCGGGTTATAGGCAACGGAGGGTTGCGCCAGATAAGTTTTTACCTGCGCCTCAGGTATGCCCCATTCTTCCATCGAAGCGGTTATGGCAGCATTGTAATGGCTAGCCGCATCATCTGATATAAAGCCTCTTGCAGCTGCTTCAGCCAGGTAAAACTCTACGTCTGAATACGACAGAATAGTAGCATCGTAGCCGGGTGCCTGAATGGCATCGCTTACATGCGAGAAGTTGGCAAAGTTGTTACTTGCCCCATAAACCCCTCCTTTATACTGGCCGGCACCCCCGAATTCGGTAAAGTAAGCTGCCCGACGCGGATCTTTGAGCTCATTCATCCTGTCTACCAGGGTATTTGCCGGAACAAAGTCATCCCTGCCGCTTTGCACCAGGTTCACCCACACGGGATTCGTGTTCGGGGTTGTTTCCTGGTAATCCAGGGTGGCATTGTCGGCATTGGAGGTAAACACATTCGGAGCTGCTGCAGTTACAGCGGCCTGCGCTTTTGCGGGGTCCACATCGGCAATGGTCATCCCCATTTTAAGTTTAAGAGAATTTCCAAACTTGATCCACTGCGCTACATCACCATTATAATACAGGTCGGCGCCAGGCGTAAAGCTGCCCGAACCGGCTGTATCCAGCGAAGCCAAGGCGTTATCTAGCCGGGTAAACAGGTCGGCATAAATAGCAGCATCATCATCATACTTCGGGGCCACATTTTTATAATCCAGCGCTTCAAAATAAGGGATGTCCCCATACGTATCTACTAAGACCGTCCAGGTATATACTTCCATGATTTCTACTATCGCCAGCTGATTCTTCTGCAAGGCCGGATCCGTAAAGGACTCGTCTGCAGCAATGATGTCTTTCGACTCTTTCAGGTCTCTTAATACATCCCGGTAGAGCGAATGCCAGAAGAACTGCGGAATGTTGCGAGTAGCAAAATCGTAGTTCGATTCCTCGGTATAAGTAGTTTCCGTCCACTGTTGGGCCAGCAGTCTGAAAATACCGCTGTTCACGTTGGGCGTGGTTAAGGCATCTACCAGGTTGCGCTGCGCATTCGATAACAAGGTGGCTGCAGGCACTTCCGTGGCCTGCTTCTTGTTGATGTTCATCTCCTCGAAGTTATCCGTACAGGCCGCTATAGCAAGCGCGATCCCTAGGAATATAAATAGCTTTTTCATTTTGATACGGGTTAAAATCTTGCTCTAACATTAAAACCAATGTTTCGGGTGGTAGGATAACTACCCACTTGGTAGCCGCCTGTCAGGTTACCAGAGCTCAGGCCATCTTCCGGATCGGCATACGGCAGGTTCTTATGGATTATCCACAGGTTTCTTCCATAGGCGGATATATCGATGCCTTTGATCAAACCGAATTTAGACACCACAGACTCGGGCAAACTATAAGAAAGCGTCGCTTCTCTGAGTTTCACAAAGCCTGCATCGTACACAAATTCTGCGGGCGGCAGGCTGTTGTAACCAAAGGCCGTATAAGCCTCTACTCTGGTATCGTTTGGCGTGCCATCCTCTTTTACACCCGGAAAGATGTAACCCCCACTATTTGGGGCATAAGTACCATCGGCATTTATAACTACAGGATTCCTGACCGGGTTACCCAGGTCGTTGGTAAAGGCCGTCAGTTTACTCACCCCGGTACCCTGGCCATAGTACTGATCAAGCGAGAACACATCGCCGCCATGCTTCACATCGATCAAAAAGCCCAGCGAAACCCCTTTGAACTGGAAAGTGTTACTAATGCCTCCGATCCAGTCCGGATTCAGGTCGCCAATAATGTTGTTGGAGGTGGCGGTTGTCAGGTAGTAGCCATCCTCGTCCACCACCCGCTGTCCCTGGTCGTTGTAAACAAAGCTGCGGCCTTTAATGGTACCGTAAGACTCCCCAACAGCAGCGTTGATGGATACGCCACCCTGAAATGCGCCGATCTGGTAATTCTGGATCGGACCTAAGTCTTTTACCAGGTTTCGGTTGCGGGTCCAGTTGGCATTGATGGTCCAGGAGAAGGCATCTGTTTTTACCGGCGTACCATACACGGACAGCTCAAAACCTTTGTTCTCCACGTCCCCGGCGTTGATCACCAGGAAGTCATACCCGGTGGAGCGGGACACCGGCACTGGCAGGATCTGGTCTACGCTGTTAGTTTTATAGTAGCTCAGATCAAAACCGGCCCGGCCATCCATAAACGACATCTCCGTACCAATTTCATAGCTCTTGGAGCGCTCCGGCTTCAGGTCTGGGTTAGACTTGGTTCCGGGCACAGAGAACAGGGTGTTGCCACCAAAAGGGTCCGGCTTAAAGTACGCATCCCGGGTATAGGCAAACGGAGCACCCTGGCCTACTTCTGCATAGTTTGCCCTGATCTTACCACTGGTTAACCAGTAATTGGGTTCCATCAGCTCAGAAAACACAAAGCTACCGGAAATGGACGGGTAGGTAAATGTGTTGTTATTCGACGGCAGGGTTGAGGCCTGGTCTACCCGGTAAGAGGCGTCCACGAAAGCCAGCTGCTTGTAGCCTAGTGTAACGCTTGCAAAATAACCATTCACCTGAAGCGGCTCATCCGTTTCGTAGGGCGCATTTAAAGGGTTCAAGGAGTTAGACAGTGAGTATAAGTCCGGCACCACCAAACCGCCATTTGTAACAGCAAAAATGGACTGGGTATGCGTTTTCCTGATGTTGGTACCAATGGTAGCTTTCAGATTGAACAACTCTGACAGGTCCTTGTTGAAATTCGCCATCAGGTCGTAGTTATACTCGCTGAAATTACGGTTAAACCTGGAGTATTCGGATGGCGAAAGCGATCCGACCGCATAGCGCTCTTCCTGCAGCTCTTCATAGGTATCCAATGATATGCGCCCCATCACATTCAGCCATTCTGCAAATTTGTAATCCAGCCTTACGTTACCAAAAAAGCGGCCCCTGTTGTCGTTCTCATAGTTCTTATAGCGGGTAAAGTAGGGGTTATCCCAATAGGCTGGCGACAGGTTTGTGGCACTCTTGATGTTCCAGGTCATGTTGCGGCCTGTTCTTCGGTAGGCATCCTCCTGTTCCTGGATATCCACGTTTGTCTGCCACCACTGCCGGAAGTTGGTTGCCACGTTCTTGTCATCATACCCTGTTCCGTAGCGGCCTTTTCCGGTTATATCAGTATAGTTGATGGAAGCCGAAGCCGTGAGCTTGGTGTTCAGGTTATAAGATGCGGCAAAGTTCACATAGTCCTTCAGGATGCGGCTGTTTGGCAGAATGCCATAATCTGTATTTCTGGAATAGCCCAATTTAAAGTAACCCTGCTCTCCTCCGCCATCAATTGTTACACTGCTAGCCGTACCATGCGAGTTTCTGAAAAAAGTTCTCGGGTCATTTTCGGCGGCCACCCAAGGTCTTTTCTGAAGGTAATTCGGGGCTGTCGGATCAAATGCCGACCACGGGTAATATTGGATATTAGGATCATATGCGCCACCAAAAGAGGCATCTTCCTGGTAAGGAGGCAGAAAATCCACCACACCATCGCCATCAATATCAGCCTCGTTAAAGTAGGCGTCGCTGTTAGGACCATAAAAAGGACCATAACCGGCACCATATTGTTTCTGATAATCCACAAAGGTGCTGTTATCAATAATGCCCCAGTTAGCGCCTGCATTTACGGTAACACCGATGCCTTTATTCTTGGAGCCTTTTTTGGTAGTGATCATGATCACACCATTACCAGCACGGGAGCCGTAAAGCGCCGAGGCCGCAGCTCCTTTCAGCACTGTGATCGAAGCAATATCATCCGGGTTAATATCGGCTGCAGCATTACCGTAGTCGTAGCCACCACGGCCGGTTTGCTGGTTACGGAGCGGGTCAGCGGCACCGTTGCTATTTGTATTCGAGTTATCAATAGGCACCCCATCTACCACAAACAGCGCCTGGTTACTACCCCCAATGGATTTGGAGCCCCGGATTACCACGTTGGTAGAGCCACCCAGGTTGTTGTTGCGCTGGATCTGAACACCCGATACTTTGCCTGACAAGGCATTCACAAAGTTTGTCTCTCTTGTTTTGCTCACTTCATCACCCCCCACTTTCTGGGCGGCATACGGAAGTTCATTCTTTGTCTTTTCAATACCCAGGGCTGTTACCACTACTTCGCTGAGCTGCTTGGTATCCAGCGGCAGGGCAACATCAATGGTTGTGGCATTACCAACAGCCCGTTCCGTGGTAGCGTAGCCAACAAAACTAAAAACGAGCGTGTTGCTGCCATCGGGCACGCCAACTGAATAAGTACCGTCTGCACCGGTAGCAGTGCCAACAGTAGTACCTTTTACCAGTACCGTAACCCCAGGCAGGGGCTGTTTTGTGGAAGCATCCGTCACCGTGCCGGAGACGGCTCTTACTTGGGCCATCGCCTGCTGCAGCAGGGCGGTCACCAGCAAGAAACTAAGAAATAGAATTTTCTTCATTGTGCTGTTTGTTTAAGGTAAGTGTATGGTTAAGAATTAAAGTGCAGGTAGCCGGTGGCATTCCTGGGCGGGGAAGTAAGTATGCGGTGGAGATGTGAAACCCTGCGATTTTAGCGGACGCTTTTGCTTGGCTTCCTGTAAAACTTACGCTTATGAAGAGATGCGCACAATTAAAGAAGAAGCCTTTATAATCAGTCACTTAGCAAGGCAAAACCTTACAGTGTGCAGTAACCTGGAGAGATGTGGTGAAAACTTTTTGTATTAAAAGGCAAGCTTTAACACAGCAGATCAGTAGGCATACCACGCTTATGCAAGACAACTATAAATAGTACAATTTTTATCATTCAACAACACGTTTAAAGTTGTACACTTATTAAATATAAAAACTAATACTATGTTTATCAAGTATTTACAACTATTTATTCTTTATATAATTCAACATAACCTATATAATGATATAAAATTTGTCAGATACTACAGGGCTTTAAAGGCGATTAAGCCCTTATAAAGAGCCTATAAACACGACCTTCAATATTAACATACTTATGTATTTTCAGAAAATATCAGACTGTATGTTTGTTACGAGTATAAACCCGTAGTAGGTATAAAATTTTGCAGATTATTTTTGGTTATACTTATGAAGAATGAGTAAGCGACCGGAAATAAAGAATTAGGAACCTGTACCGGAAGTCAGCATTAAAAAACACCTGGCAGGCACATACCAATAAACCCTTGTGCCTGACAAGGCACAAGGGTTTATTGCATAAAGTATAAAACGGGTGGGCTAGCTAAAAATATGGTAGGTGATAAAAGCCATCACATAGGCAAGGCCACTCATGTATAAGAGCTGCGCCGCAGGCCAGGTCCAGCTCTTTGTTTCGCGGCGCACAATGGCCAGCGTGCTCACGCACTGCATGGCAAAAAGGTAAAAGATCATCAGCGAGAAACTACGGGCCGGGGTGAAGAAAGGATCGCCGTTGGCATCTTTCTCCGACATCAGCTTTTCCTTTATCGTGCTCACGTTCTCCTCCTCGCCTATACTATAAATGGTCGAGATCGTGCCCACAAACACCTCGCGGGCAGCAAAAGAAGTAAGCAGGGCAATTCCGATCTTCCAGTCGTAACCCAGCGGGCGGATAGCAGGCTCTATGGTACGGCCAATGATACCGGCATAGGAACTCTCGAGCTGGTAAGAGGCTATCTTATTCTCGGTCTGTAGTGGGGTCAGGTTGTTTGCTTTGGCTTCGGCTATCGCCTGCACTCTGGCCTGCTCAAAATTGTTGCCAGGCCCATAAGAGGCCAGCACCCAAAGTATAACCGAAATAGCCACAATGACCTTACCTGCTTCAAAAACAAAAGCTTTGGATTTCTCTATGATCGTGATGCCCACATTCTTCCAGCGCGGCATTTTGTAGACCGGGAACTCCATAATGAAGTAGCTGCGTTCCCGGGCTTTGAGAATGGTTTTGAGCAGCAGCGCGGAGAAAATAGCCGCTAGAAAGCCGATCAGGTAAAGCCCCATCAGTACCAGGCCCTGCAGGTTCATAAACCCGAAGTAGTATTTGTCGGGCACTACCAGGGCAATCAGCACCGTGTATACCGGAATGCGGGCCGAACAGCTCATCAGCGGCGTCACAAAGATGGTGATCATGCGGTCTTTCCAGTTCTCGATGGTACGCGCCGACATGATGGCGGGCACCGCACAGGCTACCCCCGAGATCAGCGGCACCACACTTTTGCCGTTCAGGCCAAATTTGCGCATGATCTTGTCCATCATAAACGTCACGCGCGCCATATAGCCGGTTTCCTCCAGAATGGATATAAACGCGAACAGAATGGCGATCTGCGGCACAAATACCAGCACACCGCCCAGTCCGGCAATTACGCCTTCGGTCAGCAGGTTAATAAGCGGGCCATCAAAGTTATCCTGTATCAGGCCATTAAGGCTGGTAATTCCCCGGTCGATCAGGTCCATGGGATAGCTGGCCCAGGCAAAGATAGCCTGGAAGATCAGGAACAGGATGGCAAAAAAGATCAGGTACCCAAATACCTTGTGCGTGAGCACCTGGTCGAGGCGGTTGCTGAACTTCTCGTCCTTGTCTACTTTCTCCACGCGCACCACATCCAGCAGCAGCTCGTTGATGCGGGTATAACGGGCAATGGTTTCGTTGGCCTGCTGAGCATGCGAGTGGAAATCCACGGCCTCCAGCACACCCGCGATCCAGGCGACATCCTCTTCCGATAAAAATTTAAGGCTTTTATACTGATGGGCGTAGTGCAGGGCCTGGTAATCGTTGCGGAGCTGAAACCGCTGACGTATGCTTTGCACCACAGGAATCAGCTCGTCGGGGATTTCATAAAAGCTAACCCGGGAGGCTTCCAGCTGCTGCGACATGATGATCTTGAGGGCGGCAATGCCTATTCCCTTGCGGGCATTCATCGGGATGATGGGCACGCCCAGCTCACGGTGCAGGGCAGGCACGTCGATCTTAACGCCTTCGCTCTCGGCCACATCCACCATGTTCAGCGCCAGCACCACCGGAATCTTCAGATCAGCTAGCTGGGTGTACAGCAGCAGGTTGCGCTTCAGGTTAGAGGCGTCGGCCGTTACGATGACCAGGTCTGGAAAATGGCGCGAGGCCGGATCATAAAGCAGGTCAATGATCACGCGCTCATCCAGCGACTTAGGGTATAAGCTATAGGTGCCCGGCAGGTCAATGATCTGCACTTTGTGGGTAGGCGAAAGCTGGCAATAGCCTGTTTTTTTATCTACCGTTACCCCCGGAAAGTTGCCCACCTTCTGGTTAAGGCCCGTCAGTTGGTTAAAAAGAGACGATTTACCGGAGTTCGGGTTCCCGATCAGCGCTACTTTGGAGACTAAAGGAGGAACTGCAGCCTGCTTGGCCTGCACTTCTTGTGGCTGGATCGTGGCAGTGGTCATGAGGCGCGGGGGATTACTTCTTCAGCAAAATGGTTTCGGCTTCGTCTAAACGCAACGACAGGGTATAATCGTTAACAATAATGGTGATGGGATCACCAAAAGGAGCGCGGCTGTTCAGTTTTACTTCCGTACCAGGAATACAGCCCATTTCCAAAAGCTTAAGACCCATTTCCGGGTCGCTTAGACAACAGATCACACCGCGTTCCCCGATCTTGAGGTCGCGCACGCTTTTCTGTTCTTTTTGCTCTTCTGCCCTTTTTCGCACCGCTCGTTGTTTTTATTTAGACTGTTTATAAACAACTGCAAGTTACAAGGTGTTCACCTTTAAAGCAAAAGTTTTAAGTTAATGTACTGAGGGGTTAATGGGATAATGTGCCGATGTAGTAAGTATAAACTGAAAACGAGGCCCTATAGCAGTATAACTCTCTCCTGGCGCGAGCCTCTGCTTGCACCAAGGAGGAAATCATTTTCACATCTTCAAATCTGAAAACCGCTACTCTGCGAAAAACACCCGTTTTACGCGGGTGCTCACGTTGGTGAGCAGCTCGTAGGGAATGGTGCCAATAGCGTTGGCCAGCTCTACCAGCGTGAGCTGTGGCCCGAACACGATCACCTCATCGCCGGCTTTTACTTGTAGCCCGGTAACATCTACCATACACATATCCATGCACACATTGCCGATAAGCGGGCGGCGCTGCCCCTGCACAAGTACTTGACCCACGCCATTGCTGAAACGGCGGTCGTAGCCATCAGCATACCCGATGGCGATGGTAGCAATGGTTTTAGCCACATCAGCAATGCCTTTGCGGCTATAGCCCACTGTTTCACCGGCGTTTATACTTTTCACTTGCGATACGGTGGTTTTGAGTGTGCTGACCGGCCGCAGCGCCTCCTGTTCCGAACCGGTTGCCTCCACGCCGTACAGGCCGATGCCCAGCCGCACCATGTCCAGCTGGTGTTCCGGAAAGCGCACAATGCCTGCCGAATTTAGAATGTGCTTCGTGACCGAATACCCCAGCCTTGCCTCCACTTCCGTAGCCATACTTCTGAAAGTGGCAATCTGCTGCTGCGAAAAATCGTTGTGCAGGGCTTCGTCGGCACCGGCCAGGTGGCTGAAGGCGCTCACCACCTGTACCTGCGGGTACTGCTGCAGCAAGTCAAAAAGGGCTTCGAAATCCTCGCTGACAAATCCCAGCCGGTGCATGCCCGTGTCGAGCTTCAGGTGGATCTTATACTTGTTGCCCTCCTCCAGCGACGCCACAAAGGCCTGCAGTTGCTCCAGGGCATATATTTCCGGCTCCAGGGTATACTGCTGCAGCTTGGCAAAGCTGTCGGGCGCGGGGTTCATGACCATGATGGGGAGCGTGATTCCGTGCTCGCGCAGCATCACGCCTTCATCGGCGTAAGCCACGGCCAGGTAATCCACACGGTGGAACTGCAGCAGGTTGGCCACTTCGAAGCTGCCGCTGCCATAAGCAAAGGCTTTGACCATCACCATCAGTTTGGTATCGGGCATTAGCCTGGAGCGGTAAAAGTTCAGGTTATGCACCAGCGCATCCAGGTTTACTTCCAGCACCGTGCCGTGCACCTTCTGCTGAAACGCCTGCACGATCTTCTCAAACCCGAACACGCGCGCGCCTTTCACCAGGATCACCTCATTGCGGAAGTTCGCTGAATCAAAGGCTTTCAAAAAATCAGCTGTGGAAGTATAAAAAACGGCCTCCCCGAAAAGGTGCCTATACTTGCTGATGACCGGGCCGATGCCAATCAGGCGTTGCACGCGGTGCGGCTGCACCAACTCCGCTACCTGCTTATACAAGGCTTCCTCCGCCAGGCCCGACTCTAGCAGATCCGAAAGTATGAGCGTATGAGCGCCGCGCTGCGGCTGGCTGGCCTGCAGGTTCAGGGCGATGGCCAGGCCTCCCAGGTCGTTGTTATAGGTATCGTCGATGAGGTAGCAGCCGTTAATGGCTTCTTTCATTTCCAGGCGCATGGCCACCGGGTGCAGGCGGTCGAGGCGGTCCTGTATTTCGGAGAGCGGCAGGCTCCGCTGCAGCAGCACCGCCAGGCAGTGCAGGGCATTCTCCACCGAGGCTTCGTCGGTGAACGGGAGGGCCAGCCGCTGTTTTTGGCCCAGGTAAGTATACACCACAATGGTGCGGTGGCCGGCAGTAGTCGTGGCATTTATCGTGACGTCTGCCTCCTGCCGGCGTCCCCAGGTAAAGGTATTTATACTTTGGCGCTGCACGGCCTGGTGCACGAGCGTATGATCGGCACAGTAAAAGAGCAGCTCCACGTGGGCAAACAGCTTCAGCTTTTCAGCTACCTTCTGCTCCAGAGAAGCAAAGCCTTCGTTGTGGGCGCTGCCAATGTTGGTAAATAGGCCCAGGGTAGGCCGGATGATCTGCTGCAGCTTTTCCATCTCGCCGGGCAGCGAAATGCCGGCTTCAAAAATAGCCAGGGTATGATTGGCATTGAGCTGCCACACACTCAGCGGCACGCCCAGCTGCGAGTTGTAACTGCGCGGGCTTTTTACCACCAGCTCATCGGGGCTCAGCAATTGTGCAAGCCACTCCTTTACGATCGTTTTGCCGTTGCTGCCTGTTACCCCGATCACCGGGATTTGGAACTGCTGCCGGTGCCAGGCGGCTACCTGCTGCAGCGCCTGCAGGCTATCCTTCACCAGCAAAATGGATGCTTCGGGGTATAGGTGCGTTAGCGCTGCAGGCTCGCCCTGCTCCACCACAAAGGTGCGCACGCCCTGCCGGTATAGCTGCGACAAGTACTTATGCCCGTCGTTATACTTGCCCCGGATGGCAAAAAACACCGTGCCCGCCGGCTGCGAGAGCTTGCGGCTGTCGGTGAGCAGATGCACCACCGGCTGGGGCTGCACCACCTGCACCTCCCGGCCCTGTGTAATAGATGAAAGCTGCTGAAAAGAGAGCATGGCTACGGATTTATTCCTGCGCCAAAGATAGGCGGGGGAGCTACAAAGTTAGAAAGTTAAGAAGTTAGAAAGTTAAAAAGTTAGCAGGTGAGAAGTGAAACAGAGGCAATGTAACAGGGATTACCCTTGAGCTATACGAACTGTTACGGGCAAGTAGCCAGCCAGGCAACCTTTCAGCAATTTAGCTAACCGCAACAATTAACAACCGGCAATTCTCTACCTTTGCACACCTTTTACCTGCATTTTTACCTATGAAACCAACAGACACCCGACCCTACTTTGCAGCGGGCATTGCGGCATTCGTTATCTGGGGCTTTATCCCGTTTCCGCTGAAGGCCCTGGCTGCTTACCCCAGCGGGCAGATCTTATACTTCCGGGTAGCCTCCGCGTTGGTCGTGCTGCTGGTTATTTCGCTGGTTTTCCGCCGCCGTAAGCTGCTGAGTACCTTTGCCGCGCTGCAAACCGCCGGCCCGCGGGAGAAGCGCACCTTTATAGGTTATACTTTGCTGGGCGGCCTGCTGCTGACAATTAACTGGCTTACGTTCATTTACATAATCAACCACATCAACATCCAGACCGGCTCTTTTTCCTACCTGCTCTGCCCTATTATCACGGCGGTGCTGGGCTTTTTGCTGCTAAAAGAGAAGCTGCGGCTAAACCAGTGGCTGGCCATCGGCCTGAGTGCGCTGAGCTGCGCCCTGATAGGCTCCGGCGAGCTGACAAGCCTGGTGTTTAGTTTGCTGACCGCCTTCAGTTATGCCTTTTACCTCATCACGCAGCGTATTCTGAAGAACTACGATAAAATTGTGCTGCTTACCCTGCAGCTGTTGCTTTCCTTCGCCCTGATCGGCCCTTTTTACAGCTACTTCAAAGGCGATAGCATGGTCATGTTAGATACTCATTTTTTCCTGAACATCGGTATGCTGAGCCTAGTCTTTACCGTGCTGCCGCTGTTTTTGAACCTGTTTGCGCTCAAAGAGCTTACCTCCGGCTCCATTGGCATTTTGATGTATATCAACCCGATCCTGAACTTTGTGATGGCCTTTTTATACTTTAATGAACATACCACGACAACAAAAGTGGCTGCTTATGTGCTCATCTTCATCTCGGTGATCCTCTATAATATTAACCTGAAAGGCCGCAAGAAAAGCGGCGACGGGTTGGTGATCCCGCCTGTGGGCACAACCGCCATCCGGCCATAAAAAATCCCCGCCAACGTATGCTGGCGGGGATTTTTGCTTTTAGTTGTCTTTTACTGCTTTGGCTTAGGCTGCTGGCTGTTCTCTTTCGCTTTCTGCTCATCCAGTTCGTGCATGGCCCGGTTAGCTGAGTCCTGGTTGGACTTCATCTCGTTGCCAAACTGGTCGGCCTGCTCGCCGGTAACCGATGTATCGCCAATGGCTGCCGGACGTGGCTCATTTAAATGCTCCGCATCGGTTTCGTCTACAATGGCTTCGGAAGTGCTGGTATCGTCTGTCGGGTTCGATTCAGGTCGTTCGCCGCCATTGCAGCCAAAGCCAACCACAGCTGCAAAAGCCACTGCTACGCCGGTTTTAAGTATATGTGCTGTTGTTTTCATGTCTGTTTTAAGTTTAGTCCTGAGCTATTTTTAACGGCCAGCAAGGCGTTATGGTTATCCCGCGTAGGCAATGCCACTTTGTGCCCGGCCTCATTCCGGTGCAATTTCAAGGCCGCACCTGCTTTTACTAATCCTGCCGCGGTATGAAAACTCAGAAGCCAACTCCCACCATCAGGCCTGTTCGGGCGCGGTTACCCTCCTGAAACGAGGTAATAAAATCGATGCGCATTACTTTAAAGATGTGCTCGATGCCCAGCCCCAGCTCCAGGTAATTGCCCGATGCGCGGGTGTTGAGGTAATTGAGGCTGACCACTTCCTGCCACTTCAGCCGCCGGAACAGCGGGATCTTGTTGAACACAAAGCCGTTGAAATGATGTTCGTAGTGCCCCTCCAGGTAGCTGTGACTGGTGCTGTAGCGGTAATAATCCAGTAGCTGGAAGCCCTCGTAGGTGCCGGCAAACAGGGTGCGGTTGCCATTAAAATGCTTGTAATCCATCAGGTACATCTTGTCGCGGCTAAAGAAGGTGCCGCCTCCCAGGCTATACCTGCTGCTGCCCAAAAGGCCAAAACCCATATCGTCGCTCACCCGGATGGCCGCCGTGCTGAACCTGGTATCGCCGCCCAACGCGTTTATACCTGCGCGGTAGCCCAACGCTATGGTAGGGTAGCGCGAGCCCAGGTTAATTTTGTCATCCGGCCGGCTCATGTACTCCTGCCCTGGCCGCAGGCTAAGGTTGAGGGCGAGCGTAAGCGCCTGGTGCGGCAGGAAAGTGGCATCGGTCAATTCGGCGTTTACCGGCACGTTGGAGGTAAAATGAGTCCCCGAAGCATCGCGCAAAGTATACTCGGCCGTGTTCTGCAACGGCAGGCGGTGGGCATAATCCAGGATACCGCTAAGCGAGACGCCATTCCACAGCTCGCTTCGCCAGTTTACACGGCCATAGTCGCGCTGGTATAGCTTCATGTAGTTTTGCCCGGCCACCAGCGTGTACACGGTATTTACAAAAGGCGAGATCGGGTTCAGGTTATTGATCTGCTCTACGTAACGGCCGCCTTCCACCGAAATGGTGCTGTTCTTAAACGGCTCGTAAAGATAGCTGAGCTGCAGCCGGGCGTTTAATTTCTGGTTAGAGAAGCCGTAGCGCACGGCCGGTGCTATACTATACCTGCGGCGGTCTTCAAAGCGTTTGCTATAGGCTACGCGCAGGTCGGCCACCACACCTTCCACAGTATTATACTGCAGGATGCTGGAGCCACCTGTTAAACTCAGGAGCGGATCGAAACTGAAGTACCTGTTTTGGAAGGAATTGGAATAGGTATAGCCGCCTACCAGGAAACTGCCAAAAGAAGGCTTGTTACGCACCCGGTCCAGCGAGTCCTGGTAAGGCCGTGAATTTTTGATGACCTCCAGGCTGTCTTTTTTGTGATAATCAGTTACTTCTTCCTGGGTGAGCGGCACGGGCCGAATGGCCGCCCAGTAAGCAGAGTCCCGCTTGTTGGCTTCTCTCTCTACCACCAAAATCTCTTTGCTGAACATCTTGTCGTTGGAGGCCTGCGGCTGAGCTTCAGGCGCTGCCTCGCGGGGCTTTATCACTTTGAGCTTTGGCTTTTTGGCAGGCCGTGCATCGGCCAGCGTCGCATCCGGCGCCGGCTCAGGCGCTATTTCTTCTACCCTGGGCGGCGTGGTATAGGCCGGCTGCACGCTATAATTAGAGTATACGCCCGTAACGTAACCGCTGCCTTTAAAGCCCAGCCCAGCCCCTTCAAAACTGAACCGCTGCGATACGGGCATCCATACTTCTTTGGCTACTGGCGCATACACCTGCCGTACGCGTATAAAATCCACAAAATCGATACCGGCCGCTTTTGTCAGTTTCAGGTCGGTGCTATGGATGCGCCAGCTGCCGTCCACAATGTAGATGCTGCCCGCAAAGACCGGGTCGTGGGCGCGGCGCGGAATGACTTTTATTTTGTTGATGGTGCGGCCGTTTTCCTGGAAAGTGCCCAGATACTCGAAGCGGTAATAAAAGAAGGCATTGTTAGCTAGCGGCGACACAAACCCGCGCTCGCTGAGGCCCTGCACCTTGAGCAGGTTATCGTAAAAGCTGATGTCCATTTCCGAGGCCTGGTTAAAGCTGAAGCCTTTCTTCTGGCCACTCACCCGGCTCGAGATCATGCGTTCGTGCACCTTGTCGGGCTTTTTAAAGCGCAGCTCCGACACCGATTCCGACAAGTATACGATGCCCGTGTCCACATCTACCATTTTTATGCCCAGCACCTTGGAAGGCACTTTGTCCATGCGGCCCACGGCTTTCATGTATACGCGGGCGCTCCAGGCATTTACCTCGTCGCGGTGATACTTGCGCAGCCGGATGGCCTGCCGCATAATAGCATAAGCCGGATCCTCGTCGGCGGCACGCACCACCACTTCCTTCAGGTTCAGCACTTCGGGCAGCAACTGTACATTAAGCTCCTGCGGGGCCTCGCCAATCGTCACGGTTTCGGTGCGGGCGCGGTAGCCCACATACTTAAACTCCAGCGTATAGGTGCCGGGGCTGAGCTGCAGCTGGTAGCTGCCCTGCTCGTTGGAAGCGGTGCCGCTGGCCGTTTCTTTGATGTAAATGCTGGCAAACGGCAGACCCTTGTTGTTTTCGTCGGTAATGCGGCCATGCAGGGCCCCGGCCATACTTAGCGCAGGCAAAAACAGAAGCAGCAACAGCAAAAGAAGAGGGTAGCGCATGTGCCAGGGCTTATACTTCATCCGTATATTCTTGCAATTTAACCAGCTAACGTTAAAGCTAACACAATATGATATCACTTAAATATATTTTAATTACTATATTTTAGGCTTACCTGCCGCCATGGCTGGTTGGGTGCACTATACATACGTCAAAGTATAACCACCAAACCTGCTTTTAACTTTCTTATGCCCGCCTTTCTAAAGCAACTCTCCTTTGCGTATACTTGTTATACTAGAACATCAACAACCATCATTTTGGAGCGACAAAAGAAACAGAAATTTTATACTCCCAAAGAAGCCTTAGTGAAAATAGCGGCCTACTGCGCCTACCAGGAACGTACCCACCAGGAGGTACGCACCAAGCTCTACTCTTATGGACTGGAGCCGGATGATGTGGAGGAACTGATCGTGCGCCTGGGCCAGGAAAAGTTACTGGACGAGGAGCGGTACGCCCAAAGCTACGTGCGGGGCAAGTATGGCCTGAAGAAGTGGGGCCGCCGCAAAATAATGCAGGGCCTCAAGAGCAAAGGCATTTCTGATTATTGCATTAAGCAAGGCCTGAAAGAGATTGATCCGGACATATACGAGCAACACCTGCTGCAGCTGCTGGAGAAAAAGAACGCCACCGAAAAAGAAAAGAACCCCTTCGCCCGCCGCCAGAAGCTTAGCTATTTCCTGCAGAGCAAAGGCTATGAAAACGACCTGGTGCAGGATGCTTTAAAGAATTACGAATGAAGAATTACGAATTACGAATGGTGCGTATAGGATGCTTTCGATGTATATTCTGACTAACAACTTAGCCTTGCTGAATGATTAGCTTATACTTGGTTTTTAAAGTAAGGGTGTCTGGAACTATGCACAACAGGCATTACTAGAAATAGGTCTTTAACAAACAACGATCAACAATCCACAACTAGCGTTTCGGCGGCAGCGCCGGGTTCTGGATGCGGCGATGCGGCACCAGCACCACGCGCTTGCCGGTTATCTCTTCCAGCATAGGCTTTAGAATTTTCTCGGCATTTACCTGTGTTTGCCGCAGGATGCCCGAATTCAGGGCGGCCTTTTTCACGTTCTGCTCGGCATAGCGGTACGCTTCTTCTACCAGTTCGGCATCCTGGAAATAGGTATTTTCTTTGCTGAAGACCTTCGATTTGCTGTGGTCTACTTTGTAGTAACAGATCTGCGGCGCGGGCAGGGCTACCTGCACCAGCGAGTCGCCCAGGAACTGGATATCGGATTGGGTTATTTTAGAAAAGTCCAGGCAGCCCACCGCCTCTCCGGCCACGATCAGCACTAATTTAGAGTTGGGCACAAACCGCGACACATTCTTTTCATACTCCACCACATCCTTAAAATTATAGCGCACCAGCTCCATACGCCCCAGTTCCTCCACCGAAGTGAGGATCGTGTTATAGTTCACCACCACTTCGGGCGCCTTCTTCGCTTCGGGTTCTTTCAAAAAATCTTTCACGGTGCGCCAGATGTAGAGGCCGGCAGTAAGTACAAGTATCCAGGGAAGCAGCTTGAGCAGGAAACGGAGTAAGGGCATGAGTTCGCTTGGTTGGTGAGCTTGATAAGAAGATTAATCTGGTTAATTTACGCTATCAAAACTCAGTTCAGGTTTATTTAGTTGCAGATGCTTTCTATACCAGCAAAGATCAGTCCGATGTATGAGCGCAGGGCGCAGGTGATGCTGGCACTGGCATGGCTGGCGCTGCACACGGTGCTGTTCTCTATTCATGGCGTGCGCCATACCAGCGACTCAGAAAGCTATCTTACGTATGCTGCTGCTATTCTGGACAACTTCCATTTTGCCGCGGATTACCGGCTCAAGTATGCAGGCTATCCTACCTTTCTGGCTTTGCTGTTTAAAATAGGCTTCGGATTGAAAGGCATTGTAGTTGTGCAAACGTTGCTTTCCGGCATCGCAACTATTTACTTTTATAAAGCGACACGGCTGCTCGCAGGCAATGTGTTTGCCCCTCTGCTGGCTACTTTCCTGCTCATCGGCTGGTACGACCTGCAGATGTATCATGCCTTTATCCTGACCGAATCGCTGTACATAAGTTTGCTGCTGCTTGCTTTTTATCTGCTGGTGAAGGCCCGAACGGTCAGGCAATCGTTGTGGGCACTGCCGCTGCTGCTGGTGGTGGCGCTGGTGCGGCCCAATGGCTTTATTGCGGTTGTGGCTTACCTGGGCTACCTATTTTTTGGGGCCTATACTGCCGCTCCTAGCCCACGCGCCAAAGTTATACTTGTACTGCCGGTAATACTGGTGCCGCTGGCTACGCTGCTGCTCGTAGACCAATACCTGCTGCAGGAATTCGATATTGTGCAAACGTATGCCAAAGGAGAAGTAATCTTCGGCTATAAAGGCCTGCTTATATCTGCTGACAAGCAGGTGCTCATGCCGCTAGCCGATGCCTCGCCGCTCACCAAGTTATACTTGTTTGTGCACGATAACCCTACATATTTCTTCCGGATGTCGGGCTGGCGTTTCTTTTTGTTCTGGGGTAATGTGAAGCCATACTTCTCGGTGCTGCACAACCTGGTGGTCGTTGTGGTCCTTTATCCGCTTTATTTTTTCACGGGAGCAGCGATGCTGAAGGGCCGGATCCGATTGCCTTTGCGCGCCTTTGTAGCCTTCTTATTGCTGCAACAGGCGTTTATCACCACGGTGACCAGCGAAGACCCCATCGGACGTTTTCTAATGAGCGTAATCGCTTTTGTGTTTATGTTCGGCAGTGTGGGCCTGAGTTGGCTCCTACTGAAGCAGGCGGCCCGGAAACAGCACGCCATCGCCTGATCATACTTGCAGCCCCAGCCGTTCTTTAAAACCGGCATTGCCCTGCAACCCACCCGTATGCACGGCCACCACTCGGCTCCCTTTCGGGAAATACCCCTGCCGGATCATGTCGAACAGGCCATACAGCATCTTACCGGTATAGATGGGCTCCAACGGGATGTGGTGCTGCTGCTGAAAGCCCTGGATAAACGCGAGTAGTTCCGGCTTTACTTTGGCATAGCCGCCAAAATGATATGCCGTAACTAATTGCCAGTTGCTATATGTGCGGCCGCTGTACTGTAAAACCAGTTCTTCGATCTCCGGCTGCAGAAACTCGCCGCCTTTCAGCGCCGGGAATACCAGCACCTGCTTCTCTCCTGCCAACGCGGCAATTAGGCCTGCCGCGGTGCCGCCCGTGCCTGCTGCGCAGCATACGTAATCATAGTCCACCGCTATGTCCTGCACGATTTCGGTGCAGCCTTTTACGGCCAGCAGGTTCGTGCCGCCTTCGGGAAGTATGTAGGGCTGCTTATACTGCTGCCGTAGTTGTTCCAGAAAAGCCGGATCATCTTTCTGCTTATACGCTTCCCGGCTGATGTAGTGCAGCTGCATGCCGCAGGAAGTGGCAAAGGCCAGCGTCGGGTTCAGGGGCAGGTGTTCTTCACCCCGGATGATGCCGATCGTCTGGAAGCCATATTCCTTTCCGGCGGCTGCCGTGGCGGCAATGTGGTTGGAGTAAGCCCCGCCGAAGGTAAGCAAGGCATGGTGTTGAAGCCGTTTTGCCTCCTGCAGGTTATAGGTGAGCTTGCGCCACTTATTGCCCGAAATATGCGGGTGCAGCAGGTCTTCGCGCTTCAGCCAAAGCGTAATTTCCTGCGCTTGCAGCAGCGGGTCGTAAAGTTGTTGCAGCGGTGCCTCCATTGTTCAAAAAGAAGCCCCAGCATGGGCTGAGGCTCCGGTTTATACTTCTGAGTTATACTTTAAACTCTTAACTTTTAACTCTTAACTCCAGCTATACTTCGGCTGGCGCTGCCTGGGGGTGTCGCTTTACAACATATACCACGGCCCCGATGATCACCAGCAACAGCAGAACAGACGAAATCATGGAAATGGTATTGCCTAGGGTGTATGAATTAGGTGCAAATTCGAACCGGATGGTATGCTTGCCCGCCGGTACCGGCAAGGCCCGCAACAGGTAGTTCACCCGGATATGATCGACCGGGTGGCCGTCCAGGTACGCCTGCCAGCCTTCGGCATAGTAGATCTCAGAGAACACCGCCAGTTCATTTCCGATAGCATTTGCCTCATAGGTCAGCTCATTGGGACTGTAAGCAGTTAGCTTAATGGTAGAGCTGCCCGGGCTGAAGGAAGTAGCCGGTACCTGGAATTTCGGAGCTTCTACAATCGCGGTGGTGGACGGATCAAAATTGCGGAGGGCAAGCAGCGCCTCATCCGGCGTGTTCACCTTGCGCACATCTTCCACAAACCAGGCATTGCCCAACGCCGCCGGGTTCTTCAGCGGCGCGGCTTCATCGTTGTAAATAATGTAGCGCGTGTTGAGCATGTTCAGCACCGGGGCATTCTGCAGCGCCAGCGCAACCGATTCGGATGTCGGATTATTCTGGAACGTGTTGATTAGGGCTTGCAGTTCGTTGCTCATCACGCTGTCAATCACGTCCTGGTAACGGCGCAACTTGGCACCATGGTAACCACCAATGGATTTGTGGAAATAAGACGAGCGCGCATCGTTAAACGGGTTTGGCAGGTAGAGCACCCGGTAGCTCGGGTCTTTGTCCTGTAAGATGGCCTGGTCGGCTTTGGTAGGGGCAAAATGCGTGGCGACCACCTGGGCCTGGAAATCGCTGTTGTTCAGGTAGCGCTTGTCCACCGACCAGAGATCCACGAGTACCAGCACGCCAATAGCCGCCATCACCACCGTGGCGCTTAGTTTATTTTTCAGATAGAAGTATAGCACGCCTGCCGCCAGCACGATAAACACCAGCGAGCGGAGTGCATCAGAGCGCATCAGGCCTTCGCGGTCGGCACGGATGGCATCGATCGGGAATTGCGCCTGCACCAGTTGCAGGTCGGTAGCCGAGGTGAAGCTGGCCATGCCCGCAAATAGCCATACCAGCAGGCAGATACCGGCTGTAATACCGCCCGAAAGCAGCAGTTTTTTCTCCAGGTCCTGTATGTGTCCTTTTTCTTTGAGCAGTTTCCAGAGGGCCAGCATAGCCAGCAGCGGCATAGTGATCTGCGCAATAACCAGCGCCGAAGAAACCGCCCGGAATTTATTATAGGCCGGAAAGTGGTCGAACATGAAATAGTTGAACGCCTCGAAGTTCTTGCCCCAGGCCAGCACAACCGAAAGAATAGTAGCAGCTACCAGCCAGCTCGTCCAGCGGCGATCGACGATAAAGATGCCCAGAACAAACAAAAAGCAGATGATGGCGCCTACGTATACCGGTCCGCTGGTCATGGGCTGCGGCCCCCAATATAACGGCAAGCCCTGGCTGATGATCTGCTCGGCCTGGGCCGGTGCAGCACCCATCTTCAGAAAGGCATTATAGGTTTCGGAGTCGGTGCCGAGGGAGGCTGAGCTGCTGCCGCCGTAAAAATCCGGGATCAGCAGGGTGATGGTTTCACCTACGCCGTAGCTCCAGTTAAAAGCATATCCGCGGTCCAAGCCACTGCTGGTTTTATCGCCGCTGTTTTTGGTGGTAAGCTCCGATTTTCCGCGGATGCTGTACTGGCTGTATTCGGCAGTGGTATACAAACGGCCAAAGTTGACGCCCACCGCCAGAATGGCAGCTACCAGCAGCACCGCCCCCCGCTTCAGCAGGTCGGCTAGAGTGCCGTTCTTAAAAGCAAAGATGATCTCTACCACAGCAAACACCAGCACCAGCAGCAGCATGTAGTAGGTCATCTGCAGATGGTTGAAGTGCAGGTTTAGCGCGAGACCCAGTGCAAAGAGGGCAGCGCCCAGCCATACATTGCGCCGCAGCGCGACCAGCATGCCGGCTAGCACCATCGGGATGTAAGCAATGGAAAGGGATTTGGTGTTGTGCCCTGCCTCCAGGATAATAATGTTGTAGGAGCTGAACCCAAAGGCAATAGCCCCGATGGTCGCCAGCCACGGGCTCATGCCTAAGGCCACCAAAAGGATGTAAGCACAGAGTAGTGTGATAAAGATATTGCCGGCTAGCGCAGGCATATCCAGGGTTAAAACAGAGTGGATGGCCCCCGACCAGTCGCCGGAATAGTGCGTGTTGATGAGGTAAGAGGGCATGCCGCTGAACATGGAATTGGTCCAGAGGGCTTCCTCGCCGGTTTTGTCGCGGTAGTCCTGTATCTCTTTGGCGCCCCCCTGAAACTGCTGGATGTCGTGCTGCGACATGCCTTTGTTTTCGAAGAGCACCGGGGCAAAGTATACTGCCGTTAAAAGCAGGAAAATCACGACCGCCACGATGTGCGGCAACACATCGCGCCTGAAATTGAGCGTAGTTGTCATATCTTTCAAAAACCCAAATAGAGCTTGAAAGATAGCGGTTTTATTTTACTTCTTCATAATCCACGTACTCGCCGCCATCGAAATGCCGCTGCCCCGGCTGGTCCGGAATGTAATCGATTTTGACGTGGCCCGTGCTGCGGCCGTTGGGCTGCCCGTTGCTTCGGCCAGGCTCCTGGTAGGGGCGCTGCTGCTGTTGCTGGTTGGGATAAAAGAAGGTGCCGTTGCGCATGCTTTTTTTCACAAAAGCCCCCAGCAGCCAGCGGAAAAGTACCGGCGCAATGGTGCGCATAATAAAGATAATGAGGAGTGTGGTGAATATGAATTTGATCATGTTAATGCTTTCTTGCTTAATAATGTACCTGCAAAAACAGTACCTATACTTCTAATCAACTCGTTTGCCAACGTTTTGTTGTATGACGTTCTGGCCGGAGTAGTGCAAAGATAGGGAGTATACTTGGTAAATGCTGAAGGGATCGGGTTAGTTCCGGTTAGAAAGTCATGTTGCCGGGCAGGGGACTAAAACGGTTATACTTGTTTGCAGTGGGGTTATTCGGACTTTAGTTCAGTTATACTTCTTTCTACTGGTTTATAACTTTGAGCTATAGCTGATAGTGGCTTTATTGTGTGTTTTATATTTAGGTTATGCTTGGTAGGTGTCGTAAATGTTCGATCTATACTTGGCTATACTTGGGTGCGCCTGTTCTTCAAGTATAATAATCCAGCTATACTTGGTTGATGCTCGGGCTTATACTTTGGCTATACTTAGTAGCTGCTGTAGATGCTCTCTATACTTGCGGCTATACTTACTAGATACTTGTATTCCTCAGTTTTATACTTGTCTAGTTTCATCTTATACTTTGGAGCGCTCCAAGCCCGCGGGGCCTCGTCCTTGGGCATCGCACTGTGGCGTGAAGCTGCCCTAGCGGGCTGCCGCATGCGCGGCACCGCAACACACCAAGGCGCTCAACCCAAGGACTGGGAAGATTTCGATAGCTGCTGCCTTTGCTTGTGGATCCCCTGTAGGGACAGGTCGCGACCTGTCCGCGCAATGGCGCCCGCTATGAAGCTTCAGTATAAGTATAAGCATGATCCTCCTCTCCGTGCCTCTTCATTTTTTTGTCATCCTGAAAGGATCTTGGTGGAAGGGAGGTTAAGCTTTTGCTATGCAAGCGTTCTCTTCCTCCATCAGCCCAAAGTCCCCTTTGAAGGGGGTAGGGGGATGTTATCACCTAAACTATGCTGCTTATACTTGTCTCTGTTAAAACAGCTCGCTTTTCCTTTTGTCATCCTGAAAGAATCTTGTGAGTAAGCTGTTCAATCCAAAACTACAACGCCTATACTTCAAAAAGAACCAACCACCTCCTGCCCCTCCTTAACCAAGGAGGAGTCAGGGGTGGTTGGAACCGGTGCTGCAAAATTCTTCTAAAAACAAAAACCCCCTCCTGTTGCCAAGAAGGGGTTAGTTGAAGGGCTTACTTGCTCAGGTATAAATTCCGTTCGGAGTATACTTTGGTGAAGTAGTCATCTTCCAGGTCATCGATAAAGTAGATCGCCTCGCCGGTGGATTTCATTTCTGGCCCGAGCTCCTTGTTCACTTCCGGGAACTTGTTGTAAGAGAATACCGGCACCTTGATGGCATAGCCGTGCTTGTAGGGGTTGAAGTTGAAGTCCTTCACCTTCTTGGCGCCCAGCATGATCTTGGTCGCGTAGTTAATGTAAGGCTCCCGGTACGCTTTGGCAATGAACGGGAAGGTACGCGAAGCACGCGGGTTGGCCTCGATAATGTAGACAATCTCGTTCTTAATCGCAAACTGGATGTTGATCACACCTACTGTTTCGAGGGCTACGGCAATGCGCTTAGTGTATTCCTCTATCTGGCGGAGCACGTTCTCGCTCAGGTCAAAGGGCGGCAGCACGGCGTACGAGTCGCCGGAGTGGATGCCGGCCGGCTCGATGTGCTCCATAATACCGCAGATGTGCACGTCCTCGCCATCGCAGATAGCATCGGCTTCGGCTTCGATGGCGTTGTCGAGGAAGTGGTCTAACAGCACCTTGTTACCCGGGTGGTCTTTCAGCAGGTCGATCACGTGGGCTTCCAGCTCCTTGTCGTTGATCACGATCTTCATGTTCTGGCCGCCCAGCACATAGCTTGGCCGCACCAGCAGCGGGAATTTAAGCTCTTTGCTAAGTTCCAGTGCTTCTTCGGCTGTTTCGATCACCGCAAAAGGAGGGTATGGGATGTTCAGGTCGCGCAGCAAAGCGGAGAAAGAGCCACGGTCTTCGGCTAGATCCAGCGCTTTGTAGCTCGTTCCCATGATCTTGATACCGTAGCGCTCCAGCTTCTCGGCCAGCTTCAGGGCGGTCTGACCACCCAGCTGCACAATCACGCCTTCGGGCTTCTCGTGCAGAATGATGTCGTAGATATGCTCCCAGAATACCGGCTCAAAGTATAGCTTGTCCGAAATATCAAAATCCGTACTCACCGTTTCGGGGTTGCAGTTGATCATGATGGTTTCGTAGCCACACTCCTTTGCAGCCAGCACGCCATGCACGCAGCTGTAGTCGAACTCGATGCCCTGGCCAATGCGGTTAGGCCCCGAACCCAGCACCACCACCTTTTTCTTATCGGAAACGATGCTTTCGTTCTCGCCATCAAAGGTGCTGTAATAGTAAGGGGTGCTTGCCTCAAACTCGGCAGCACAGGTATCCACCATTTTATAGCCGCGGCGGATGCCCAGCTCTGTGCGGACGCTGTGCACTTCGCTTTCCTTGCAGCGCAGCAGGTGGGCGATCTGGCGGTCAGCATAGCCTTTTACCTTGGCTTCGCGCAGCAGCTCGGCTGGGATGGTAGCCAGGGTATACTTCTCGATCTCCTTTTCCATCACGTCCAGCTCTTCGATCTGCGCCAGGAACCAGGGGTCGACCTTGGTGAGTTTCTGGATGGTGCTGGTCGGAATGCCGATGCGCATGGCATCTTTTATACTGAACAGGCGGTTCCAGCTCGGGTTGGCCAGGCTGTCGATCAGCTCGTCATAGTTCGTTTTTTCTTTGCCGTCGGCGCCAATGCCGTTGCGCTTGATTTCCAGGCTCTGGCAGGCTTTCTGCAGCGCCTCCTGGAACGTGCGGCCAATACCCATTACTTCGCCCACTGATTTCATCTGCAGGCCAAGTCGGCGGTCGGCTCCCGGAAACTTATCAAAGTTCCAGCGCGGTATCTTCACGATCACATAATCCAGCGCAGGCTCAAAGTAAGCCGAGGTGGTTTTCGTGATGGCGTTCTTCAGCTCATCCAGGTTATACCCAATGGCCAGCTTGGCGGCAATTTTGGCAATGGGGTAACCGGTAGCTTTAGAGGCCAGCGCCGACGAGCGAGACACCCGCGGGTTGATCTCGATGGCAATAATGGTATCGTCCAGCGGGTTTACCGAGAACTGCACGTTGCAACCGCCGGCAAACTGCCCGATGCCGTTCATCATTTTGATGGCCAGGTCGCGCATTTTCTGGTACACGGTGTCGGGCAGCGTCATGGCCGGCGCTACCGTGATCGAGTCGCCGGTGTGCACGCCCATCGGGTCGAAGTTCTCGATCGAGCAGATGATGATGATGTTGCCCAGGTTGTCGCGCAGCAGCTCCAGCTCATACTCCTTCCAGCCCATGATGCTTTGCTCCACCAGCACTTCGTGCGTAGGCGAAGCATGCAGGCCGCGCGTCAGCGCCGCATCAAACTCTTCAGGCGTGTTCACAAAGCCGCCGCCGTAGCCGCCCAGCGTAAACGAGGGGCGAATCACAAGCGGAAACCCGATCTCCTGGGCTATTTCTTTCCCTTCCAGAAACGAGGTGGCCGTTTCGCCTTTACACACATTTACATCCAGCTCCAGCATTTTCAGACGAAACTGCTCGCGGTCTTCGGTGGTTTCGATGGCTTTGATATCCACCCCGATAATGCGCACGCCATACTTCTTCCAGATGCCTGCTTTCTCGCAGTCAATGGCCAGGTTCAGCGCCGTCTGTCCGCCCATGGTTGGCAGCACCGCATCAATTTTATGTTTCTCCAGTATCTCAACGATGTACTTCTTCTCCAGCGGTTTCAGATAAACATTATCTGCCGTCACGGGGTCCGTCATGATGGTGGCGGGGTTGGAGTTGATGAGGGTTACCTCGATACCCTCTTCCCGGAGAGAACGGGCGGCCTGAGAGCCGGAATAATCGAATTCGCAGGCCTGGCCGATGATGATGGGACCGGAGCCAATAATGAGAACGGATTTAATGCTATTGTCTTTCGGCATGTTGTGGTAAGTATAAATTGCCCAAAGTTAAGGCTAAATGTTAAGGGCTACAACCTAAAATTGACCGGATTGCACAAAATGTTCAGAATTCCCGCTTGCCTAAAGCTATTTTTTCCGGGAGAAACGTGCTGGTTAGTCAGAATAAAAAGCTATATTTCTATATAATTTAACCTTATTATACCATGAAAAAACTTTACATACTCTGCACCCTGGTGCTGCTCACCCTCACGGCCGCTGCCCAAAGCACCGACTGGAAAACAAAAGAAGATTACCTGCGCGACACCGCCCAGGTGGCGCAAACTATTTTATGGCTCGAGCAACATCCCTTTCCCGAGCCTTTCAGCGAACGCGAGGAGAAAGCAGCTTATGCCTTTAAATGGCTGGAAGGAGCACCTTATATGGTCAACATCGACGCCACATTTCTGCAGGGCATCGTAGCTGATAAAAAGTTTGCCTACAAAGATATGATGGTGCCGCAGTTTCTTTTTGGCAAAGGCTTGTACCTGATCCAACACAAGGGCGAGCAGAACGAGTACGAGGCCAACCTGCGTGGCGTGCAAAGTATGGTAACGCTCTACAAGCAGATCAAGGCAAAAGACAGCCAGGCCAGAAACAAGCTGCTGGAAAAGATGGAGAAAGCGGCCGACCAGCAGAAGCTGCCCGAGTTTGTGCGCAGCCAGACAAAATAACAGCAAAACAGGCGCGGCATCCGTAAGTACAGGTATAACCTAACGACACACACTTATGGAAACGCCCAAAGAAGATGACTTTATTACGAATGCAGACGAGAGCAAGCGCCTGCCCGACGAAAACCCAGAACCCCTTACCGGCGTGAAGAAACAGGAAGTAGATATAAATGACACCGAGTATGAGGGCAAAGAGAAAGCGGGCAACGTGGGGGCTAAAAATGAGGAAGATACCCGTAAGCTGGATGGTAGCAATGCCAACAACCTGCGCACCAAATAACCGGCTATACTTAAGCCCGGCAAGGTTTTTCACCTTGCCGGGCCCATTTTGGCGGCTTTAGCAAGGATACTGTAAACCCTTATCCGCTACAGCAGCCAAGCGCTGATCCTGCTCTATTTTGGATGCCCGAGAGTAATAGCCTTTTATCTTGTTAATTTTTTGTTATATTTAGCCAAAGACTTTGATTATCAACAATAAGTGAGTATACTTACTCTACAGTTCACCTTAAATGTTGCGGAGAGATGGTTTGCTTCCATACAGAATATCTGCATGTAGAGTATTATACTGCCACCGGCGTGCTCGTGTCGCAGTGGTTTGATAAATGCAGCAGCAAACAGTACCGTGATGCCATGCTTTTTATAGTGGACATTATCCAGGAGCATACCATCAATTACGTTATTTCGGACAGACGCCTGCTGCCGCAACTTTCGCCGGAAGACAACGACTGGACACAACATCACTTTCGCGATATTTTCTGCAAGATGCCCCTCCGGCGCTTTGCCATCATCAACTCTTTTAACGACCAGGCAGTGGAGCAGACCAGGCAATTCCTGTATAACCCCTCGCCGCCACTTCCTTTTGAGACCCACCTGTTTGAGGACCTGACCTCTGCGTACGACTGGCTGGTAGAAGCCAAAGCAGCCTAGGGGCAAACCACGTTTCCCGTTGTGCAGTTCTGGCAGGCAAAACTGCCGGCTTCCGGTATTTACAGGTATAAGCCGCATTGCCGCCAAAAGCTACCGCCGTTAGGGAAGTATAGCACAGTTACCGGCTCATGCCCTGAAACTATCGTTGTAATAACATGGGCTGCCCGGGTCTTGCCCCGGCAGCAGCAGTGCTTCTCGGGCCGCACACTGAGCCGGCTGTTTATACTTAAGTATACCATAAACTATAGCTGCTTGCCGGCACAGCACAAAACTCAGCCAATTAGTATATATTAGAAGCCGCATTGTGCAAACACGCAGTTGCTGCTTAACAACGTCCATACATGCTCTACGCCATCCTTAAAGTGATTTACCTAATTGGCCTGCGGGTATTTTTTCGAAAGCAGGAAGTCCATAACCAGGGATTGTTGCCGCAGCAGGGACCGCTCCTGATCGTAGCAAACCACCCCAATACTTTTATGGACCCGGTCGTGATTGCTGCCCAGCTGAAACAACCAGCCTACTTTATCGCCAAAGGAACAGTTTTCGGCTCCCGCTTCCGCAACTGGATGCTCCGCAAGATGCACCTCATCCCCATTCACCGCCGCGAAGACAACCCCGACCAGCCCATCAGCAACGAGGAAGCCTTTGCAGCCAGCTTTAAGGCGCTGGCGCAGAAAAAAACGCTCCTTATTTTTCCGGAAGGCAACAGCTTTAACGAGCGCCGGCTGCGCAAAATAAAAACCGGTGCAGCCCGCATTGCCCTCAGCGCCGAAGCAACCGCCCGCCTGGGGGTGCAGATACTACCCGTAGGGCTTAACTATACAGCACCCACCCGCTTCCGGAGCAGCGTGTTTGTGAATGTCGGCCAGCCCATCAGCGTGGCAGCTTACATGGACGCCTATGCTGCTGATGGTACGGCCGCCGTGCTGGCGCTTACCGAGGAGATCCGCCACCGCCTCGAGCACCTGATCATCAACACGCCGACGGAGGAGGAAGACGAGCTGGCCCGCCTCATCGAGGGCTTATATAAAGAAGAGTTGCTGGCCAACGCCCCCAAAGCGACCCACGAACAGGAGTTTTTGCTGACCAAAGGCATCGTGAAAAGTATCCATTACTTTAGCCAGACCCAGCCGGAACGGATTGCCGCTTTGCAGCAAAGAATCAAAGCTTACAGCCGGCAATTGCAGCGCCTGCACCTGCACGATGCCTTGCTGGGGCAGGGCAAGCGCGTGGTGCTGCAGCAGAGTATTCTCTCCTTGTTATACCTGGTGGCCGGCCTGCCGGTCTATGCGTTCGGGCTGCTGCACAACTATGTGCCCTACATACTACCGGCTAAAGTAGCCCGGGCGGCAACCCACGAAGAAGAATGGTATGCGCCCATTATGCTGACGGTGGGCATTTTTACGTTTCCGCTGGCGTATGCCCTGTCGCTGTGGCTGTGCTCTGAGGTGTTGCATCCCTCCCTTGTGGTGCTGTTGCTTTATGGGCTGAGCCTTCCGGCTTCGGGTTTTTTCGCGCTGCACTATTGGCATAAGCTTGTGCACACGCAGGAGCACCTGGCCCTGCTGCGCCTGTTCTTTCAGCGCCAACCGCTGGTAAACCGCCTGCTGCACCAGCGGCAGGCAATCAGGGAAACACTGGAGCAGGGCCGGCTGGAATACCTGCAGGAAAGACAAAAGCCTGTTTCATAACCATCCTGCTGCTTAGCTAATTGCATAATACAAGGTGGCTTTTGTACCTCCCGCACAGGTAAAAAAAGCCATTCTGCTTTGTATTTACACCATGTATTTATACCTGCCAAAGAGGCGTTTATACTTGTTTATCAGCGATTAACGATTTTTTTTGTGACATTTTTATGCCTGCCCCGTAAAAGACATCTAGAGTTAGAATTTTTACTCTCTAAACAAACTTGAAAGCGATGAAAAAGACATTTGTAAACATTTGCGCCTCGGCATTTATTGTAGCAGGCTTATTGGCAAGCTGCTCTACGTCTGATACTGCTACGGGCAGTGACACCATGGACAATGGAACCGACACCATGGATGACGGTACAACGAGCGGCACAACAACAGGTACCACCACGGAAGGCACGACCAGCGGCACTACGACAGGTACAACAACAGAATCCACCACCGGCACGACCACCTACGGTACAACAACTGGTACTACAACCGGTACCACTACAGGAACAACCACCAGCGGCACTACAACTGGTACTACCACTTACGGTACCACCTCCGGCACTACCTCTGGTACAACAACCGGAACCACTACATCCGGTACCACATCAGGCACTACTTCCGGCACTACAAGCGGTACAACCTCGGGCACTACTTCTGGTACTACCAGCGGTACTACTACCGGAACAACCACTAGCGGTACTACAACCGGAACAACTACGATGTAGTATAAGCGCATTATGTGCAACTGAAAAGCAAAAAGGCAAGCACCACCCACTGGTAATTGCCTTTTTGTTTTTATACATGCTACTAGTTAGGAAATGATGACGTACGTTGAGCTATACTTCCGGAAAGTGTTTACCGTCGATTTACGGGCACTCGCTATCATGCGGATCTGGCTGGCGGGCATCATCTTAACCGATCTGGCCATCAGAGCCACCGACCTGGAGGCCCATTACTCCAATATGGGCGTGCTGCCCCTGTATGTCCTGCACGAGTACCTCTGGCCTGCGCAATTTTTTTCCTTTCATGCCCTGAGCGGTATGTGGCAGTTCGAAGTGCTGCTGTTTATCATTGCAGCCGCGTTTGCAGGCTGCCTGCTGATAGGGTATAAAACACGGCTTGCAACGGTTATTAGCTGGCTGCTGCTGGTCTCGTTACAAAACCGCAACACGCTCATTACACAAGGGGGCGATGATCTGCTGCGGATGCTGCTTTTCTGGGGCATGTTTCTGCCCTGGGGCCGCTATTACGCTTACGATGCCACGCAACAGAAGCAACCGCTAGCAGCAGACACGACTTATTTCAGCGCTGCCACAGTTGCCTACATTCTGCAGATCTGCCTCGTATACTTTTGTACCGCCCTGCTGAAAAACTCGCCGGAATGGCGCACCGAAGGCACCGCTTTATACTATGCCCTCAGCCTGGACCAGATCCTAATGCCCGGCGGACGGCTGATCTACCCTTACCCGGAACTACTCCATACCCTCACCCTCACCACTTATTATGTAGAGTTGCTGCTGCCCTTCCTGCTGCTCATCCCTTTTTACAATAATTTTTTCCGGATGGTGGTGGTAGCGGTGCTCCTTGGTTTTCATATCGGCATCAGCCTGACGTTGTTTGTAGGCTTATTTTACCTGATCAACATCGCCTCGATAGCAGGTTTGCTTCCACGCCCCGTCATGGACTGGCTGGACAGGCGGCTGCTTGCCTCTTTCCGACGGCCGTATACGGGGCACTTTAAGCGCCTCTTTGAGCAGATCCGCAGGCCTTCGCTGGTCAGCATACAGGTGCGCCTGCACAGGCCACTGGTGCCGCGGCATTTGTGGCCCCAGTTTCGCAACGGGTTTGTAAGCGTGGTGCTCCTGTATTGCATCTGGTGGAACCTGAGCGGCACAGCGCTACGCATACCCCAATTACCCGACAGTAGCCGCTGGTTTGGATACCTGTTGCGCCTGGACCAGCACTGGGGCATGTTTGCGCCGGTGGTTTTTAAAGATGATGGCTGGTATATTCTGGAGGGGCAAACCGCAAGCGGCAAAACGATCGACCTCAACCACGAAGGAGAAGCGGCCACTTATACCAAGCCAGCCTCGGTGGTATCGCTCTTTAAAAATGACCGCTGGCGTAAATACTCCGAAAACTACCTGTTTGTGCGAAATGCATACATGCGCCCGTATTACTGCAATTACCTGATGCGCCGCTGGAACGAAGCGCACCCGCAACGCCCCATCCGGCAACTGGAGGTGATCTACATGAAAGAACCTTCTTTGCCTGACTACCAGGTAGCCGAGCCCACCCGCGAGGTACTCTGCGGCTGTGCCAACCAGCCGCAACAACATTAACACTTACCCAAAGTGTGCTTCAGACCTGAAACAGAAACAATTACCTATACTTAAAACAAACTTTAAACCATTAAAACACTTACTTTATGAAAAAGACTTATGTATACCTGGTAGCCGGGGCTTTGCTACTGTCGCCGTGCCTGGTTAGCTGTTCATCAGACTCCACAACAGGTACGGATACCAAAACTACTACGGACGAAGGAACAAACATGAATGGCAATGACGCTGGTATGGACAATTCGGGCAACATGGGCACCGATACCATGAACGCTGACACAATGAGCACCACCGCCGGAAGCACTTCAGGTACGACAACCATGGGAACGACAACAAGCTCTACCACTAGTGGCACAACAACCGGGACTACGAGCGGTACTACAGCAGGCACTACTGCAGGATCGACTGGCGGCACGACAACAGGTGGTACTACTGGCGGTGGCACAACCGATTAAGTTTTAAGAGAACGCTCCGTTCGAAAACAAAAAGAGCAGGTAATACATACCTGCTCTTTTTGTTTTCGTTTACTTTCAGCTAGCGTTTTGCCAGCAAGTGGCCCACGGTACCAGCCGTTAAGCCCCCAAGCAGGTACAGGCCTACCGTCATAGCCTGCGTTACCGGGGTGCGGTTGCTCGGCATTTCGCCAAGCCCCATCGGGCCGGGAAGGTAAATAGCCCCGGCGCCCGCGGCAGCCCCTAACAAAGCCCCTTTCCAGAGCGCATCCTCGCCGGTGCCGACAAAGCTATAGAAGATCCCGTTAGAGACAATATCGCCGCCCAGGGCCCAGGTGTGCAATTCATCTTCCTGCGGAGGCTCCTCACCTAGTTTCTCCATTGTTTTAGAAATTGCCCGCATGCCAAGTATATCCATGCGCGGGGCATCAGAAAACAGTCTTCTTGCCGTTTCGTGTGCCATTGTAAGCACGCAGGCGCCGGCAAAGCCTGCTGCCATTGATCTCAGTATTCCCATAGTCTGTTTGTATTAGGTTATATGTTGGTCAGAACAGTTTGTCTGTATAGCCTGTTGCCCGGCAGAAGGTTACATTTGCCGCTGCTCCTGCCCCGGATTCAGCTGCCGTATAAGTACGCGCAGCACCCTTGGGGCAACAAAAAAGCCGGGCTTACAGGTAAGCCCGGCTTTTTAACGTTATTCCGTTATATTTCTAGCGGCCATTGTAAGAGCCACTGCCTTTCATCTTTTTGGAAGAAGAACCAATAGCGCCCTTTTTGTTCATCTGGTTCATGGCAATCCAGCCGGCACCCAGGGCCAGCAAAGAGCCGCCTACAACTTTCTGGGTAGTGCTCAGGTTGTTTACTTTCTCAGCAGCTGTGCTTCCGAACTGCTGCAGTTTACTTGTCAGGTTTCCGGTGATATCGTTTAAGCCACCTTTACCGGAAGTGCCTTGCTGGCTGCTTTTTCCGGAGGTAGAAGTATGGCTTGCACCTTGCGCTTGCTGGCCACTCTGAGCAGATGTATTGTTTCCGGCTTGCGCCTGTGATTGCGGGTTTTTATTCGTGTTGTTTTCCATAATTTGTAGTGCAATTAAAATATTAGTACAATTCTACCACAATACCTCGCCTTGCTTAATTACCGGCTATTTAGGAGGTAGTCTGACTTCTTTTATCGCAGAACAGCGTATATAGTTGCGTATTACACCTGATTTTTTTCATCCTCAGGCTTCTTTCACTACCTGACACGCTGTTTAAAAGAATCTATTTTGTACAATTTCTGCGGCCCATTCCCATCGCGTTATAATGCCTCTGCGGCCTCCAGGCGGGCAAGTGCCTGCTGTGTTTCCTTCCAGGCTTCTGCTTTCTCGTTTACCTGCTTTGCCGTTTGCACCTGCTTATAAAAAGCCATGATGTTGTGGCGCAAGGCAGGCGTCAGGTGTTTAAACTCGTCAACCGACAGCTTTGCAAGTAGTTTGGCGTATGTTTCATCCGCCAGCTTGTAGGTGCCCGGGGCTGTGGGTTGCCCGGTATCGAGTTGCAGGTTGCGCAGGTGTGGCGCAGCATCCGTTTTCCGCATGCGCTGCAGCATGGCGCTATAGGCATCTACCGTGGCATTAAAACTTTTAAAGTATACTTCCTCTGCCGCCGGCGTAGGAGGCACAAAGGCCAGCGGGCGCAGGGGGCCTATTTTAGGCAGCATTTTAATGACCCAGGCAAGCGCCCGGGCATAGAACTGGGGCCGCTCGTAGTCGCGCCCCCACTGCTGCCGGTAGCTGGCCCGGCTCATGCGGTACACAAACGCACGGCGCGTGGCGCCAGGTTTGGCCTGTTGTATCTCGTTTTTCTTGGCCTGCCAGGCAGCTTTGGTCAGCTCCGGAAATATGTTTTTGATGGTATAACGGTACGTGCCCACCGCCAGCGGAAGACTCACAAACACTTCTTTCAGTTCCAGGCCATACGTTTCTAAAAAAGCCTTTTCCAGGAGCTCGTCCGCTACTTCAAAACCGATGAAATCATGATACGACTCTGGGGCATAGTTGCCACGCGCCACTTCCAGCACATCAAAGCCAAACTCTGTTTTGATATGCGAAAGAGGATCTTCGGCATAGGTTACGGTGTTGCCATACTTGGCGCCTATCTTCGGATACACCAGCGGCACTGCGTGGTTGGTACCGATCGGATGACCAAAGATATCGGCATTATAATGAGCCAGCGCGCCCAGGGCAAAGGCATATTCCTCCTGGGTTTTGGCATGGCGAAGCAGCTGCGCCACAAAGTCGCCGCTACGGACATAATGCGTCAGATCCGTAAAAAAGGTGCTGCCGAAAGGATAATAGCCCATGTCCTGCACAATGGCCCCGCCGTAGGCAAAGGCATGGGCTTTCCGGAGGTCTTCAGCGGTCGATTTCGGAAAACGTTGCAGCAACAAGGGCTGCAGGCCTTTTGCCCAGGCAGCGTCGATCACGGCCTGGTGGGTAAGTACGCTGTAAGCAGCAGCTACCGGAGCGGCAAAGGTGCCTGACAGCACTAAAAAGAAAAGACAAGCGAGGATGCGGCAACTCTTTTTTTCCATAACACAGAACCTGCGTACCGATGCACGCAGAAGTATAGGTTTAGCTCCATATACTTGTTTAACTATGTATGGTTGCCTACCTCCTGCTTCTGCCGCCTGTAGGCCATTAATTCCATCAGGCTGACCCCGACCAGTAGCCAGAGTGCGCCCAGCAAAAAACCTCCCAGCACATCCGATAGATAATGCACCCCCAGGTATATCCGGCTAAAACCAACGATCAGGATCAGCACGGCGGCGACCCCAAGTAAAACCCGGCGCTGGCGCCGCTTGCGGTAATGGCGGAAAAGAAAATAAGCGATCAGCCCATACTCAGCCATGACGGTGGTGGCGTGCCCGCTGGGAAAGGAGAAATGCTCTACTTTGTAATAGGCTACCTCACTCGGGCGGTCGCGGGCAATATAGGTTTTCCCATACCTGGTGGTGATGCCCACACCGGCCAGCGCTATCCAGAAAGCGATCAGGGCAACATATTTTTTCCGGAACAGGAAGATGAGCGACAAAATGCCTCCTACTCCCAGGGCCGCCCACTGCTCGCCTAACTGCGTAAAAACATACAGTACCTGGCTGAGCCACTCACTACGCATACTAAAGAGGAAGGCTGTAAAATTCTTATCAATGGTTACGATGCTCTCGGATTCCAACACGTTCTCTGTTAGCTCGGACAGCAGCGCGATGTTGATGCCAAAGGCAAGAATCATAAGGCTCAGGGGTAAGCCTGTAAACGCTTTGGGATCAAACCTGTTGGCGATAAACCTGGACGTAAGGGGATTGCGCTGCCGGAACCGCTGCACCGGCCGCAGGTGCAGAAACCAGGCAAGGAACTGCCGGACATAATGGCTCAGGATGTTTTTCATGGCGGACTAACTGCTGAACATATACGCAGCGCCGGTGATTTGTTTCGCTATTCGTTCCCTTGCCTTTGCCAGGAGGTGGTTATACCCTTAAACAAGGCCTGACCACAACATTCGGCACCTATCTAAAGTACATATTTTTATGAAGGGGCTTGATCGGGTGTTCGATAGAGTAATGCTGGCTACAGGGATTCTGTTGCTGGTGTGGTTGTGGGCCAAGTTTCCGCCGGCTCCCACCCCGGACAGGCACCAGGACCTGATCGCTATCACCACCGAGCCCGGCGCAGGTTATACGGCCAAATGGACACAGATCCGGCCAGACAAGGCTCTCACCCCGCGCGAAGTGATCCGTATTCAGCTGCTGGCGCTGCAACAGAACGACCCCGATGACAGTGGCGTGATCACGGTCTTTAATTTTTCTTCGCCGGTCAACAAAATGCACTTAGGGCCCATCAATCATTTCCGGATGCTGGTGCGCGACCCGGCGTACAGCCCCATGTTAAACTTCAGAAAATACAAGGCAGGCAAACTGATTGTTACCGGCGATATGGCTTACCAGCTCGTGGTGATCACGGATCGCGACGGCCAGCAAACCCCGTTCCTGTTTATACTTGCCCGGCAGCGCAAAGGCAGCTACAAAGGCTGCTGGATGACCGAAGGAGTGGCCCGCATGGCACCACAGCCAGAAACCAGCCTCACCTGACACAAAGTGCAGGCAAGGCGTCGCGCCTACTTTTCCGTTAAGTCCAGTTCCAACCGGATATCGGCACGCTCATAGATGCTGGGCGGCATGGGCACTTCTACAAAACCCAGGCGCTCGTACAGGTTCAGGGCCGTTTGCAGGCGCCGGTTAGAGACTAGGTATACTTTGTGCGCTCCGGCACGGCGGGCGCGGTCCAGGGCTGCTTCGCCCAACATGCGGCCGATCTTCATGCCCTGCATTTTAGGCGCTACAGCCATTTTTGCCAGCTCAAACACGCCTTCCTCCTCTTTTACCAAGGCACAGGTGCCCACCGGCTCACCATTAAAAAGCGCCATCAGAATGTAACCGCCTTTGTTGATGATATAGCCCTGCGGATCGCTGAGCGAGTTGGTATCTGCTTCCTCCATCACAAAGTATTTGGAGATCCACTCGTGGTTGAGGTCGTAGAAAGCTTTGGCGTAAAACAGGTTGAAATCTACAATCTGTATTGCAGAAGGTGTGTTATAATGCTGTGCCATAAGGATGCGCTAAAAGTATAAGCAGGCTGCAAAGGTAATAAATCAGGGCACATGGCGCCACCTGGCTTACTGCCGTAAGTATAAAAAAGCCCCTGCCATAGTTGTTGCTATGGCAGGGGTTCCTGTTACAATTATAAGTATCGTTATTTCTTGCGCAGCAGGTTGCCCCGCAGCTCACCGGTTGGGTGGGTGGTACTATGTATGTTGAAATACCATTTGCCGCTCAGCAGTTGTTCTTCCTCATCTTTGGTTAATGCGCGGGTAGTTCCGGAAAAGGTGCCGCCGCTGTTATCGGAGAAACCGGTTACCGGAATCACAACTGGCGCACTTTCATTTGGTGAAGCCGGGCCGTGGAAGTGCATGCCTACGGTGTTATCATCCAGGTCGCTCAGCACCCAGGTAACATTGTAGGTTATCTTTTTGGTTTGCCTGTTATAGACGCCGTTAAACTGCCCTGTGCCGATGGAGTTAAATTCCGGCACTTCGTTGTGGCTGCTTAGCGCCACATTATTAAAGCTCACCAGGTCCAGCTGGATCTCGTCATCGTCCTGGTTACATCCCCACATAAAAGTGGTTAATAGCATCAGGCAGAACAAAGGTAAATTGCGGTAAGTAAGTTTTTTAGCTTTCATAAAAGGTCTCGTTTATAAACATATACACTTGGGTAAGTATAGTTTACTGCTGCCCTCTTCAAAAGTTTACTCCTTCGTTCTGTTATTCCGTGAGTTACTAAAAACAGCTAACCAATCAGAAAAATACGCAGGTATAGCCTCGTGCCGGGCGAGCTGCATACGAGGCTCCGGCAAAGCAGGTAAGGGGTTGTAGCTTACATATTCTGCGCCAGGTTGGCATCGGGCACTTTCAGCTTCTCGGTTTTCTTTAAACCGGAAATTACTTCGATGTTAATACCATCCGAGAGACCGGTTATCACCTGACGCTTTTCAAACACCTGCGGCGCTGTTTCCACTTCCACGTAGGACTTTTCTTTGTCGAACTTGAGCATACTTTCTTTTATGGCCAGCACTTTCTCGCGCTTGTCCAGCACAATGTCGGCGTTAGCGCTGTAGCCGGCACGTATAAAATCTTTGTCGTCGAGCATCACTTTAGCCCGTACCGGAAACTTGATGGAGCCTTCCTCTTCCACGCCTTTGGGAGCGATGTACTCCAGCTTGGCATTGAACACCCGCCCTTCGATGGCACCGATGGTGAGTAGCAGGTCCATGTTCTCTTTCAGCTTGCCTACCTCCGATTCGTCGATCTTGCCCTCGAACACCAGGCTGCCCATGTCGGCCACGGCGGCAATGGTGGTGCCCTCGTTAAAGTTGTTGCGCTCGATAATGGAGGTGCCCACTTTTACCGGCACATCCAGCAGCATGCCATCAATGGTGGAGTAGACCAGATTCGACGACTGGCCACTACGCTTGGAGGCGCCTTCGCGCACGAGTTGCAGGTTGTTCTCTGCCGACTGGATCGCCTCGCGCTTCAGGTCAAAGTCTGCTTTATACTTGCGGTACTCCTGTTCGGCAATCACTTTCTGCTCATAAAGCTGCTGGTAGCGTTCAAACTCGCGTTTGGCTTCTTCGTAATTGATGCGGGCCGTTTGCACGCTGCTCTCGGCGTTGTTGACGCTCACAATGTTAGGCACGATACGGATCTTAGCCAGCAGCTGTCCTTTTTTTACGCGCTGCCCGGCTTCTACATACAGCTCCTCCACAATACCCGACACCTGCGACTTGATCTGTACTTCGCGCCGGGGCACAATGGAACCCGTAGCCACCGTCTTTTTCACGATATCCGTGGTAAAGGGCGCCTCTGTCTTGTACACCACCGGATCGGTATTCGCTTTCTTATAGAAGTAGTAGCCCAGCCATACCGACAAGGCCACAAACACTAACCCGAACAGTCCTAATAAAACCTTTTTCATTGCTGTTTTATTTATCAATTAACATTTATCGATTGCCATACTTCACTGCACTTCCTTTTATCATCCTTAAAAGTTATTATCCTTCAAAAGATCCTTTCAGGATGATAAAAGGAACTGGTTTATACTTGCCACTCCCTTACTCGTCGCGAAGCGCTACCACCGGGTTTACGCGGGCCGCTTTGGCCGCCGGGATCAGGCCGGCCACAGCGCCGGCAAGCACCAGCAGGATAGTGGCCGACAGCGCAATGGGCAGACTGACCTCCGGAGCTCCAAAGAAGCCCGCCTTGATGTTAAATCGGTGCATCAGGTACTCTATCAGGGCTACTACGCCCGTGCCTGCCAGCAGCCCCAGGTAGCCCGCCAGGCCGGTAATCACCACCGACTCCTGAATGATGAGGCTGATGATAGACCAGGGGGTAGCACCCAGTGCCTTGCGCACCCCGATCTCCTTGGTGCGCTCCTTCACCACGATCAGCATGATGTTGCCTACCCCGATTATACCTGCCAGGATAGTGCCGATGCTCACCAGCCAGCTGAATGCCGAAATACCCGCAAACATACCCTGCACATCCTGAAACTCTTTCTCCACGTTGGCCGAGCCAAAGGCCTTCAAATCGTCCGGGGCTACTGTGTGGCGCTTCATCAGCAGCGTTTTTACTTTGGTTTCTATCACCTCGGCGGCTATGCCGGGTTGGGGCGTCATGGCAAAAAAGCCTATCTGGTTTACCTGATCAAAAGTCTGCTGCAGCGTGGTGTTCGGAATATAGATCACCTTGGCATCCTCCACTACGTCCTCGTCTTTGCCCACCGGAGTAAAAGTGCCCACTACCTGAAAGTAATTTCCTTTGATGTTGATGTACTGCCCGAGCGGGTCGCCTTTTTCTTTGAAGAGCAGCTCGAGGGTGCGCGGCCCCACAACAGCTATCTTCCGGCGTTCGTCCAGGTCTTTCTGGTTGATAAAGCGGCCGGTGAGCAGTTTGGTAGGGCGCACCAGCAGCATGGCCGGTGTTTCGCCCTGCACGCTGAAGGAGGAACTTTTATTCTGAAAAGTCACGGCAAAGTCGCCGCCAATCTCGTTGCGGGGCGCGATGACGGCTACCTCGGGCACATTTGCTTTGATGGCCTCAATGTCATCGTTGGTGAGCTGAATAAAGCGGCCCGCCTTTAACCCGTGATACGGCACGCTGGTCCGTTGCGTCCAGACGAACACCGCATTTTTGGCAATGTTGAACTCGCCGACGATGCCATTCTCCAGGCCTTTGCCGGCACCCAAAAGCACCACCAGCATAAAGATGCCCCAGAACACACCAAAGGCCGTTAACGCCGTACGCAGCTTGTGCTTTTTTACGGTGTTATAGATCTCGGTCCATTTATCGATGTCGATCATGCTTTTTAATTTTGAAAAACTTACTATTGAATAAGAGAGTACTTAATATTCATCTTATTTAAGCTTTGTCACCTCGCCAACAAGTTCCTTCCAGGATGACAGTACCGGTTAGTAGTATTCACGCATCACTTATTCAGAATTCAGTTATTCATTTATTCAAAATTATACTTAGTCCGCCCTTAGCGCCTCGATCGGCTTGATGTTGGCGGCTTTCAGGGCAGGCATCAGTCCGGCCAACGCACCCGATAGCACCAGCACCACCGTAGCGGCCACGGCCACACCGGGGTCTACTTCGGGATTTGCAAAGAAAGGCGCCTCTTGTCCGGAAGAGGCCATCAGGTATTCCAGGATTGCCAGAATGCCCGTGCCCGTGAGCAGCCCCAGGTAGCCCGAGAAAGCCGTGATCACCACCGACTCCTGCAGAATAAGGCTCACGATAGAAAATGGCGTGGCCCCCAATGCTTTGCGGACACCAATTTCGCGGGTGCGCTCCTTTACAATGATCATCATGATATTGCTCACGCCCACTACGCCCGCTATCAAGGTACCGATGCCCACGATCCAGACAAACAGGCGGATGCCGCTGAACAAACCCAGCACTTTCAGGTATTCGGTTTCGGTGTTCTCAATGCCCAGGGCCATGTCATCGTCTTCCGAGAACTTGTGGCGCTGTGCCAGCAGCTTGCGCAGGCGCGCTTCCATCTCAGTAGCAGGCACCCCGTTTTGCGCCACCAAGGCCATCATCTGCACCTGGTTAGGCTGGTTAAAGGTGGCTTGCAGCGTGGTAAACGGGATGTAGGCACGCTCCTCGCGGCGGCTGCCGTTGTTGCCGCGCACCTTAAACGTGCCCACCACCTTAAAATAAATGCCCCGGATGTTCACATACTTCCCTACCGGTTCCTCGCCGGCAAACAGCACAGTCGCCGCCTGCTCGCCTATTACCACTACTTTGCGGCGCTCCTTCTCATCAAAGCTGTTCAGCAGCCGGCCCCGGAAAGCCCGCTCGCCATTAAGGTCCAGAAAATCCGGTTCGGCGCCGAACACCTGGAAAGAGCCGTTCTGCTTTTTATAGTTGATGGTATACTCGCCCATTATGCGGTTGCGGGGCGCCAGCATGTTCAGGTCGGCTATCTGGCGGTCGATGGCTTTCAGGTCCTCGTTGGTCAGGGTTATTTCGCGGCCCGGTGCAAGGCCCCGGTTTGCCAGTGCCGTTTTGCCGCCATACAGGTAAAGGCTGTTCTTGGCCCCATCGCCAAAGCGGTTATACACGCCATTTTCCAGGCCCTTGCCTGCTCCCAGCAGCAGCACCAGCATAAAGATTCCCCAGAAGACGCCAAAAGCCGTCAGGAACGTGCGCAGCTTGTTCTTCTGCATCGTGCCCAGTATCTCTTGCCATTTATCTATGTCGAACATCTGCCTGTTTTAAGTATGAACTGGTGAATGAGTGATTGCGCGAATGGGTTGACTGTTGAATGACTTAATTGCTAATTGCTGGTTGTTAATTACTGACAATTCTATACTTTCTGAATTCTTCCGGAATAGATGTCTGGGCACACGAAGTATAAATTCACTCAATTTCGCATTCGCTCATTTAGAATTTCGCTTTCCGTAACAACAGGCTCGGGCAAGCCGTGGTCGTCGTTCACGATCAGGCCGTCTTTCAGGCGGATGACGCGGTGGGTCTGGGCGGCAATGTCGTTCTCGTGCGTTACGATCACCACCGTCATGCCTTTGCGGTTCACCTCTTTAAAAATGTCCATCACTTCGTAAGAAGTCTGCGTGTCGAGGGCACCGGTAGGTTCATCGGCAAGTATCAATTTGGGTTGTGAGATCAGGGCCCGGGCAATGGCTACGCGCTGCTTCTGCCCGCCCGACATTTCACTGGGCGAGTGCTCTGCCCAGTCTTTCAGCCCTACCCTATCCAGGTACTCCAGCGCCAGCTTGTTGCGTTGTTTGCGGCCCACCTGCTGGTAGTAAAGCGGCAGGGCTACATTCTCCATCGCATTTTTAAATGAAAGCAGGTTGAAGGACTGAAACACAAAGCCCAGGAACTTGTTGCGGTAATAAGCTGCCTTTGTTGCCGACAGGTTTTTGATGGGGGTGCCTGCCAAGGTATAATCGCCGGCATCGTAATCGTCCAGAATACCCAGGATGTTGAGCAACGTGGATTTACCCGAGCCGGAAGAGCCCATGATCGACACCAGCTCTCCCTCACGAACATGCACATCAATCCCTTTCAGCACATGCAACTTGTTGTGCCCCATCGCATAATACTTATGGATGTTGTTTAACTGGATCATAGGCCTGGCATAAAGTGACTGTACTTAGTGTGTACGCTAGTAGGTTATACAAGGTACCACTTGTTTAATTATTTCTTGGCAAGATTATACTTACAACGTATATCCATCGACTTACAGCATTTCTTCCTCTACTAAAGCCGGAAAAACGCGCTTATGCTTCGGCAAGGCAGGATAACCGCTGCTGGCACCCTAATACCACCAGGGTTCCAGAGGCGCCTGTACGATGACAGATGCAGGAAAGCGGCGGCAGGTTGCCTGCGGTCCGGAAAAAAATTGTTGAAAGTGATTACGCCAACCCACCCCGTCAAGTATAAGTATAGGGTTGATAAGATGCTGTTGCCAGAGCTGCCCGAACCCATTCTCCTGCACCCGCTCAAACACCACCTGGGCTACCTGCAGGCGTTTGTCCGGCAAGGTAGCGGGGCGCCGTTTCCGGAGCTGCAGGCAGCACTTTTAACCATCGGCACCGCCTCGCAGCTGGATCTGTACACGGGCCCGCTTTCGCTGCAGCAAATCTCCGAAGAAGTGATCTTATACCTGCAGCAACACAACCTGCTGGCGCCGGAGGCCTTTCAGCAATTCCTTCTTTCAGGCGAAAGCGCTTACCAGCTCCTTACGCTGTCGGATACAACAACCTGGGTGCTGCGCTGGGGCGTGGTGGCGGGCCGGCATGTGCACCTGCACCCGGCCCGCTACGCGGCGCATACTATCCGGGTGAAAGCCAATGTGCTGAAAACGGCTGTAGCCCTTGCCCTGGCAACCGAACGCTTAAAGCCACCAGTAACACTGGCGGTGGTAAACGAGGTGCGCACAGCGTGGCTGGGCTTACCGCCGGTAAAAGCATATAGTCCGGCAGACGGCACCGGCAGGCTGCTGGCCATGCTGCAGGGTAGCTAAATCAAAAGCGCCACCTGAGTGGGGTGGCGCTTTTGTAGCAGGAAATAGGTTATTGGTTGTCCTGTTGCAGGCTCGAGAGGGTGACAGACTGGTTGTTGAGGCTGGTATACTTAAAGTCGTCGTCGCCTTTAAAGGAGGCGCCCCGCAGGTTAAACGGCTCCGAGAGCTTGGCATATTTAAAGTTGGCCAGTCCATCAAATACAGCTTTCTGAAAACTTACCCCTTCCGCAAATTTGGCATACTTAAAGTTAGCTTCTCCCCCGAACACAGCGCCACTGAAGTTGGCCGTTACCGGAAAGCTGACATACTTAAAGTTTGCGTCGTCGCTGAAGCGGGCCTGGCTGAAATTTACCAGTTTATCGAAGTCACTATACTTGAAAAGAGCTTCTTCAGCGAAACGGCTGCCGGCGAAAGAAGCGCCCCCTTTAAACGCAGAATACTTGAAGGCACTTTCCTGCTCAAAGGTGCAATTCTCAAAGCGGACCTCCTTTGCAAAGTCGGTGTTGTATACTTCGTTTATAGAGCGTACCATGTTGCGGCCGTTATCAGGGTTAAAATAAGCCAGCACATCGCCCCGGAAAGTACAGTTCACAAACGTGAGCGGAACGGTAACCACACTCAGGAATTCCCGTGAGCTGTTATCGCCATTATTGCCCTTCTGTTTCATGTTCTTGAGCTTGGTCATATTCAGATCGCCCGTTATAACCACGTTCTTATAAGAGACGGCCTCACCACGGTTAATCTTTGCCACAATGTCGGCGGCATTCACACTGCTTTGTGCAAAAGACAGGAGGGGCAGCAACAGAATAACCAGTATCAGGGGTAGCTTTTTCATCATATTATTTCTTAGGAGTTATACTTTTATTGTGCCTAAGAGATGGAAGCAAAAGCGCAAAGGTTGCAGGGCCCCACCTAAATTTATACTTCCCCCACTATAAATCTGGGTGCGGCCCGGCTGTTTAATTTCCCGGTAGCGCAGGCGCAGGCGGCGTAGCGGGTGGTGCCGGAGGTGCAGGCGGCGCTATAAGTTCCCGGCCTGATCCTTCCTGCGCTTTTCTTTCCTGTTCGTAAAATTTAGCAGTACCGATCATCACGGTTATAAAGGCCACCACCGTTAGCAACAGGCCCAGCAAAAGTTTATTACTCGTATTCATCGTGTTTCGTGCTTTAGTCATAACAAATAAGTTTATACTTACTGCTGCGGGCTGGGGGCTACCTTTTCGTGATAGGCTTTCAGGTCGTCGAGCGAGAGGCCCAGCAACTGCATATTTTTGAAGAACACCGGCAACTCCTCTTCCAGAAACTGCTCTTTTTTAATGGCAATGGTGCGCTCAAAACCGTCATCTGCCAGAAAGTAGCCGATGCCCCGTTTGTTGTAAATAATGCCTTTGTCCTGCAGGTAATTGAAGGTGCGCATCGTGGTATTGGGGTTCACCTCAAACTCCACGGCCATGTCGCGGATAGAGGGAATTTTGTCGCCGCTGTCCCATTTCTTTTGCAGGATGTTCTCGAAAAAACGGTTGGCGATCTGTAGGTAAATGGCTTGATTCTCTTTATACTCCATCTTACACCTGCCTTTCTTTTAGTTTGAAATAAGAAACCAGCAACATAAAAGGCGCCAGCAGCCACCAGAACAGCAGCGGGATAATATTTTTAAAGATGTACTCTGCCGTATCTTTAAACTCATCGCTCGGGCCTCCCCGGTAGTTGCTTTGCCCAAACAGCAGGTAGCCGAGCCCGCCGGTGTAGGCAGCAATGGCGAATGCCACCACGATCAGGGCCAGCAGTGTTTTCAGGAAGTTGTTGCCCCGGAAGGCAGTAGCGCCCAGCAAAAATACAGCTTGCGTCACCAGGTATACTTTGATGCAGTTAAAGAAATGCTCGTCGAAAAGGTAGGGCAGCGCATGCAATTGCCCGGAAAACAGGGAGGCGAACAGGGAAAGCAGCAGCATAACCAGGCCGAAAAACAGTACATACACCGGCGACGTGATGAGCCAGGCGCTCAGCAGCTTTTCTGTAGCCGACACGGGCAGCGTCAGGAACATGTAGCTTTTCTGCGGCGCGTGCATTTCGTCAAACACCTTGCTGGTGAACACGTAGCCAGCCAGCATAAACACCACCAGGTAAAAGTTGCGCAGTCCCATCAGGCCGGGCAGCCCCATTACGATAGCGGGCCGGGCATAGAGCACAATGGCCGAGATAAGGAACAGCAGGCCCAGGATGGTTGCCAGCGCCATCCACATGGTGCTAAAATTTAAGTATAGCTGCCTTCTTAAAAAGAAGCCCAGCCGTTTCAGGTTCAGGTCAGTAGTCATCGTTCTATTTTGTAGGAATGGTTAGAAGTATGGAATCGTTGACGATGCCTTTCAGCACCAGTTCCAACGTTTGGGTATAATCTACGGGCCGGGTCTCTACCAGCAAGGCACAGCCAATGGCCATAACGGCAATAAGCGGCGAACCGACAGGCAGCCATAGTTGCTTTAGCCTGAAGCGAAGTGGTTTAGTATTCATACTTGTAGTTGGCAAAGTGGTCGTTTATACTTGCTGCGTTTTTCACGATGCCGTTAAACAGCAGCTCTAGGTCGATGCGGCTGTCCTGACCGGCCAGGTTTTTCACAATGCCTGCTTTGCGGCCCTGCATCTCTTCAGCATACAGCACCTCGTCGGTCGGTATGCCTGCCAGGTTGTGTTCAAAGGCCAGCTTTTCGGAGATCTCGGCAATGTTGTGGTTAAAGATGATCTGGCCGCTCTCCAGCACCACCACGTTATCGATCAGGTTCTCCAAATCGCGCACCTGGTGGGTAGAGATGATGATGATCTTGTCTTCGTCGAGCGCTGCGGCCATAATTTTGCGGAACTGGCTTTTGGAAGGAATGTCCAGGCCGTTGGTGGGCTCGTCCATGAGCAGCACGCGGGCATTAGTAGCCAGGCCAAAGGCGATCAGGAACTTCTTCTTCTGCCCGTACGACAGTGTCGATAGCCTGGCCGCCTCGTCCAGCTCAAACTCTGCCAGGTAGGCCTGCAGTTGGTTGTGGCTGAATTTGGGGTAGAAAACCGCGCTGATCTTTACAAAGCTGGCCATGCTAAGGGGTGGCAGGTTAAACTCCTCCGGAATCAGGTACACGTCCTGCAGCATCTCGGGCTTGCGCGCCGATGCCTCATACCCAAACACATTACAGTGGCCGCTGTCGGGGTAAAGCAAGCCGCTGATGTGTTTGAGCAACGATGACTTGCCGGCACCGTTTTTTCCCAGCAGGCCATAGATAAAACCCGGCTGCAGGGTTAGATTCAGGTTATCGAAGAGCGGCTTCTTCTTTTTATACCTGAAGTGAATGTCTGATAGTTTTATCATAGTTTTATTCGTGTGGTGTATTAGTTATCTAGTACACTACAAATGTATATAATGATTCAGAAATACCAACTATTTTAGTATAAATATTTTTTAGAGGTCATACAGAGGCTGTTGCAAGTATAAAAGGCAGTTCATCAGCTGTGGCTACTCAAAGAGTCACAGCAACTTACAGGCCTGCGCGCAGCTTTGAACCAGGCATCAGAAACGCGCACCTGCCAGGCCATACTTTGGGAGGTATAAAAACAAACAGCGCCACCCTGTTGGAGGGTGGCGCTGCATGTATAGCTCGTGAATAGCCGCTTATATATGGATGGCGCGATTCTCGGTGGCTGCCAGACACGCTTCTTTCATGGCTTCGGCGTAGGTCGGGTGCGCGTGGCTCATGCGGGCTACGTCTTCGGCAGAAGCCCGGAACTCCATGGCCGTTACTGCCTCTGCGATCAGGTCGGCAATGCGCGGGCCGATCATGTGCACGCCCAGAATCTCATCGGTCGCCTGGTCGGCCAGCACTTTCACAAAGCCATCCGTATCGCCGGATGCCTTGGCACGGCCCGAAGCTTTGAACGGAAACGAACCGGTTTTGTAAGCGCGGCCCTGCTCCTTCAGCTGCTCTTCGGTAAAGCCTACGCCAGCCACTTCCGGCCAGGTATACACCACCCCTGGGATCAGGTTATAATTGATATGCGGCTTCTGCCCCACCATATACTCGGCTACCAGCACGCCTTCTTCTTCGGCTTTGTGCGCCAGCATCGCTCCACGGATCACGTCGCCGATGGCGAAAATGCCGGGTACGTTGGTTTCCAGGTGATCGTTCACGGCAATCATGCCGCGCTCGCCCATCTGCACGCCGGCGTTCTCCAGGCCCAGGCCTTCGGTGTAGGGCTTGCGGCCCACCGATACTAGCACATAGTCGCCTTCGAACGTCACAGCCTCACCTTTCGGATTCTCGGCTGTTACTTTTACTGTTTCGCCTTCGTTGGTAGCGCCAGTCACTTTGTGGCTCATAAAGAACTCAAAGCCCAGTGTTTTCTTGAGGATGCGCATCAGCTCTTTGCCCAGGGCGCGGTCCATGGTCGGGATGATGGAATCCATGTACTCTATCACCTGTACTTTTGCTCCCAGGCGTGCATACACCGAACCCAGCTCCAGGCCGATCACACCACCCCCGATAATGATCAGGTTTTTCGGAACCTCGGTGAGTGTCAGCGCCTCTGTAGACGTAATGATGCGCTTTTTATCAACAGGCAGGAACGGCAAGGAGGTTGGCTTGGAACCCGTTGCGATGATAGTTCTGTCTGTTTCGATCTGCTGCTCTTTGCCTTCGGCGTCGGTGATTTTGATCGTGTTCTTGTTCACAAAAGATCCCAGGCCGAAGTAGGTATCGATCTTGTTCTTCTTCATCAGGAACGCAATGCCATCGTTGTTCGACTTTACCACGCCTGCTTTGCGCGTGATCATCTGCTCCATGTTCACCTGCAGGTTTTCCAGCTCGATGCCGTGCTCCTTAAAGGAATGCGCGGCATTGTGAAAATGCTCCGACGAATCGAGCAGCGCTTTGGACGGGATACAGCCCACGTTAAGGCAGGTGCCGCCCAGCACGTTATACTTCTCTATGATTGCAGTTTTCAGGCCCAGCTGCGCGCAACGGATCGCTGCCACGTAGCCCCCAGGACCAGAACCGATTACGGTTACATCGTATTTCATTTCTTTCAAATTAGAAATTAAAAATTAGAAATTATGAGTTTGACTTCATTGTGATAAGGATTTTGCTGATGATCTTTCTTAACTGCATGCAATCCTCATGTGTGGAATCAAACGCATTTTCGGGAATGTACTGGCTGTCCTTAAGCAGGCGCAGCCAGTATGAGGTTTCCCTAGCCTCTTTTGCGGCTATGTTTAATTTATGAATGAAATCAGCTTTAGAACTTGCAGCAATGGCTTCCTCTACATTTGCCCCAATGGAAGTACCACTTCGTAGCAGTTGCTTTGCAAGTACAAACTCTTTATGTTCTCCTGTTAAGAATTTATAAAGCTTGATTACACGAAGGGCAAAAGCATAGCTCTTGTCGCAAATGACATTCTCCTTCTTCTCCTCCCGCACAATTTCTAATTTCTAATTTCTAATTCATAATTTAGCTTAGACGCCTAATAACAAGCGCATCGGATCTTCGATGAGCTCCTTCACACGCACCAGGAAGCTTACCGACTCACGGCCGTCGATGATGCGGTGGTCATAAGACAGGGCCAGGTACATCATCGGGCGGATCTCTACTTGTCCGTTGATGGCAACCGGGCGCTGCACGATGTTGTGCATACCAAGTATAGCCGACTGCGGCGCGTTGATGATCGGCGTAGACATCATGGAACCGAACACACCACCATTGGTGATAGTGAAGGTACCGCCCGTCATCTCCTCGATCGACAACTTGCCATCGCGGGCTTTTTTGGCAAGGCGCACTACTTCTTTTTCGATGCCATCCAGCGTCAGTTGCTCGGCGTTACGGATAACCGGTACCACCAGGCCTTTAGGTGACGACACGGCAATGGAAATATCGCAGAAATCATTAAAAATCATGTCATTGCCATCGATCTGCGCATTGACGGCCGGCCACTCCTGCAGGGCTACAGTACACGCCTTGGTGAAGAACGACATAAAGCCTAAGCCTACCTCGTGCTTCTCCTTGAACTTGTCTTTATACTTGGCGCGGATGTCCATGATCGGCTTCATGTCTACCTCGTTGAAGGTGGTGAGCATGGCCGTTTCGTTTTTCACCTGCACCAGGCGGCGGGAAACGGTTTTGCGCAGCGAGCTCATTTTCTCGCGGCGCTGGTTGCGCTCGCCGGCTACAGCTGGGGCAGCAGCCTCTTGTTTAGTAGGAGCTGCGGCAGCTGGCTGTGCAACCGGTCTGGCCTGCGCGCCCTGGGCATCTTCTTTGGTGATGCGGCCATCACGGCCTGTGCCCTGTACCTGAGCGGGGTTAATGCCTTTCTCGGAAAGGATCTTACCGGCCGCCGGCGATGGCGTACCGGAAGCATAAGTCTGGGCACCAGACGTAGCGGCGGCTGGCTGCGCAGCGGCTACCTGCTGGGTAGCCGCCTCCTGCTTGGCAGCAGCCTGTGCGTTTGCCTGCACTGCGCCTGCACCTGGCAGTATGCGGCAAATGGTGGCACCGATCTCAATTGTATCGCCTTGTTTGGCTACGATCTGCAGGGTACCAGCCGCTTCTGCCGGCAGCTCGAAGGTAGCTTTATCAGACTCCAGCTCCGCGATCACTTCATCCATGGCTACATGGTCACCATCTTGTTTGAGCCAGTTGGCAATGGTAACTTCTGTAATCGATTCGCCTACAGTCGGCACTTTCATTTCCACGGCCTCGCCGGCACCGCTTGGCGTGGCAGATGCTTGGGCAGGCTCGGCCGCTGCCGGAGCAGCAGGAGCTGATGCCTGGGCAGCAGCTGCGGGAGCGGCTGGGCTGGTGGCAGCGCCATTGTCTTCGATGCGGCAGATAATAGCCCCCACATCCACTGTGTCGCCTTCCTGGGCTACAATGCGTAAAATTCCTGCAGCTTCGGCGGGCAGTTCGAACGTGGCTTTATCAGATTCCAGTTCCGCAATCACCTCATCCATCTCCACGCGGTCGCCGTCTTTCTTTAGCCACTGGGCTATGGTTACCTCGGTGATCGACTCACCCACAGCAGGCACTTTTACTTCTAAGCTCATATTTTATTCAATTAGGAATTACGAATTATGAATTACGAATTATAAAGAAGGGAGACCATGAAAGACTTGCCTTTGGATGGCTTCCCTCCTATATAATGTCTAATTTTTAACTTCTGATTAAACAGCAAATGCTCTGTCCACAATATCCTGCTGCTCTTTTACATGCACTTTCATGTAACCGGTAGCAGGCGAGGCACTGGCTTTACGGGCTACTACGTCTTCTATGCTCTTACGCATCAGGCGCAGGATGTACGTCCAGGCGCCCATGTTGGCAGGCTCTTCCTGTACCCAGTAAACTTTGGCGTTAGGATATTTGCGCAGTTCTGCCTCCAGCTGCACCTGCGGGAAAGGTGCCAGCTGCTCGAGGCGTATGATGGCCACGTCCTTGCGCTTGTTTTTCTGCTGCTCTTCCAGCAGATCGAAGTATACTTTGCCGGTGCACAGCAACACTTTCGTTACTGATTTGGCAACTGCATAATCATCTCCGATCACTTCTTTAAAGCTTCCGGACGTAAAGTCTTCTACCGGAGAAACCACCAGCGGATGACGCAGCAACGACTTTGGCGACATGTTAACTGCCGGCTTGCGGAACGGCAGCGCGAGCTGGCGACGCATAAAGTGGAAGAAGTTTGCCGGTGTGGTAATGTAGGTCACAAAGATGTTGTTCTCGGCAGCCAGCTGCAGGAAGCGCTCCGGACGGGCATTCGAGTGCTCAGGCCCTTGGCCTTCGTAGCCATGTGGCAGCAGCATCACCAGGCCGTTCATACGCTGCCACTTCGATTCGGTAGCTGTGATGAACTGGTCGATCATGACCTGAGCGCCGTTGGCAAAGTCGCCGAACTGGGCTTCCCAGATAACCAGCGCATTGGGGTTTGCCATGGCATACCCAAACTCAAAGCCCAGCACACCATACTCCGACAAAAGCGAGTTGTAGATCTCAAACGAGCCCTGCTTCTCGGCCATGTGGTTCAGGTTGTTATAAGGAGCGCTGGTCACGGCATCGTGCAACACGGCATGGCGGTGCGAGAAAGTACCCCGCTGCACATCCTGGCCCGAGAAGCGAACGATATGGCCGTCTAACAGCACCGAACCGTAAGCCAGCAACTCGCCGGCTGCCCAGTTGAGCTGCTTTGTTTCAAAGAACATGTCTTTGCGCTCTTTCAGCAGTTTCTCGATCTGCTTCAGCGGTTTGAAGCCCTGCGGCAACGTGGTCAGCGCCTGGCCCACCTGCTCTATCACCTGTAGCGGCACGCCGGTTTCAGGCGACTGGTTGAAATCTTCCGGCGTGGAACGGCGCAGCGACTGCCACTCTATTTCCATCGACTGGTAGTTATAAGGCAGCGGCTTCTGCTTTACCATGTCAAGGCGGTCCTGCAGCAGTTGCCGGAACTCCTTGTCCATGTTGTTGGCCAGCTCGGCATCTACCTCGCCGCGGCTGATGAGCTCCTTGTTGTATACTTCGCGCGGGTTAGCGTGCTTGGAGATCAGGTTATAAAGTTGCGGCTGGGTAAACTTCGGCTCATCCGACTCGTTGTGGCCATGGCGGCGGTAGCACACCATGTCAATGAAGAAATCGTTGTTGTAGCGCTGACGGTATTCCATGGCCATGCGCATAGCAAACACCACGGCCTCCGGATCGTCGCCGTTTACGTGCAGCACCGGCGCATCAATAACTTTGGCCACATCCGTACAATAGATAGAAGAACGGGCATCTTCAAAATCGGTGGTAAAGCCTACCTGGTTGTTGATCACAAAGTGGATCGTACCGCCCGTGTTGTACCCCTCCAGATTCGACATCTGCGTTACCTCATACACAATACCCTGCCCTGCCAGGGCAGCATCGCCATGTATAAGGATGGGTAATATTTTATCGGCATCTTTGTTATAAAGCGTATCGATTTTAGCACGCACAAACCCTTCTACTACCGGGTTTACCGCCTCGAGGTGCGAGGGGTTGGGCGCCAGTTTCAGATTAACTTTGTGGCCCGATGGCGTCACTACTTCCGAAGAGTAGCCCATGTGGTATTTCACGTCGCCATCGCCCATGGTTAGGTCCGGAACGGCGGTGCCTTCAAATTCAGAGAAGATCTGCTCATAGGTTTTGCCCATGATGTTGGCCAGCACGTTGAGGCGGCCACGGTGTGCCATCCCGATCACCACTTCCTCTACGCCCAGTTCAGCGCCGCGGTCGATGATGGCATCCAGCGCGGGAATGGTTGTTTCGCCCCCTTCGAGTGAAAAGCGTTTCTGGCCCAGAAACTTGGTGTGCAGGAAATTCTCGAACACCACGGCTTCGTTCAGCTTGTAGAGAATGCGCTTCTTAAAGTCGATGGAGGGGTTAAAGTTCAGCGACTCGGTTTCCACTTTCTGCTTGAACCACTCCAATACCTCCGGGTCGCGGATGTACATGTACTCAAACCCAATCGGACCTTCGTAGATCTTTTGCAGCGAAGCAACAATATCACGCAGCGTAGCCGCCCCGATACCGATCACATCGCCTACCTGGAACACGGTGTCCAGGTCTGCTTCTGATAAGCCGAAATCGGCCAGGTCTAATCTTGCACGGCGATCTTTGCGCATACGCACCGGGTTGGTTTTGGAGCGCAGGTGGCCACGGGTGCGGTAAGCGTGGATCAGGTTACGCACCGCTACTTCTTTCGCTGACTCGCCTGTGGCTTCCGCGCCTTTGGCCGGAGCAGGAGCTGCCGCTGGTGCTGCTTCGTGGCCGTTGCCGTTATAGGCGGCCGAGAAATCAAATCCCTCAAAAAACTTGCGCCACCCGAAATCAACTGATTCCGGATCCTGCTGATAAGCTTTGTACAGCTTATCAATGTAGTCGCCGTGCGCGTTGGCGATATAGCTATATTTATCCATAGGTATTACGACTGTGTGTAAAGGCAAAGTTAGTAGTATTTCTTACAAATCAAATTTCATGTATTCGCATACGCAAATAACCCTTAAAAACAAGACTATAGCAACCAATTGGGTACTACTTCTGCTGTGCTACCTACTTGCTTAACGGGCATCTTGCTTAAAGTGTACGTAATCGCCTGCTGAAATTATACCTGCCTACGCAGGTTCCTACCTGCTCAAGTAATCCGCTCTGCCAGGCAGGAGCAGCAGCAGGCCAACGCATTTTAAGCTGCATTGTTATGCCATCGCCTCATTTTCAAAATAACTGCCATGTTACTTTTGTTAGGTATGAAATAACACACAATACACTTTCACGCTGTATATACTAAGTTTACTTGCGCTGCAGGAGGCCTAATCAGCTAAAAAGGCATGTTACTTTCATACGTTTGGTTTCCTGTTTAATGCTGCCGCAACATACTATCTTTAACTTACTCTTAAGTGATCTTACCAGCACGATGTGCTCAAATCGTAGGCGGATGTTCCTGTTGACTAACCATTTATACTTATGTATAGTTACCTGTTGGAAGAGTTATCGAATGCAATTGGAGCAAGGCTACTTGTTGCGTTCGACTATGATGCTGAAAGCTGCATTGTAGAGCCACACCTGCTGGGTTGTAACAAAAATGGCGAAGACTGCCTGCATGCCTGGCAAACAAGCAACACGGCAGAGACAGGTATAAAAGGAGTATGGCGCTGTTTTCTGTTCAGCAAAATTAAAAACCTGAAGCTGCTCGATGACCGCTTTAGCCATAAACGCCCGGGCTACGACCCCTATGAAAACACCATGACACGCATTTATTACCGTATTTAATGCACCAGTAAAAGCTTAGAATGTTCCTTTTGCGCCGCCTCTCCAAGTTATGAAAACTACCTGCCCTTGCGGCAGGTAAAAGATCATCGGAACAAACTGGGCTTTTACCCGTGCCATACCCGCACACCGCCTCCACGTATAAGATGGGATGTCCTGAAGCTGCTGCCGGCATGTGCCGGTTGCAGTGGCTTGTTTGCCCCTGCGCAGCAGGTCCGGGAATTGTTCTTATCTTCAGCAAGACTAAACAAGTATGCTCTATGAAAAATAACCTTCCGCTGCTCACCCTGCTGGGCCTGCTGGCAATAGGCTGCAACGAAAGCGCCCGCCAGGTAGCCGATACCAACGACGAAGCAGCAGCAACCACAACGGTCGCCAGCACTGTTTTAAAGCCCGCGTTACAAAGTATAACGGCTGCGGATCTTTTAAAGCGCACCAAAGTGCTGGCCTCTGATGCCTTTGAAGGCCGGGCACCGGGTAGTGCAGGCGAGGATTCGACGGTTAACTACCTTACCCGCCAGTTTAAACAACTGGGCCTGCAGCCTGGCAACCCTGATGGCACCTATGTGCAGAACGTACCCATGGTTGGTTTTACCCCGCAGCCCAAGGCATCGTTCGAGGCGGGCGGCAAAACAATCAGCCTTACCTTCCCCACAGATTACGTAGCGCTCACCAGGCGTTTTGTTCCCAGCATCGACGTAACGAACTCCGATATGGTGTTTGTGGGCTATGGCATTGTAGCACCTGAGTATGGCTGGGACGATTACAAAGATGTGGACGTGAAAGGCAAGACAATCGTCATGCTGATCAATGACCCGCCGGTACCCGCTCCCGGCAATGCAGGGCAACTGGACAGCACCATCTTCGGTGGCAAAGCCATGACCTACTATGGCCGTTGGACCTACAAGTATGAGATTGCTGCCCAGAAAGGCGCGGCTGCCGCAATCATCATTCATGAAACGGGCCCGGCCGGCTATCCCTATGAGGTGATCTCAGGGAGCCACAGCCGGGAGAACTTCGATATCAATAACCCTAACAAAAACATGGATCGCGCCAAAGTGGAGGCATGGATCACTACGGATAAGGCACAGCAGCTTTTCACAGCGGCCGGCAAGAACTTTGCGCAGTTGAAGCAGGCTGCCCTTCAAAAGGACTTTAAACCTGTGCCGCTAAATGCCAAAGCCAACTTCAGTATTAAAAACAAGCTGCGTGAGATCCAGTCCCGCAATGTGATTGCCAAGCTCGAAGGCGCTGATCCAAAACTGAAAGAGGAGTATGTGGTTTATTCTGCCCATTGGGACCACCTGGGCAAAGATCCTTCCCTGAAAGGCGATCAGGTATACAACGGGGCCCTGGACAACGCCAGCGGCACTGCCGGCCTGCTTGAACTGGCCGAAGCATTCACCAAGCTGCCTCAGAAGCCTAAGCGCTCCATCCTGTTTCTGGCAGTAACCGGCGAGGAAAAAGGATTGCTGGGCTCTAAGTATTACGCCACTAACCCGCTGTACCCGCTGAATAAAACACTGGCCGATATCAACATGGATGTGCTGAATGCCTATGGCCCGACAGAGGATGTGACCGTGATCGGCTATGGAAACTCTACGCTGGAAGACGTGCTGGCGCAGGAAGCAAAATCACAGAAGCGCCACATTGTGCCGGAGTCTTCACCGGAGAACGGCTCTTTTTACCGCTCCGATCATTTCGAGTTTGCCAAGCAGGGCGTTCCGGCCCTGTATGCCGAATCGGGGGTAGTGGCCCGCAACCAGCCTGCCGATTATGTGAAGAAATGGCAGGAAAACTATACAGCCAAAGATTACCACAAAGTAAGCGACGAGGTGCGGGACGACTGGAACCTGGACGGCGCCGTGGAGGACCTGCAGCTCTTTTTCCGGGTTGGCCTGCGAGTGGCAAATACCCCGAAATATCCTGAATGGAAAGAAGGGACCGAGTTTAAAGCAAAGCGCGACGCTTCGCTTTCCGGCACCAATAGCGCCAGCGCTTCCCGGTAGCCTGCCTATTTCATAAAAGAGCCCCTGCATACTTTGCTGTATGCAGGGGCTCTTTTACTTATGGCTATACTTACTTTGCTTTTCTATAGCGTAGGTCGGTTAACGATACGCTATACTCCTTGGCTGCTGTATTATGCACAATAGTATAGGTTAACGGATAATAGCCGGACTTCTGCACTTTTGGGGCTTGGGCCACATCCATCTTCATCACGGCGTTAGGTGCTAACTGCTGCAGGTAGGTAACGGCTACCATGGGCTCAAAAAAGATCACCTTGTTGTTATTTGCGCCATAGATAAAGGTTCTTGTAAATTCGCCGCCATTGTGCTGCGGTTCATGCAAGTCTTCCCAGTGCACGCCCATATTCGGCACGGCAAACATGCCGGAGGAGTAGTTTTCTGGCATGTAGTTCTTTTTAAAGCTGTCCGTATTCTCCTGCGGCCCCCCGGTGATCTTCGCCCTTTCTTCATCGGAGATCATGTAAAAGTGAACATCAAAGTGAGGGACAAAGTATACTTCCGGGTGCCCCATGCTGTTCCAATCCAGCGAGATGGTTTTAAAAGGCGTTTTAGCACCCTGCTCCGGTAAGGGCAGCGTAAACATGGCATCCGGCTGCTTGGCCAGGCTTTCCACTGCCTTTACCGATACGTTCATCCCGATCGCTTCCGGTTTTCCATCCTTGTCCAGCTTAACCCAGGCTTTGGCATAGCCATCCCCTACCGTAGTAGAAGGGCCGTAATAAGTTCTGGCGTGGTCCTTGTCGCCTCCTGGAATAACATCATCCAGTCTGTCGCAGCCAGACAGTGAAAGGAAAAACAGGGCAAGTGAGAAAGCCCAGATACTGCGGTACATTGGTTGTTTCATAGCTTTTGATTTTATAAAGTGATGCGAAATTATTTACTGCTAACTCACGGGGCATACTGCCGGCCCGGCTTAGCATATCATCAAGTTACATATTGTGACTTTAATTATAAATTTTTATACTATGTAAACTCCTGCCTTTACTATAACTTTATACTTGTTTGCCCGGCGCATGTCTTCCATCCCGAATTAAGGGCCCTTTACGTAAGTATAAGTACCGTTAACTTCTAAAAACACAGTTATACTTCCTTCCGGGGGTTACCTGACGCGTATGGGAGTATAAAGAGTACAAAAATTAATTTGTACACAAATTGATATTCTTATGAAAAAGACATGGAAATTAGCCTTTGCCGCCTTTGCAGTTTTTGCATTTACGGCTTGTGGCACCGATAACAATAATGCAACCGAATCTGATACAATGGAATCCACTGATCAGGTAGATACGACTACTACGGATAGCAACATGGATTCTGATACGACTGTGGTGCAGGACTCTACTGTAAACGATGGCGTTATAGACAACATTAAAGAGGAGCAGCCTCCTGTAGAATAACCTAGTTTTTACATTACCATTCCCTAAGTCTCTGCCCGCCTGGGCAGAGACTTTTTTTGTGCCCACCAGAACGAATAGGGCCGTGGGAAGAGTACAAAAGAATAAAGTGCAGAGGGTGCTTATGTGCAGTAAACATTTTAACTTTAGGAATGGAAAATACACCGCTAATGCACGACGGCATGGCCATTAAGCTCATTGAGTCGGACAAAGCTTTGCTGCGCACCGTGGAAGTGCTGCAGCAGAATAAGGTGCTGGCGCTGGACCTTGAGTTTGACCAGAACCGCTTTACGTATGGCTTCAACCTGTGCCTGATACAAATTGCCGACGAAAGTGGCACCTGTTATATCATAGATCCCTTTACGCTGACCACGCTGGCGCCGCTCTACACAGTGCTGGAAAATCCGGCGATCACCAAGATCATCCATCACTCCAATAATGATATTATGTTGCTCAATAAGATGGGCTGCAACATCAAGGGCGTGCTGGATACCGATGTAGCGGCAAAACTGCTGAACTACGAACGCTCCTCGCTGGCCACGGTTTTAAAGGAAGAGTTTGAAAAGGAAATTGATAAGTCGCAGCAGTCCAGCAACTGGAACAAGCGCCCGCTTACCGAAGAGCAACTCCGCTACGCCGCCATCGATGTGATCTACCTGCACCAGGTGATGCAACGCCTGGTAAGCCAGTTAGCGGAAAAAGGGCGCTTGTCGTGGCTGGAGGAGGAAGATCATCTGTTGGAACAGATCTCTTATTCAGAGCCGGAAAACCCGCACCTCAAGCTCCGCAATGCTTTCCGCCTTACTACTTACCAGCAGTTCATTCTGAAGAAGTTATTCGCATTCAGGGATGAAATGGCGCAGGCCTTCAACAAACCCTCTTCATACGTGATCGGAAACGAAGCCCTGGTAGAGCTGGCCAGCACACCGGATGTAGCCGTACACGAATGGCTACATCATACCAAAGGTATCCACGGCGGCCTGAAAAAGCCTCGTAACGAGAAACTGTTGAAAGAAACCCTGGAGCAGGCGCAGCACGAAGCCCAAGAGTTAAACATTCCGCACGACTTTGCAGATAACCGCTGGCAGCGGCCCCTGCGCACGCCTGAAACAGAGCAGCGCAAAGAGGCACTTACCCAGGTACAAAAAGCAATCATAGAGAAGTATGGCGAGTTCACTTCCCGCCTCATCATCAACCAAAGCCTGATTACGGAGTATAGCCAGACAGGCCAACTGCGCTGCACCAAGCAATATGCCACGGACATTGTGATGAACACAGCCCAGGAGCTTGGTATACCTTTACCTACCCCTACCCTTGTAGGCAAGTATAAATAGTTGTTTGCACTATAAAAGATAGAAAACAGCACATGAGTGAATTCAGAACAGAACACGACTTTTTAGGAGAAAAACAGATCCCCAATGTCGCATACTATGGCATACAAACGGCCCGCGCTTTAGAGAACTTCCACATCACCGGAATACCTGTTTCAAAAGAGCCCCTTTTTATCCAGGCGTTTGGGTATGTAAAGAAAGCAGCTGCCATGGCCAACCGCGACTGCGGGGTAATTGATCCGAAAATAGCAGAGGTTATTTGCCAGGCCGCCGACCAGCTGATAGCCGGAGAGTACCTGGACCAGTTTGTGACCGATATGATTCAGGGTGGCGCGGGCACATCGGTGAACATGAACGTGAACGAGGTTATTGCCAATATTGGCCTGGAGATACTTGGCCACCCAAAAGGAGCTTACGATTACCTGCATCCGAATAACCACGTTAACTTTTCGCAATCCACTAACGATGCCTATCCTACAGCTTTCCGGATCGCTTTATACCATAAGATCGAGCGGTACATCCTGAGCCTGGAAGCCTTGCAGCAAGCATTTGCCCGCAAAGCCGAAGAGTTTAAGGATGTGCTGAAGATGGGCCGTACCCAATTGCAGGACGCTGTTCCAATGACGCTGGGTGCTGAGTTCAATGGCTTTTCTACCACTATCAAAGAAGATATCCAGCGGCTGCATGAAGTTAAAATGCTGATCTGCGAGATCAACATGGGCGCCACCGCAATCGGTACTTCTATTAATGCTCCTGCAGATTACCCTGTTAGAGTAACAGAGCATTTACGGGAGCTAACGGATATTCCGCTGGTTCTGGCAGAAGATCTGATCGAGGCCACCTGTGACACAGGTGCCTATGTGCAGATATCGGGTGTGTTAAAGCGCTCTGCCGTAAAGATATCGAAGATCTGTAACGACCTACGTTTGCTTTCTTCTGGCCCAAGGGCAGGTATAAACGAAATTAATTTGCCCCGGATGCAGCCCGGCTCCTCAATTATGCCTGGCAAAGTAAATCCGGTTATTCCGGAGGTAGTAAACCAGACCGCTTATTATGTTATAGGTACCGATGTCACCATTACGATGGCAGCCGAAGCCGGCCAGCTCCAGCTTAATGTAATGGAGCCAGTTATTGCCTTTAGCCTGTTCAGTTCTTTTACTTACATGGAAAATGCCTGCTATACTTTGCAAAGTAAATGTGTGGATGGTATTACGGCCAACGAGGAGATCTGCAAGAACATGGTAATGAACAGCATCGGCATTGTTACAGCGCTTAATCCTATACTTGGCTACGAAGAATGCTCCTCTATTGCCAAAGAAGCACTACAAACCGGTAAATCTATACATGATATCGTTGTAATTGAAAGAGAACGTATCACGCAGGAGAAATGGAATGAAGTGTTCTCCCTCGAAAACCTGATCCATCCGAAGTTTATCAACAGCTAGCTTCCAGAAATAGACTGACGTACAAAGCCCCGGTATAACCGGGGCTTTTTTATTGTACAACTGTTCTGAAGCAGCTATGATCATATGTCAGGGCTAGATTAAACAGAAGCTGTTTAGCTTTTTCAGGTAAGGCAGCTATAGTCCTTAACACTAAGGTAATTACCCTAATGCCTGGTGCCAGCATTTGCTTGTGCCTACGTGTTGATTGCAGGAGCCGCTTTCGGCGCAGAGCGCAGAGGAAGAAGAACTTGGAATAGCCGAACACCACAGAGGCCAGCTCTATGAAGTATAACGAAGTATAAACAGCTCTTTGTACTTCCAACGAAAGTGAAGCCGGGCTGGCCTAAGTATATGCCAGCCTCTTTACCAGGTAATAGGTATACTCCTCTGCTTTAGGAGTTGGTATAGGGTAAAAACAGCAACACCCCCTGTTCCGTGAAGGAG
>NZ_JALEBG010000004.1 GCF_022758235.1 Pontibacter liquoris
GCCAGCCTCTTTACCAGGTAATAGGTATACTCCTCTGCTTTAGGAGTTGGTATAGGGTAAAAACAGCAACACCCCCTGTTCCGTGAAGGAGAGGGGGTGTTGGATGAAAGGGTTGGCGGCCACCTACTCTCCCGGGTGTGACCCCAGTACCATCGGCGCGTCCGGGCTTAACTTCTCTGTTCGGGATGGGAAGAGGTGAACACCGGAGCCATAGCCACCATTATCGTTGTCCGGCTTTTATGCGGACGAATGGAGTATGACAAAGAATGGGAGAGAGACAAAAATAAAGCAATAAGAAGCAGCGGGCTGGTTTTCCACGCCACCTAGTCTTAAGAAAGACAGGCTAGAACGCTCCCGGGCAATTAGTACTGCTCAGCTATGACATTTCTGCCTTTACACCTGCAGCCTATCGACGTCCTCGTCTGGAACGGCCCTTACAGGGAGATCTCATCTTGGGGTGGGTTTCGCACTTAGATGCTTTCAGCGCTTATCCCATCCGAGCGTAGCTACCCTGCGCTGCCGCTGGCGCGACAACAGGTACACCAGAGGCTCGTCCAACCCGGTCCTCTCGTACTAAGGTCAGAACCCCTCAAATCTCCTACGCCCACAACAGATAGGGACCGAACTGTCTCACGACGTTCTGAACCCAGCTCGCGTGCCACTTTAATCGGCGAACAGCCGAACCCTTGGGACCTTCTCCAGCCCCAGGACGTGACGAGCCGACATCGAGGTGCCAAACCTCCCCGTCGATATGAGCTCTTGGGGGAGATCAGCCTGTTATCCCCGGCGTACCTTTTATCCTTTGAGCGATGGCCCTTCCATGCGGAACCACCGGATCACTATATCCGCCTTTCGGCCCTGCTCGGCTTGTAGGCCTCACAGTCAAGCACCCTTCTGCTATTGCGCTCTGCGTACGGTTACCAAGCGTACTGAGGGTACCTTTGAAAGCCTCCGTTACTGTTTTGGAGGCGACCACCCCAGTCAAACTACCCACCAAGCACTGTCCCCCTCTGTAAGAGGTTAGGTGCCAAGCAACTCAAGGGCCGTATTTCAAGGAAGGCTCCACGATGCCTGGCGACACCGCTTCAAAGCCTCCGGCCTATCCTACACATGAGTTGCCCAGCAGCAATGCTAAGCTATAGTAAAGGTGCACGGGGTCTTTCCGTCCCGTTGCGGGTACTCGGCATCTTCACCGAGACTACAATTTCACCGAGCTCACGGCTGAGACAGCGCCCAGATCGTTACACCATTCGTGCAGGTCGGAACTTACCCGACAAGGAATTTCGCTACCTTAGGACCGTTATAGTTACGGCCGCCGTTTACCGGGGCTTCGATTCAGAGCTTCGCCTTTAACAGCTAACCCCCCCTCTTAACCTTCCGGCACCGGGCAGGTGTCAGGCCTTATACGTCATCTCTCGATTTTGCAAAGCCATGTGTTTTTGTTAAACAGTCGCCTGGGCCTCTTCACTGCGGCTTCTCTACTTGCGTAGAGGAAGCACCCCTTCTCCCGAAGTTACAGGGTCATTTTGCCGAGTTCCTTGGCCGTGATTCACTCGAGCACCTTAGGATTCTCTCCTCGACCACCTGTGTCGGTTTGCGGTACGGGCGGCTATGTATTTAAACGCTTAGCGGGTTTTCTAGGGAGCCGGATTAGGGACACTATCTCCGCGGCCGAAGCCTTGGAGTACTATCAGCTTTCAGCATCTCGGGCGTACTTCACAACCCAAAATATACCTACGACTTTCAACGCACTATTCCGTCAGTGCGCGGTCCTTTCACTTCTCCGTCACCGCATCGCTATACATAGCCGGTGCTGGAATATTAACCAGCTGTCCATCGACCTGCGCTTTCGCCTCGGCCTTAGGACCCGACTAACCCTGATCCGATTAGCGTTGATCAGGAAACCTTGGTCTTTCGGTGTGCGGGTTTCTCGCCCGCATTATCGTTACTTATGCCTACATTTGCTTTTCCACAAGCTCCAACGCTCCTTGTCAGAACGCCTTCGCCGCCGGTGGAATGCTCCCCTACCAGTGTACTTAAAGTACAATCCATAGCTTCGGTGCCATGCTTGATGCCCGATTATTATCGATGCCCTCTCGCTCGACCAGTGAGCTGTTACGCACTCTTTAAAGGAATGGCTGCTTCCAAGCCAACCTCCTGGCTGTCTAAGCAAGTGGACCCCCTTTGTTCAACTTAGCATGAACTTTGGGACCTTAGCTGATGGTCTGGGTTCTTTCCCTCTCGGCCCGGGACCTTAGCACCCCAGGCCTCACTGCCGTGTATATCTAGTGGCATTCGGAGTTCGTCAGGATTCGGTAGGATGTGACTCCCCCTAGTCCTATCGGTAGCTCTACCTCCACAAGACTCCACCACGACGCTGCCCCTAAAGGCATTTCGGGGAGTACGAGCTATTTCTCAGTTTGATTGGCCTTTCACCCCTACCCACAGGTCATCCAAATCCTTTTCAACGGAAACTGGTTCGGTCCTCCACTGTGTGTTACCACAGCTTCAACCTGCCCATGGGTAGATCACAAAGTTTCGCGTCTACCCCCTCTGACTCTGCGCCCTATTCAGACTCGCTTTCGCTGCGGCTCCGCCCCTTGAGAGGCTTAACCTTGCCAGAGAGGAGTAACTCGTAGGCTCATTATGCAAAAGGCACGCCGTCACCCCACGAAGGGGCTCCGACAGCTTGTAAGCGCATGGTTTCAGGGTCTATTTCACCCCCTTATTCAGGGTACTTTTCACCTTTCCCTCACGGTACTGGTTCACTATCGGTCTCTCAGGAGTATTTAGCCTTAGCGGATGGTGCCGCTTGCTTCAGACGGGGTTTCACCGGCCCCGCCCTACTCAGGGTACCACTACGGCCAAAGACCTTACACGCACGGGGCTATCACCCTTTCCAGCCGACCTTCCCAGGTCGTTACGTTTCAGTTTTTGGTCCGATGTCGTGGCCCTACAACCCCAGCACTGCCGTAACAGCACTGGTTTGGGCTGTTCCGCGTTCGCTCGCCACTACTTGCGGAATCACTGTTGTTTTCTCTTCCTCCGGGTACTTAGATGTTTCAGTTCTCCGGGTTTGCCTCCATATAGGATACTTGAACTTCATTCAAGTGGGTTGCCCCATTCGGATACCTGCGGATCAACTTGTATGTGCCAATCCCCGCAGCTTTTCGCAGCTTGTCGCGTCCTTCATCGCCTCTGAGAGCCTAGGCATTCCCCATGCGCCCTTCTCTGCGTTCTTGGCCGGCTGTCTTGCGACAGCCAGCCCGCTTCTTCTTTGTTTGCATGAGCTATCTACTTAAAGATAGCCTAAACTTTTCTTTACTTTTTTCTCTCTTCCATTATGTCAAAGAACTTTGTTTAGTTCTGAGTCTTGAGTGCCGAGTCACGAGTTTTCACTCCTGCTCCTGCCCTAAGATCTCTTTCTCTAAATGTGAAGTAAAAACCTGCTGTTTTTACTTATTATGGGTTACTTGGTGTGGAGAATAACGGAGTCGAACCGTTGACCTCCTGCGTGCAAAGCAGGCGCTCTAGCCAGCTGAGCTAATCCCCCGGATTAAAAGCGTGTGGGCCTGCGTGGACTCGAACCACGGACCTCTACATTATCAGTGTAGCGCTCTAACCACCTGAGCTACAAGCCCGAAGTCGGCGCTCTTGCCGCCGGTGGGCGCTTACACGCAACCAGTAAAAATGAGTTTTGAGATAAATTGCTTAAGACGCAGAAAAGAACAAAAAAGGCATCCCACCATAGCAACAAGCTTCTGCAAGCACGGCTTTGTCTGAGAAGGTCAACGGTCGTCCCTAGAAAGGAGGTGATCCAGCCGCACCTTCCGGTACGGCTACCTTGTTACGACTTAGCCCCAGTTACCAGTTTTACCCTAGACGGCTCCTTTGACGGTCACCGGCTTCAGGTCTCCCTGACTTCCATGGCTTGACGGGCGGTGTGTACAAGGCCCGGGAACGTATTCACCGCGCCATTGCTGATGCGCGATTACTAGCGATTCCGGCTTCACGAAGTCGAGTTGCAGACTTCGATCCGAACTGAGACCGGCTTTTTGAGATTGGCGCCCTATCACTAGGTGGCGACCCTCTGTACCGGCCATTGTAGCACGTGTGTAGCCCTGGGCGTAAGGGCCATGATGACTTGACGTCGTCCCCGCCTTCCTCACTTCTTGCGAAGGCAGTCCCTTTAGAGTCCCCGACATTACTCGCTGGCAACTAAAGGTAGGGGTTGCGCTCGTTGCGGGACTTAACCCAACACCTCACGGCACGAGCTGACGACAGCCATGCAGCACCTTGCTTTGTGTCCCGAAGGAAGGAAGCATCTCTGCTTCTGTCACGCGCATTCTAGCCCAGGTAAGGTTCCTCGCGTATCATCGAATTAAACCACATGCTCCACCGCTTGTGCGGGCCCCCGTCAATTCCTTTGAGTTTCACCCTTGCGGGCGTACTCCCCAGGTGGAATACTTAACGCTTTCGCTTGGACGCTGACAGTGTATCGCCAACATCGAGTATTCATCGTTTACGGCGTGGACTACCAGGGTATCTAATCCTGTTCGCTCCCCACGCTTTCGTGCCTCAGCGTCAGTTTTGGCCCAGCGAGCTGCCTACGCAATCGGGGTTCTTGGTGGTATCTATGCATTTCACCGCTACACCACCAGTTCCGCCCGCCTCGACCAAACTCAAGCCCGGCAGTATCAACGGCAGTTCCAGGGTTGAGCCCTGGGATTTCACCGCTGACTTACCGGGCCGCCTACGCACCCTTTAAACCCAATAAATCCGGACAACGCTTGCACCCTCCGTATTACCGCGGCTGCTGGCACGGAGTTAGCCGGTGCTTATTCATCAGGTACCGTCAGTTACTCTCGCAAGAGCGTTTTCTTCCCTGATAAAAGCAGTTTACAACCCAGAAGGCCTTCATCCTGCACGCGGCATGGCTGGGTCAGCCTCTCGGCCATTGCCCAATATTCCCTACTGCTGCCTCCCGTAGGAGTCTGGTCCGTGTCTCAGTACCAGTGTGGGGGACCATCCTCTCAGAACCCCTAGCCATCGTAGCCTTGGTGAGCCGTTACCTCAACCAACTAGCTAATGGCACGCATGCCCATCTTCTATCGCCTCAGCTTTAACCTCATCCCGATGCCGGGACAGGGGTCTTATGCGGTATTAATCTTCCTTTCGGAAGGCTATCCCCCAATAGAAGGTAGGTTGCATACGCGTTACGCACCCGTGCGCCACTAAACCAGGAACCGAAGCTCCTGATCTCGTTCGACTTGCATGTATTAGGCCTGCCGCTAGCGTTCATCCTGAGCCAGGATCAAACTCTCCATTGTAATAGAAAATTTTAAATGTGTCTGTCCGACCGCTGACTCTTCTTTTTTTGTGCCCCTCCGAAGAAGGGCTTGACGTAGCATGTGCTTACTTGTCTTATTCCTTACGCGGAACACCTTTTCCTTATTCTTTTTTTTGTCTTAAGCAATCTCTCAAAGAACGTGTCAGAAACCTGTTGTCTCTGCTTGCCGACTCACCTTTCGTGTGTCGTGATGTTGTTGAAGTTTTCCGCTCGCCTGGCCTTGTCAGCGTGTTTTGCGGAGTGCAAAGGTCGGAAAGCTTTTCCTATTCTGCAACTTTATTTTCTCTCTTTTTTTCTTTTCAGCAGCCCGGTTGGCCGCTGTCACTCTTTTGTACTTTTCAGCTTTCCTTCTTGCTGGAAGCGGATGCAAAGGTAAGAACCTTTTTCCTTTTTCCAAGTACCCGGCAGAAAGTTTTTTTTCTTTTTCTTTCAACCGGAGAAGCTGTGCTTGCAACCTTTCCTTTGATCGAAGAAGCTGTGTTACCAGCCTTCCCTTTATCCCCTTCCCTCTGAAGCGGGCTGCAAAGGTAAGAACCTTTTTTCAACTTGCAAG